>DATIOU010000239.1:0-23749 GCA_035472835.1 Streptosporangiaceae bacterium | reverse complement strand
ACTGGCAGACTGACCAGCAAGCCGACAGACGCGGCCTCCTAACCTCCAGACACACATATTCGGCCCGCTACCAGCTCCGCTGGTCACGGGCCGAATTCCTGTGCTGCCTAAATGGTCGGCCCCTGACCAGCTGAGCTGGTCAGGGGCCGAATTAGTTGCTGTTAGCCCGGTGCGGACGCGGGGCTGATTAGTCCAGATAGTCCCGAAGCACCTGCGAGCGGGATGGGTGCCGGAGCTTGGACATGGTCTTCGACTCGATCTGGCGGATGCGCTCCCGGGTGACGCCGTAGACCTTGCCGATCTCGTCAAGCGTCTTGGGCTGCCCGTCGGTGAGCCCGAAGCGCATGGACACCACGCCGGCCTCTCGCTCCGACAACGTGTCGAGCACTGAGTGCAGCTGCTCCTGCAGGAGCGTGAAGCTGACGGCTTCGCCGGGCTGGATCGCTTCGGAGTCTTCGATCAGGTCGCCGAACTCGCTATCGCCGTCCTCGCCGAGCGGAGTGTGCAGGGAAATCGGCTCCCGGCCGTACTTCTGGACCTCGATGACCTTCTCCGGCGTCATGTCGAGCTCGGCCGCTAGCTCTTCCGGCGTCGGCTCGCGCCCGAGGTCCTGGAGCATCTGCCGCTGGACCCTGGCCAGCTTGTTGATGACCTCGACCATATGGACAGGAATCCGGATGGTCCGGGCCTGATCAGCCATGGCCCGCGTGATCGCCTGCCGGATCCACCACGTCGCATACGTCGAGAACTTGTAGCCCTTGGTGTAATCGAACTTCTCCACCGCGCGGATCAGGCCGAGGTTTCCTTCCTGGATCAGGTCCAGGAACAGCATGCCGCGGCCGGTGTACCGTTTGGCGAGCGACACTACGAGCCTGAGGTTGGCCTCGAGCAGGTGGTTCTTGGCCCGCCGGCCGTCATCGGCGATCCACTCCAGGTCCAGCCTGGTTTCCGGGCGAAGCGAACTGGCGGTCTCGGCCAGCTTCTCCTCGGCGAACAGGCCAGCCTCGATCCGCTTAGCCAGCTCGACCTCTTGCTCGGCATTGAGGAGCGGAACCTTGCCGATCTGCTTGAGGTAGTCCTTGACCGGGTCAGAAGTCGCGCCGGCAACCGCGACCTGCGCGGCGGGCAGGTCCTCGTCATCGTCGCCGTAGACGAAGGCCTCGTCCTCGGACTCCTCGGTGGCCGTTACCGTGACGCCGTCTGCCTTGGCATCCGCGTCGGTGCTGTCGTCCGCCGCCTCGGCGTCGGCGGCTCCGGCCGACGGATCGGCGGCCTCGGCGACCTCGGTCCCGGCAGCCAGGTCCTCGCCGTCGGTCTCCGCGTCGGCCTCATCGCCTTCGATGGTTTCCAGCTCTTCGAGTTCGGCATCAACGTCGAGCAGCGCAACGTCAGCAAGATCTGGATCGCCCTCAAGATCCGCCACGTCGGCGAGATCGGGATCGGCATCCAGGCCAGGGTCGGCGAGGTCCGGATCGGTCTCCACCAGGGCCTGTGCGGCCAGTTCGGGGTCCGCCGTCACGTCCATGCTCCCGTTGTCACGATGCTCTCCCCTGCCTGGCAGCTCACTGGCGGCCTTCTTTCCCTGCCTGCCCTTGGCGCCAGTCGTGCCAGACCGGCCACGACCCTTGCCTACGGAAACCTGATCGTCGGCACTCGTGCCGTTCGCACTGCCTGAGTTGGTATTGCCTGAGCTGGCACTGCCTGAGTTGGCACTGCCTGAGCTGGCACTGCCTGAGCTTGCGGGCTTGACTGCCGGTTTGCGTCCGCGGCTGCCCGCGGGCCGCCTCGCTGCCGGGACGCCATCGCCCGGCACCAGGGTTACTGGCTGGTCGGTGCGCGACTTGCCATCGGCAGAGCCGCCACGGGCCTGCTGCGGAACGCGTGCGTCCTGCGCTGGCGGCCGGCTCTGCCGCCGCGCCGCCGAGCCTGCAGCGCTAGCCACCGCGGTCACCCCTTCCCCTCGCTGGATGACGGCCACCACGCCGCGACCAGCTCCCGGCTGCTCGAGTTCGCAGGCGACACTGCCACCTCTCCGGCATACCTTGTCGCAGGGATCGGACCCTACCGCGACAATCCGGCTCCCTGGACCACGCCAGCAGCCCGGACACGCGGCAGGAAAGCCCGTCCTGCCCGAGGTTCTCTCCCGTCCACCACATTAGGCGCAGTGCGCGGGTAGGTCGTACCGGTGCGAAAAAGCGCCATCGCCTTCCGCACTGGCAGCGCTAGCAACGCCCGAGCCGTCAGCGACCCGGCGGAGAGCGCAACCTCGGGGAATGGTACCCGCATTCCTCATGCCCTCCCCTTCCTCACTGAACCGGCTCGCCCCCTGTCGCCAGTCTTGTCCCGGTGCGCCGGAACGTGCAGGACTAGCACAGTCACGTCGTCATCCTGCTCGTACCCGGTCAGCATCCGATTAACGAGATAACCGAGCAGCTGTGCCGGGTCGGCGGCGACCGCAGCAGGCGCCTGCGCCGCCACGGCTACCAGCTCGTCGAGCCCGGCGTCCAGACCGCGCTTTCGGTTCTCCACAAGTCCATCGGAATACAGCACCGCAGTGTTGCCTGGCGGCAGCCGGAACGCATACTGCCGGCGCGGGCTGGCCCACCCGAGAGGCGTGCCGGCCTCGGCCGGATCCAGACGGGGCGGCCCATCGGGCGAAAGGAGCAGCGGCGGCAAGTGGCCAGCGTTTCCGGCTACGCCTTCACCGGTCAGCGGGTCTACTACCAGATATGCGACGGTCGTAACCTGCTCAGCCAGCTCGGTAGCAAGGAACAGCCGGTCGAGCCCGGCGAGCACGGCTGCGGGTCGCGGGTCGGTGAGCGCGAGCGCCCGGAGCGCATTCCGGACCCGGCCCATCCCGGCGGCCGCGGTCAGTCCCTTGCCCATAACGTCGCCGGTGGCCACCGCCAGCCGGCCGTCGGGCAGCCGGAAGGCGTCGTACCAGTCGCCGCCTATCTCCATGTTCTTGGTCACCGGCAGGCACCGGGCTTCCAGGACGATGCCAGGAACCGTCGGCAGCGTGTCGAGGAGCAGGCTCCGCTGAAGTGTCTCGGCAGTCGTATGCTCACGCTCGTACAGCGTCGCCCGCTCGAGGGCGAGCGCGCACTGGCCGGCGAGCGCCTCCAGGAAGACGCGCTCCTCCTCGGTGATCTGGCGCGGCCGGGTGAACGAGAAGCGGAGCGCGCCGAGCGCCGCCCCCGACGAGAGCAGCGGCAGGCCGACCCAGGCCTTCTCATCGGTGTGCTCGAGGAACAGGCTGACGTCCACGCCCTCGGCATCGAAATACCGTCGCAGCGCCTCCTGACTCTCCAGCAGTAGCGGGCGACGGGAGGTGATGGCGGATGTCATTACGCTGGCGACTGACAGCGGGATATCGCCGCCTGGAGCGCCCGGACTGCCCGGCAGCCCATCCGGATTAATCGTGCGCAGCCGGAGCCGGTCAGTTTCGACGATGGCGACGGCGGAGCGCTCCGCGCCGATGGCCGAGCGGCCGACTTCGGTGATGACCTGTACTACTTGCTCGACAGTCAGCGCCTCGGCCAGCATCGAGGTGGCCTGCTGAAGACGGGCTGTCCGCAGCGCGGCCGCGGACAACTGCTCCGTCAGGCGGCCCCGCATCTCCTCGGCCTCGCGCTGCGCCGTGACGTCAGTGCTGGCGCCGATCCACTCGATGATCTTGCCGTCGCGCTCAATAGGCACGGCGCGAACGTCGTAGTGCTTGTAGGAGCCGGTCCGGCTGCGCACCCGGTACCGGCTGTCAAAAACCTTGCCCGAGCGCACGCATTCGCGCCAGGCAGCCTCGACTCGCTCCCTATCGTCGCCGTGGATCGCCTCGAGCCAGCCTTTGCTCAGGTACTCCTCGGCGGACTGGCCGGTAATCCAGCGCCACTCGGGCGAGTCCTCCGCGATCGCGCCGTCCGGCCTCGTCACCCACACGACCTGCGCGCCGGCCTGGACCAGCGACCGGTACCGCTCGTCACTGCGGCGCACCGCTTCGGCCGCCAGGACCTGCGTGGTGACATCGACCGCTATCGCCGCCACGCCGTTCACCTCGCCGTCACTCGACCGGAACCAGGAGAACTGCCAGTGGCGTTCCTGCTGTGCGCCGCCGTTCTGGCTGACGGCGGTGGCAACGGCGTGCGAGGTTTGCGGCACGGGCCGATCGCCGGCCGCCACCCGCGCGAGCGCATCCTGTGCGGCGGCAGCCAGATCCGGCGGCCAGACCTCCGCAGGCGTGCAGCCTGCCCGGCCGGTGTCGTCACCGCCGGTCAGCGACTCCATCGCCGAGTTCATGCGCAAGAACCGATGGTCAGGCCCGATGAAGGCGAACCCGACTGGAGCTTCCTGCAGAAGGGACGCCATCCGCGCCGAGTCGGACGCGTCGAGGCCGGGGAGCCGCGGGCGGGGCACGGACATGCCCGTGCTCATCGCAGGCACCTCGACCCGGGCCGACCGCGCACCATCGACGGGCTCCTTCCGGCTTAATGCGAACACAAGAAGGCTAGCGGCAAGAACGGACCCAAGCAGGACGCCAGGAACAACTGGCCGGAGTCACCGCCATTGCCAGCCGCTGCTGCCGACCTCGCTGACCGTCGGTCCGCAAAGTGGCTGACCTGCGTAAACGCCACAAACCGACGGTGCCGCGCCGAACGGCACGGCGTGGCCAGGCTGGCATACGGCGATTTAGGCGATGCTCGGAATTGCCTGGCCAGACGATCGATCTGGTTCGCCTGGATTGACCGGGAAATGGCACGCTACAAGCTGGCCGGTCCCCGCGAGCGGGCGCAGCGGCGGCTCGTGCTCGGCACAGATATCAGCCGCCAGCGAGCACCTGGACCGGAATCGGCAGCCGGCGAGCGCAGCCGGGTCGCCGCCGGGCGCGGCGCCCGATCCGGGGCTGGCGACCACTGTCGCCGCTGCCCGCGGCGCCGGGCCCGATCGGCGGGCGGGCTGGCTGGTGACCGCTGGCACCGCGTCGATGAGGCCGAGAGTGTAGGGGTGCGCCGGGGTCGTGCAGATCTCCTCCGCGGGCCCGACTTCGACAAGCTTGCCGGCGTACATAACGCCGATGGTGTCGGCCATGTACCTGACCACCGACAGATCATGGGAGATGAACAGGTAGCTCAGCTCGTACTGGCGCTGGAGCTTGCGCATCAGGTTGAGTATCTGGGCCTGGCCCGACACGTCCAGCGCCGAGACCGGCTCGTCCGCGACGATGAGCGCAGGCCGCTGAATCAGGGCCCTGGCGAGCGCAAGACGCTGCCGCTGGCCGCCCGAGAACTCGCGCGGATAGCGGCCGGCCGCCTCGGCAGGCAATCCGACCTCGTCGAGGATCCTGGCCACCTGGCGGCGGCGGCCGCGGCGGCGGAACGTCTTCTGGATCGCCAGCGGCTCGGCCAGGATCGACCGGACACGCATCCTAGGGTCGAGCGAGGAGAATGCATCCTGGAACATCAGCTGGATGCCGGTGCCCTGGCGGCGCCGCTCCCGTGGCGGCAGAGCGCCGAGGTCGGTGCCACCGAAGACGACCGAGCCGCCATCCGGTCGCTCGAGGCCGACCAGCAGCCTGGCGATCGTGGTCTTGCCGCAGCCAGACTCCCCGACGAGGCCGAACGTCCGCCCGGCCTGAAGCTCGAAACTCACCCCGGCGACGGCGCTGACCTCGCGCCCGCGGCGCTCGAGCATGCGGCGCTCGACGTGGTAGCTCTTGGCCAGGCCGGACACCCGGAGCAGTGGCTCGCTGCCGTCGCCGCCGGCCGGACGCGCGTCGGCCCCATCGACCGGGAGTCGCGCCGCGGCCGGACCGCCGGCCCAGGAACTGACTGGTCGTCGCGCGCCACCCTGGCTGGCGAGGCCATTAGCCGCGAGAGGGAAGAAGCAGGCGTACGTGTGCGCCGGATGCTCGCCGTCCAGAGCCGGCTCGTGGCTGGCGCACCATTCGTCGCGGACCTGACGGCAGCGCGGCGCGAAGCTGCAGCCCGCCGGATGCACCGTCAGGTCGGGGGGCCGCCCGGGGATGCTGTACAGAGATCGGCTGGCCTGGCCCGCAATCTCTGGCAGGGCGTCAAACAGCGCTTCCGTATACGGGTGCCGCGGTCCCGCGAACAGGGCCGCGGTCTCTGCCAGCTCGATGATGCGGCCGCTGTACATCACGGCCACGCGCTCACTCCGCCCTGCGATCACGCCAAGGTCGTGCGTCACCAGGATCACGGCCATGTGCAGCTGTACGCGGAGGTCATCGATGAGCTCGAGAATCTCGCGCTGGATTGTTACATCCAGCGCGGTAGTGGGCTCGTCCGCGATCAGCAGTCGCGGCTCGCAAGCCAGGGCGGCCGCGATAATGGCGCGCTGGCGCATGCCGCCCGACAGCTGATGCGGGAACATAGCGGCGACGCGCTCCGGCTCGGGCATCCGGACGAGGCCGAGCATCTCGACGGCGCGCGCTCCTGCCGCCCCGCGGTCTGCGCCCCGGTGGACCACGACCGATTCCGCGATCTGGCGCCCGATAGTCATCGTTGGGTCGAGGGAGCTCGACGGGTCCTGGAAGACCATCCCGACTTCGTTGCCGCGGATCGACTCGATCGAGCGCTCCGACAGCGTAGTCAGCTCGGTCCCGGCCAGCACGATCGAGCCTGCGGTGATCTGGCCGCCAGGCGGCAGCAGCCGCAGCACTGACCTGACGGTCATCGTCTTGCCGCTGCCGGACTCACCGACCAGCCCCAGGCACTCGCCTGCGCCGACGGTGAGGCTCACCCCGTCGACGGCGTGCACGGTCGCGTCGATCCGCCGGATCTCGGTGTGCAGGCCGGTAATTTGCAGCACCGGGCCCGCTGGTTCCGGACCAGCCAGCGGCCGGCCTGCCCGCTCCGCCTCAGCCATCGCCGGCCAGCCTGTCGCGCAGGCCGTCGCCCAGCATCGTGAAGGCGACCACCAGGACGATGATCGCCGCTCCAGGGGCCAGGATCTCCCACCAGTAGCCGTTGGAGATGGTCTGCGTGGCCGCGCTGATCATGTCGCCCAGGTCGACCGAGGGGAACTGGACGCCCAGGCCCAGCCAGCTCACGGTCGCCAGCAGCAGGATCGCGTTGGCGATCTGGAAGCTGACGTTCACGACGATCGTGCCGAGCGCATTCGGCGCGATGTGCCGGAGAATGACTCGCACATTGCCGCTGCCCATCACGCGGGCAGCCTGGACGTACTCGCGCACGCGCAGCGTCAGCGCCTCGGCCCGGACCAGGCGTGCGGTGCCGAGCCACGCTGTGCCCGCGATCACCAGGATCAGCATCGCCGTTGACGGCCGATAGATCGAGATCAGGAGGAGAAGCAGGACAATCGCGGGTATCGCGATGGCCGCGTCTACGATGCGCATCATGACGGCGTCCACGGCCCCGCCCAGGTATCCGGCCGTCGCGCCCCACATCGAGCCCAGCACGGCCGCCAGCAGGCCGGCCGCGGCGCCCACCTCAAGAGAGACCTGGCCCGCCTTCATCACCCGGCCGAGCCCATCTGCTCCCTCCCCGTCGGTGCCGAATGGATGCCCGGTCCGGGGCGACAGATTGGCAGCGGACAAGAACACGTGCGACTGGTCGGTGTGGTAGAGCATCGGGCCGAGGAAACAGCCAGCCACCACCGCCACGATGATCACGCTGGCGGCCGTGACCAGCGGATTAGCCCGGCAAATGGCCAGGCCGCGGCGGGCGAGGAGGGCGACTTCAGCGCGCCCGACGCTGACCGGCTGGCCAGCTGACGCGGGACCAGCGTGCCGGCCGCGGCTGCCGCGGGCGGGCGCGCCTTTGCTGGCTGCCTGGTTCGTCGTCATGCGCGTGCGAACCTGACTCGCGGGTCGAGCGCGGCGTAGCCCACGTCAGCGAGCAGCGACCCGAGCACTGCGCCGACGCTGATCACCAGCGTGAAGCCGAGCGTGACCGCGAAGTCGTGCCTCACCACGGCCTGCCAGATCTGCCAGCCCATGCCCTGGATATTGAAGAGGCTCTCCACGACCACCGCGCCGCCGACGATCTGGGGGAAGCTGAGCCCGACCAGCGTCACGATGGGAACAAGCGAGTTGCGCAGCACGTGCGCGGCGACCACCCGGCGCTGGCCGGCGCCGCGCGCTCTGGCCGCTTCGACGTACTCCTGCGCGAGGGTGTCGATCGCCGCGGAACGCATGTACCGGGCGAACGTGGCGATGGTCACCAGGGCCAGCGTGAGGACCGGCAGCGTGAGGTCGCGGACGTCAGTCACGACGCCGACGATGCCGGGTGCCTGCGGCCCTTCGGCCCCGAAAAGGTGCTTGTCAATCGCAAGGAACAGGATCAACAGCGCGCCGAGCACGAATGTTGGCGTGCCGTAGAGCACGTAGGTCAGGCCGCCCAGGACGTGGTCGGTGGCGCGGCCGCGCCGGGTCGCCTGGATCAGCCCGAGCGGGATCGCGATCAGCAGCGCAATTAGCGTCGAGATCCCCATCAGCGCCAAGGTCCGCGGCAGGCTGGCGGCAAGCAAGTAGGTGACGCTCTCGTTGCGCACCCGCGAGTAGCCGAGATCACCGCGCACAACGTGGCTGAGCCAGGTCAGGTACTGCAGCAGGAACTGCTGATGCGGCGAGCCGGTACCGAGCACATCGGCCGTCGTGCCACCAGGGGCAAGTCTAATCAGGGCGAATACGACCACGGTCACGAGCAGCAGGACACCGATCGCCTGCATAATCCGGCGGGTCAGGTACGCCGTCACGAGTCTGGCCTGCCTGGCCCGCACTGTCTCACTGCCGGTAGGACCACATTTCCGGGGTGATGTCGAGCGCGCTGTTCTGGGGGCCTATATCCAGGCCCTTGATCGTCTCGATCAGCGTGGGCGCGTCTGGCTCGTACACGACGGGCAGCTGGCCGGCTAGGTAGTTCTGCCAGGCGTACATCGCAGTGTCGAACTCCGAGGGACTCCGCGCGTCCAGCGACGCGGTGATCAGCTGATCGTTGTGCGGGTCGTTGTAGGCGCCGGCGTTGTTGGCCGCGGCCGAGGCGAACAGCGTGTCACCAGTTGGAAGGTAGTCAGGCGCGTACGTCCACGAGCCCCAGAAGGCCATCTGCCAGCCCTGACCGTTGAGGCCAAAAGCCGAGTTCACGACGTCCCCGAAAGACTTCCCATCCAGCCTCACCTGGATGCCAGCGAGCGAGGCGTTGGACGCGAGCTCACGGACCGCCGATTCCATCCAGTCCCTGCCGAGCGCGTACTGGAGCGTGAACTTGAGGGGCGTGCCCGCCGCGATCCCCGCGCCGCAGTGACCAGGTCCGGCCCCGCCCTTGGCGCAGGTGTCGATTCCGTTGGGATTCACTGTCCAGCCGTGGGCCTGGAGCGTCTTCTGCACCCTGGGGATATTTAGCGTCCAGGGATCGCGGTGGCCCGCGAGCTGTGGCGCCAGGTACTTCGTCAGGGGATAGGTGCTGACCGGACCGGTTGTCGCCTTGCCGTAGCCGTGCAGCGGGCCGTCGATGACGCCTTCCTGGTCAACCAGGGCCTGGAACGCCTGCCGGAAGTAGAGCTGCTTGAAGATCGGCGCCTGGCCGGTGTTGTTGTTGAAGTTGTACGGGAAGTACGTCATCTGCCAGACATACAGGACGCTGAGCTGGTAATTCGAGAGTGAGGACGGATTGGCGCCGACGAGCTGGCCGGCCGGCGGCACCGGCGCGTCCACTGTCGGGAGATAGCCCACGTCGATGGTCTGGCTGCTTGTCGGGTCCTGGAGGACGTTGTACTCGGCCTGCTCGGAGGTGAATGGCAGCTCGGTAAAGGTGGTGATGTGGTGCGGGCTGACCGGGCCGCCGTACTGCGTGTTGTAGGTGAGGACCAGCTTGCCCTGGCTGTCGAGGCTCTGGATCTTCCACGGGCCGTCGACGATGCTCCAGATCGGCGATGTGGCGAATGACGTCGTGGGCTTGATCGCCTGGGAGTTCAGGTAGTTGTAGACCGCGAGGCAGTCGGAGACGGTGGTGGAGCAGTGGCTCGGCCCGTTCTTCGTCCGGTCCCAGTACGCGGGCATCGGGGTGATCTCGCTGAGCATGTTGTTGGTGAACCACGACTGGGAGAACTGGCGCGTGGTGATGTCGAACGTGACGACGAACTTGCTCGCCGCCCTGACATTCGTGACGTCGGTGGGCAAGCCTGTCTGGCTCCAGAAGATCCAGTTCTTGCCCAGGGCTTTCATCATGTTCATAAAGAACACGACGTTGCTCGCCTCTACCGGCTCCCCGTTCGACCACTTGTAGTTCTGCTTGAGCCGGATCGTCACGTGATGGTTTGAGTAAAGGGGTTTCTCGGCCAGGCTCTCCGCGGGATTCAGGTACGGGGTGGTGCCGGTGCCGAACCAGTACAGCGGCCGGTACAGCTGGTACTGGAAGTCGTTGACGTTGTAGACGGTGTCGTCACCGATGTAATTTTTGCCGGCAAAGAATGGGAAAGGGTAGTTCGCGAATCCACCCGGCTGCATGGCATAAGTGACCGAGTTGCTCGCCGAGCCCGTCGATCTGCCGCTGCTTCCGGAGACGGCGCTCGACGCAGGCCCGCAGGCGGTCAGCACGGCAGCGAGAGCCGCCCCGGCAACCCACGCGGCCAGGGCTCGGCCCCGCAGGCGGCGCTGGGCTCGCCGGTACGCCGCAAGTCCTGCTCGCATGTGGTAACCGCCGTCCTCTCGCGCCAGGATCAACCTGTCAGCCGGCCTGATCCCGAGTACCGGATTTTGCCGCTTAGATACTCAAATACTTAATTATCACTTATGTACCAGACCCGCATGCTCGGCCCCGCCGGGAGGCGCCACAGCAGGGAGGCAGGCTGGACAGCAAGCAGGCAGGCGTGGCTCAGTAGGACGCTACCGGACTAATGGGCTGTTCGCTCGAAAGACGGACGGAAGCGGTGCTCTCGGCTCTTCTTGATTCCGGCGAACTATCCCGGATACCTGAGAATCGGGCGCGAGCATGGCGAGGCGGGGCGTGGCCACTCCGGAAATCTGCGAAGCTAGAACAGTGAGCCCCCAGAGCCGACGCCGAGAGCCAGCGGGTAACCGGGGTCATCGAGCCTCCTCTGGTCCTGCGCGGGGCCGCGTTGCCGGTGGCCGTGGCACCCCACCGCCGAACGCCCTCTTCGCCGAGATGCTGCGGGCTGCCCGCGAGCTGCTCGCGGTGCGCAGCCCGCTGGACGCCGAGCTCATGGTGAGCGAGCTGCTCGGGACCTGGTGGGGCCATCGGGCGGGCGGCACGCGCGGCGCGAGGCGCCGGGCCGGTATCGAGGAACTGGTCGGCGAAGGGCTAGTGAGCTACGCGGCCGAGCAGGGCAGCCCGGCCGCGCTGGCGTTGCTCTCGGGCATCGCGTGCCTCGGCACGTCGCGGCAGGCCGTCCAGGCAGAGCAGGCCGCCCTCGCCCTGATGGATAGCGGCGTAGCCCGGCCCGCCTGGGCCGAGCACGTCGGTGCGGTCGAGGCGGCCGAGTGCTACGTCAACTCTGATGCCTTCGGCGACCGCGACGAGGTCGTCTGCGTGTTCAGCTACGCGGGCCAGGAACAGCACGCGCTCGTCGTCGTCGTCGACTACAACGCCGGCGGCCTGGCTCGCGACGGGTGGGTCACCTCGCAGGTCGCCAAGCTGCTCGACTACTGCCGCGGCGGCAATGGCGTAGCGCCGACGTTCATGCAGATCGACCCCCCGCAAGCGCGGCGAATCCTGGCAACGGCGCTGGCGACGACGGAGGCAGCGGCGGAGCCCACCGTGAGCGCCTCGTTCCCCTCCTATCACGCGTTCATCCGGGCCAGGGTCCGGACGCTGCCGCCGGTGCAGCCGGCCGGCGTGCCGAGCCAGCCAGCGGTACCGATCGCGCCAGCCGTGAACGCCGCCACCCGCCGCGCGCTGTGGCGCAAGGACCGGCGCGCCATGCTCGTGGCTGAGTTCCTGGCCTCCGACGAAGCCGAAGATTTGTCTGACCGCCAAGCCGCGAGCCGGTGCGCCGACCACATCGTGGACTACGGCTGCGACCGCGACTTCGGGCGCCCGCTCCGGGTGAGCCCGGCGAAGGCCGAGACCTTCCTGCTGGATTGGCTGCCCCGAAAAGTGGTCCTGTCGAAGTCGGATCAGGAAGCCATGCCGCATGTGCTGCTCGCCTGGGTTCGCTGGGCGGGCGCGCGATCCGGGCTGGACGAAGCCGCGATCGCGACCACGCTTGACGCAGTGATCGACGCCATGCGGACGTTCCCGAGCGTCTACCGCGATCCCGCGTCGCTCGGTCTCGGGCCGGACATGGTCGCGCGTCTGCTGCCCGACGGCGATCTGGAGGCCCTGGCCAGGCGCGTCTTCGCGTTCCCGCTGCTGCGGGGCAGCTATCGCGGCACTGATCTGGCGACCCTCGATCCATCCCGGCACGCTGACCGCCGGAAGCTGCTGGCCGCCGACCACGACGACGCCGACGCCGCGCACGGCCGGGGTGAGCGGGACGCGAACAGCGAGCACATCGACCGGCACATCGCGCTCGCTGACCGGCTCTGGCGGGGCGACCCGCCCGAGCTCTGGGACGCCGCCCAGCGGATGCTTGACTTGGGCGAAGGCCGGCATGAGGTGCTGCACCTGCTCATAGACACGGTGCGGTCGGCCGGCGCCCGGGACCGCGACATCGCCGCCGCGCTCGCCGACCTCCCGCCGGAAGAGCACGGCTGACCCGGCCCAGGGTGGTGAGCGCCAGATGATTCAGCCCCAGACGGGGCCGGGGCGCGTGATCGACCTCAACGCTGACCTCGGCGAGAGCTTCGGCGCCTGGCGACTGGGCGACGACAAGGCCCTGCTCGCGATCGTCACCAGCGCCAACATCGCCTGCGGCTTCCACGCCGGGGACCCGCTGACGATCCGGCGGGCCTGCGCCGGAGCAGTCGCCCGCGGCGTCACGATCGGTGCCCAGGTGTCGTATCGCGACCTGGCTGGCTTTGGCCGGCGGCCGATGATCGTTCCGCCTGAGGAACTGGCCGCCGAAGTGCTGTATCAGATAGCCGCACTCGACGGCGTCGCGCGCGCAGAAGGCGGCCGCGTTCGGTACGTCAAGCCCCACGGCGCCCTCTACAACCGCGCCGTCACTGACCCTGAGCAGGCCGCGGCGATCGCGTCAGCGGCGGTTTGTTACGACCCGGCGCTGCCGGTGCTGACGCTGCCCGGATCCGCGCTCGAGAGGGCAGCGGAAGACGTCCGCCTGCGGGCTATCACGGAGGCGTTCGCGGACCGCGCGTACCGGGACGATGGGACGCTGGTGCCGCGGGGCGAGCCGGGCGCCGTGCTGACTGACCCGGAGGCTGTCGCGGCGCGCGCGGTAGCGATGGTCGTCGACGGCACCGTCAAGACAGTGTCCGGCGCCGTGCTCGAGGTGAGCCCCCGCTCCATCTGCGTCCACAGCGACACGCCAGGCGCCGTTCAGCTAGCCGCCGCCATCCGCGCCGCGCTCGACCAGGCAGGCGTCACGCTGGCGTCATTTGCGTGATACGGGTCCGATCGGCCGGCGACGCGGCGCTTCTGCTCGAGGCACCGGCAACCCATCAAGATGGGAACGGGGCCGCCGCCATCGCCGCCCTCATCAGGTCCGCGGATCTGCCGGGCGTCACTGACGTCGTGCCCGGCGCCGCGACCGTACTGGTCGCCGTCGATCCAGGCAGCTGGGACACCAGCGCGCTGGCGGCCCGGCTGACCGCGCTCGTCGACGACCACAGTCTTCGCGGCGCAGCTGACCTGGCCGGGCGATCCGACATCGAGATCGAGGTCTGCTACGACGGGCCCGACCTGGCCGACGTCGCAGCGCTCACGGTGCTGTCCGTCGCGGATGTGATCGCCCGGCATCAGGCCGCGCAGTACCGGGTCGGCTGGCTCGGGTTCGCGCCTGGTTTCGCGTATCTCACCGGACTCGACCCGCTGCTCGCCACCGTGCCCCGGCTTGATAGCCCCCGACTGCGCGTTCCGGCCGGCTCGGTGGCCATCGCCGGCGGACTGGCGGCCGTCTATCCGGCGACGTCGCCTGGTGGCTGGCGCCTGCTGGGCCGGACCGCTGCCCCGCTCTGGCAGGCGGATCGGGACCCGCCTACCCTGCTGGCCCCCGGTACGCGCGTACGGTTCCGGGCAGTCGACAGCCTCCCGGCTGCTCCCTCGCGGCAGCGGCGCGAGGCTGATCCGATCGCCGCGGCCCGCCGCGCTGAGGTCCTTCAGCCAGGTCCGCTCGCGACCGTGCAGGATCTCGGCCGCGCAGGCCTCGCACATCTCGGCGTACCGGGCAGTGGCGCCGCCGACACCGCGAGTCTGCGGCTCGCAAATGACCTCGTCGGGAACGAGGCCGACGCCGCCTGCGTGGAGGTGACGCTCGGCCGGCTCGCGATGCGTTTCGACTGTGACGCGGTCGTCGCGGTCACGGGCGCGTCGACACCGATTCGGGTCAGCTCGGTTGCCGGCGACCGCGAAGTGTCAGCCAGCACCGCATTCACTGTCCCGGCCGGCTCAGTGGTCAGGCTCGGCGCGCCAACGACCGGGCTGCGGAGCTACGTCGGCATCGCCGGCGGCATCGGCGTGAGACCGGTGCTCGGCAGCCGGTCAACAGACTGCCTGTCGGGGCTCGGGCCAAGTCCGCTGCGAACAGGCGAATGGCTGCCGCTGAATCGGCGCCGTTCCGGTCCAGAAGAGACCCGAGCATTGCGGCCGCGCGCCGCTGATCCTGCCGGATCCGCCGCCGGTCCGGTGGAATTGCGGGTGATCGCCGGGCCGCGCGACGACTGGTTCACCGCCGCCGCGCTCGGCGGCCTGGCCAACGGGACGTATGTGGTGAGCCCGGCCAGCAACCGGACCGGGCTGCGGCTGACCGGGCCCGAGCTGCGCCGCAAGCGGCCCGGCGAGCTGCCGAGCGAGGGCGTGGCGACGGGCTCACTGCAAGTCACTCACGACGGCCAGCCGATCCTGCTGCTGGCCGACCATCCGACGACGGGCGGCTACCCCGTCATAGCGGTCGTGGCTGCCGCCGACATTGGCCGGGCTGCGCAGCTGCGGCCTGGCCAGCAGATCAGGTTCCGGGTCAGCCGCGGCCTGGCGTTGCCAGCGCCGCCGTCAGCCGGCTAGCTCACGGTAGGCGGTCAGCAGGTCGCCCGCGAGCACCGTGGTGAGGTCGGTGGCCGTAGCCGCTTCGCCTTGGCGGGAGACGCGCACGTCCCGCGACGCGCACGCACGCTCGAACAGCGAGCGGGCGAACCGGCCGTTCCCGAGTGTGTCGATCCGGCCCGCCTCGACGGCCTGCGTGAAGATCGACTGCATCACCGGCACCGAGTCCGCGTCAAACGTATCGCCGGCTTGGGCGGCGATGACCTGCGCGATCTGGCTCAGCTCGGTAGCCGTATAGCTGGGGAACGCGATCCTGGTACTGAATCTGGAGGCTAGGCCCGGGTTGCTGTGGAGCAGCTTGTCCATGTCGTCGGTATACCCGGCTAGGACCACGACGAGCCGTTCGCGGTCGTCCTCGGCGCGCTTGAGCAGCGTGGCGACCGCCTCGGAGCCGAACGCGTCGCCGCCGGAGTAGGCGTCGTTGTACAGGGCGTACGCCTCGTCGATGAACAAGACGCCGCCCATCGCCGAGTCGATGAGCCTGGACGTCTTGATCGCGGTCGAGCCGAGATGCTCTCCGACCAGGTCGGCTCGGTGCGCCTCGACTACCTCAGGCCGAACCAGCAGCCCGAGGGCCGCGAAGATGCGGCCGAGGATGCGCGCCACCGTGGTTTTGCCTGTGCCGGGCGGCCCGCTAAAGACAAAGTGCCGGGACGGCGGCTGGCTAGCGAGTCCCTGCCGATCCCGCAACCGGGCAACCTGAAGCTGCGCGACGATCTCATGCACCTGGCGCTTGACCGGTTCGAGGCCAACCAGCGCGTCCAGCTCGGCGAGCGCGCCCTCGACGGTCGGCGTGTCGACGTAGCCACGGAACCTCGCGGTGAGCTCCGCGTAGGCCAGCTCGAGGTCCTGCCCGCGGATCGTGACCAGCTCGGCCGCAGTGGGTTCGGCCGGGCCGGCCATGACGCGCACATCGCGCTGCTGTCCGGCCTTGGCGATCAGGCTACGGACGAATCTCCCGTTGCCCAGCTCGTCCGCCAGGCGACGGCGACCGATTTCCTCGAACATGCGCCGCAGCACTGGCCGCGCGTCGGGGTCAAGCAGCTCGCCGCGTCCCTGCACGGCGTTCTCTGCCAGCGCCATCAGCTCGGCCGGCGAGTACGTCGGGAACTTGACCCGCAGGCCGAAACGCGAGTTCAGCCCCGGGTTGGAAGCCAGGAACGACTCCATCTGGCGCTCGTAACCAGCGAGGATGATGATCAGATTCTCGCGGTCGTCCTCCGCCCGCTTGAGCAATGCCTGGACGGCCTCGTTACCGAACCTGTCGCCCTGGCCGTCACCCTCGTTCACGAGGCTGTAGGCCTCGTCGATGAACAGAACGCTGCCGAGCGCTGTGTCGATGAGCTCATTCGTCTTGATCGCGGTCGCGCCGAGGTACTCGCCGACCAGGTCGGCGCGCTGAGCCTCCACAACAGCGGGCGATTCGAGCAGGCCGAACGCGTAGAAGATCTTGGCGATCACGCGGGCGACAGCCGTCTTACCCGTGCCCGGCGGTCCTAGGAACACGAAGTGCTGCGTCGGTTTCTCAGTGCCGTGGCCCGCGATTGCCCGGCGCCTCGCCGCCTCTACCGACGCCGTGATCGAGTGCACCTGGTCCTTGACGGCGGCCAGCCCGACCATAGCGGTCAGCTCGGCCATCGCCTCGTCGACGGTGATGACGGGCCAGTTAGGGGCTGCGGCCGGGCTCGTCTGGCTTGGTGCACTTCGTGCGTCGAGGTTGCGTGCGGCGTCGACGGCCTCAACCATGCGCACGTTGCCGGGTGCACCTCGGACCCCGGAGGCGCCGGCGACGGCGCCACCGCTACCGGCGAGTCCTTCGCCGAGACGACCGCCCGATTCGGCGGCCGCCATCGCGAACGGCGCAGCGAGCGTGCCGGCCATGACTGAACGGCGACTCTGTTCCCTGCTGTCCTGCAGCGCTTTCGCCAGCCGCCAGCCAAGAACGGCCAGCGCGATAAGCCAGGCCGCCGCGGGCCCGAACAAGCGCTGGCTCTGCCAGATGCGCAACGCCGCGATGCCGATTGGCAACGACCAGGCCATGACCCACGCAGTCGTCCGGCACGGTACCGGAAGCCGGCCCAGCACCCCGATCCTGGCCACCACCGCCACCACGGGCGACAGCGCCAGCAGCAGATACCGCGGCTCCGCCGCGCCATGCGCGAGCGCAGCCGTAACTGCGACACCCCACAGCGCCACCGCTGCCGAGGCGAGCCTCGACCTATCGCCCGTCCAGAGCGCGTACGGCGCGTACGCCAGCGCGGCAAATAGTCCGATGGCGACCAACGCCGGAGCGAATAGGCAGACAACGGCGACGAGCAGAATTTGCACAGGCAGCGGCGCGGCGGCAGCGAACCGTCGGGAACGGCTCAGCCACCCCCCGACGGCTTCGCGGCCGATTAGGGAAGATCGCTGGTCCGTTGACCCCATTTCCCTCCCTTGCACTGAGACTTGTATAGCGCATCACACACTGCATCCCGAGGTCCACATTCCGATGCCGCAGGAATGTCGTCACAGTGAATTCCGTGATCGGCGCGGAAATGGCGCCAAATGACCGTGCCGCACGTCACCTGCTGCGGCCAGTTACAGCCGCCCGGGCCGCCGTCGGTGACCCGTGCTAGAACGGCTGGCATGCAGACTCTCAGCTTCCCGGACGCGCTGGCCCTGATCGAGGACCGGTCCGCCGCGCTGCGGGACGCGGCCGCCCAGGCCGGCCTCGGCGCGCGCGTTCCTGGCTGCCCAGACTGGACGGTTGCCGACCTGATCACGCACCTGGGTCAGGTCCAGCTCTTCTGGGCCGCAACCGTAGACGCCGGACCGGCCGAGGAGCCGCCGACCGAAGACGCGATCGGTGACCGGGAGCCGCACGGTGATCTGCTCGAGTGGTCAGCGGGCGCCACGGCACGGCTGACCGAAGCTCTGGCCAACGCTGGCCCGAGCCGTCTGTGCTGGACCTGGTGGGAAGAATTCGACATGGCGCCCAACACTTCGGGCGCAGTGGCCAGGCACCAGGTGCAGGAAGTCGCGGTGCATGCCTTCGACGCGCAGCAGGCCGCGGGTCACGGACTGCCGCTGCCCGATCCGGTGGCGACCGACGGCGTCAACGAGTTCATCACGGTGGAGCTGCCGACTAACGGGCCATGGCCGTACGAACCGGCAACGGTCATACTCGAGACCGGGCCGGCCGGCACGTGGCTGCTGGACCTCGGGCCAGTTGGCGTGCGCGTACTCCAGGGTGACGTGCACGGCAACGTGAAGGCGACCGCGATCGTGACCGCAGACCCGAGCGACATGGTGCTCGCGTTCTACCGCCGCGACACTGTCCATGATCTACAGATCGAGGGCGTCGCCGAGCTGGTGCCGCAGCTCATCAACTGGCCCGAACTGGACTGAACTGTGCTGAACTGGACTCAGCTCGGCTGACGGGCTCACGAGCGCAGCTGCGTGCGGCGCTCGTATATCGCAGCAGGCATGGGCGCCTTCGCGTGAAGTCAGCTCTAACCGTGTTCTATCGCCCAGGCACAGATGGCCGACAGGGGCTCCTGCAAGGTTTTGCCGAGGGCAGTCAGGGCGTACTCCACGTGCTGCGGGGCTGTGTCCTTCAGCACGCGCCGTTCGACCAGCCCGTCGCTTTCCATGCCGCGCAATGTCGCGGTCAGAACCTTCTGGGTGATGCCGGGGAGCCGACGGCGCAGGTCGGCGTGGCGCTGAGGTCCGGCGAGCAGTGCATAAACGAGCAGGACCCGCCACTTGGCCGCCAGCCGCTCGAGCGCCTGCCTGGTGGCGCAGCTCTCTTCCAGGACATCAGGGATGACGAGTGTCATGGTGTTCTCCCGTGGGAGGGCACTTCGAAGTGCCTTCTGGCGGGGCCAGCATCTTGATTCCTAGCCTTGATTTCATGACTGAGCTTACGGTCAAGGCCGAGCGCGTGACCTTTCGCAGCGACGACGTCGACCTAGCAGGCGAGCTTCGTAGCGCAGAAGCCGAGCGCCCACGGCCTGGCGTAGTGCTCACTGGCCCCTTCACTGGCGTCAAGGAACAGGTCGTGGGGACTTACGCCAGGCGCCTCGCGGCCGCTGGGTTTGCGACGCTCGCTTTTGACCACCGCGGCTTCGGTGAAAGCGGCGGCCGACCCGGCCATGAAGACAGCCAGGGGAAGCTGGCCGACCTGAGGGCCGCGGTGACCGCCTTGGGCGGCCGCGCGGAGGTGGACGCAGCCAGGATAGGCATCGTCGGCATATGCCTCGGCGGCGGCTACGCCGTGCGCGCGGCAGCCGGTGACCCGCGCGTCAAGGCGGTGGCCGGAATAGCGGGAGGTTACAACAGCCCAGTTCTGATGCTCGAGGCTATGGGAGCCGGCCCGTATCGCTCGGCGCTGGCCGCCGCGCTGGCCCATTACGAGGAGTACATGCCTGCCGTGGCTCCGGGTGGCGGCGAGGCAGCCATGGGCGGCAAGGAGCCGTATGCGTACTACGGCAACGCCACCCGCTCGTTCTCACCGCGCTGGCGAAACCAGGTCACCAGGGGATCACTGCATTCGCTGATGACTTTCGATGCTCTGGGCGCGGCCGGACTCCTAGCCGACACCCCGCTACTGATCGTCCACGGCAAGACGGACGCCTACTGCTCACCGGAACTTGCGCAGGCGCTATATGAGCGAACGCCGGGCGACAAGGAGATCCTCTGGCTTGACGCCAGCCAGCACATCGACCTCTATGACGGCGAGCCCTACGTCACCCAAGCCGCCCAGGCGACCGCGGGATTCTTGCACCGCAAGCTAACGCCGGCCGCCATGTGAACCTCCTGTACAACCAGCCCGTGACATCCATCGTCAACACGATCCGCGACCTGCTCGCACAGCAGCCTGTTAGCTCGGACATCTGGATCGCTCTCGCCTAGTGCCTGGGCATCCTGATCGTCACCTACGCCCTCGCCATGGCCACCTATCACCGCAAGATTGCCTAACGAAGCGTTTCCCACGACGCCACCGAGCAGGACTATCAAGCACACAGCGAAAGGGCGTCGTCTTGGTCCCGTCCCTCCCGTTAACGATGCCGCGGGCCGGATTTAACCTGTGTACCGCATCCCAGTGCGCTGCATGACCGCGCGACCATACGTTGTGAAGGACCGTGTACGACACGACGGCTTGTACCCCGAGGACGTCGAATGCGTATGCCAGCCCGGCAGACCTGAGGCACATAGGAGAGGCGCGTGACACAACAAGCACAGCGGCGGCTACCGGCCGGCCCGGCGGGCTTGGCTGCCGGGCTGACTAGCACGGCCCGGGGCCACCGCGGCGAGGGGCCAGTTGGATTGCCGTGGAGATCGATCAACGGGACATCGGCGGTCCGGACGGCGGCAGCGCCGACGAGCCCGGCATTCAGCTCAGCTGATTCCCGTCAGATTGAGCGACGGTAGTCCTTGTGGGAACGACGGCGCCAGCAGCCGCGAACAACGCTGGCTACGGGCAACACCGTGGTTCGCGGTCGGCCGCTTGTCGCCGGCCATGCGGCACAACCAGCAGACCGGAAGTTGATTACCTGGGTGGCGCTGGCGGTCATCACGGTGGGCTCGGTCGGCAACCTCGGGTCGACGCCGCCGCTGGCGGTGCTCGGACTGGCCTCGATATCGCTGTACGTCCTGCCCGCGCTGCTGTTTTTGCTGCCCGTCTCGCTAGTCGCAGCGGAGCTGGCCTCCGGCTGGCCGGGAGGCGTCTACAACTGGGTGGAGCAGGGCATCTCCGCTCCGATGGGGCTGCTCGCAGTATGGTGCGAGTTCGCTCAGACCATCTTTTTTTACCCGGCACTGCTTGCCTACATCGCCGACACTCTCGCCTACGTCATCGATCCGCGCCTTTCCGGTAACGGTGTCTACACAGCCGTCATCATCATCGTGCTGTTCTGGGCCGGCGTGCTGGTGACCTCACGGGGCTCAATCTTTGTGGCCAAGCTCTCGGCAAGCGGCACGGTGATAGGAACGCTGATCCCCGGAGTGATCATCGTAGCTCTGGGCGTCGCGTACCTGCTTCAGGGAAACCACGCAGACGCGCCGATGACCGCCGACCATCTCCTGCCCGCCTGGCGGGGGCTCGGCGGCATCGTGCTAGTGGTCAACAGCTTCTTCACCTACGCCGGCGTCGAAGTCAACGCCGTGCACGTCGACGAACTCCGGAACCCAGGCCGCGACTATCCAAAGTCCATCTTCCTGGCCCTGGCCCTGTGCCTCGGCGTCTTCATCTTCCCTACACTGGTGATCTCATGGGTGGTTCCGTCACATCAGATCAGCTTCACCGCAGGTGTGATGCAAGCGTTCAACCGACTCCTGACCCATTTCGGCCTCGCATTCGGCGTGCCGGTCGTCGCGATCGCCCTGGCGGTAGCGGCGCTCGCTGGGATGGTGGCCTGGCTGGACGGCCCGTCCGAAGGGCTCCTCAGAATAGGGCGCCAGCAGGGTTTCCTTCCGCCTTACTTTCAGCGGGTCAACCGTCAGGGCATCGAGGTGCGCATTCTGGCAGCCGAGGGCGTCGTGATCACGGCCATAGCGCTGCTCTATGCCTTCATACCGAGCGTTTCGCACGCGTACTGGATCTTCGCCGTGATGGCCACGCAGGTGTACATGATCATGTACGTGCTGATGTTCATCGCGGCCATCAGGCTGCGTCGCTCGCAACCAGAGCAGGCGCGCGGTTACCGAGCGCCCGCGCTGGGCCTGCTGTGCCTGATCGGCGCCATGTCGGCCGCGGCCGCGCTAGTGATCGGGTTCGTCCCGCCGTCCCAGTTCGGCCACTCCAACCGGCTCGTTTACGCGGTCCTGATACTCGGCGGGATTCTCGCGATCGGGATTCTTCCGCCGCTGCTAATGGACCGGCTCCGCAAGCCGCAATGGAAGGCGACCGCCGACGGCGACTAATAGGCTTCGCCCCACGGTTTCTTGGCAATGCCCTTATTCGCAGGGTGCGGGACCCTAAGCTGGCTCGCTTCGTTCAGAGAAGGGATTCAGCAGGCGGAATCCCGTTGACCTGACATTGTCAGCGTTGCGCGTGACCAGGGTCCAGTCATGAACCAGCGCGGTCGCGGCCATCAGGCCGTCAACGACGCGGCGGGTCGGCGGCATAAGCGGTGGCGGTCCTTGCCATCAGCGGCCTTCCGGGGGTGTTACTGGTCTGTAAGGTCCTTGATGAGGGTGACTGAGGTTCTCTGCCTGGTGAAACCCGCGTGCTCGTAGAGAGTCAGGGTGCCAGTCGGAGAGTCGGCGCCCACGTACAAGGTGGCAATGTCGCAGCCGTCGGCGCGGGCGGCGGCTAGTGAGCGGCCGAGCAGAGCAGAGGCGATGCCCCGCCCGCGCGCCTGCCCCGTCACGCCGACGGTGGCGACGAAGCACTCGCGGCGGCCGGTTGCCTGCCGGAAAGCGTCGTACTCGTTGGCGATGAGCACGCCGACAGGCCCGTCACCGAGGTACGCCACGAAGCTGAAGGCCGGGCGGAACCTCTCGTGGCCGACGAAGTGCTGCCAGCTCTCGGCCGTTGTCTGGGCGGAGCCCCCGTGACCGCCAAATGCCTCGTCCCGGACTCGCCGGGCCGCCTGTGAGAACTCAGCTGCGTACCCGGCGATCCGCACGCCCTCGGCGAGCGGGCGGTCGGGCACCGCGCCGGTCAGGTCCCGGCTCATGAAATGGAACCAGCGGACCTGTTGGTAGCCGGCGGAGGCGAATAACGCGAGGGCGTCTTCCTGGCCTCCGGGGCAGTCGGCGGATAGCGCGAGCGGGCGGCCCGGGTGGCGCTCCTGATGCAGTGGCAGTGCTGCCTGCTCTGCCCAGGCCAGCACCCGGGTCCCCAGGCCGCGCCCGCGATAACTTGGATGCACGGCGCCGTACAGGGCGATCTCATGGCGGCCGGTCATGGTTGGGCTCGGCCGCAACCCGGCGTAGGCGATCATGCTCCCCTGGCTGAATGCGGCGATCGTGCCGCGCTCCGGGTCAACGTCCGGATCTCGCAGGTCCTCCACCAGATCCTCGGCACCGACGAAGTCCTCCGTGCCATAGGATCGCTCGACCGCCAGCAACAGCCGGGCCCATTCGGCCCCGTCCTCAACGGTCAGCGCCCGCCACCGAATCGCGCCGTTATCATCCATTCGCGAGATGATGCCCAGCTTGCCGCGCACCACGCAATGCATTTATGCAGGCCGTCCTGGCGCAGTGCACTTATTCGAAGGGTGCGGTATTCGTCACCCGCGCCATGCCGCCGACCCCTGTTGCCGCCACTTCAGAACGAGCGGAACTCCTCGAATGGTGGGTCAAACGACGGGTCGGGCAGCCGGAATGCCCGACAGCGAGGCGCTGCCTCAGCTGTGAGGCCGGTATCGATGGTCCGCACCGTCCCGCTCGCGAAAGCGTCGGGAATCGCGATCCAGCCCAGGTTCTGCTCGTAGTAACCCGCTGCGGTCCGCACCGACAGTGCCCAGTTGTCATCCATGACGATCAGACCCCCGGGCCGGACGATCTTGCGCAGGAAGTAGAGATCTACGAAGACCTCGTGGAACCGGTGACTGCCGTCCACGAAGGCCGCGTCGGCGATAAGACCCTCGGTGGCCAGCTGCGCAAGTGCG
>DATIOU010000238.1:0-17420 GCA_035472835.1 Streptosporangiaceae bacterium | reverse complement strand
AGCGCGGCTGGCAGCGCTCGGTGCAGCGCATCCAGCTCGCCGTTGACCTCGATCCGGAGCGCCTGGAAAGTGCGCTTGGCGGGATTGCCGCCGGTTCGCCTGGCCCGTGCCGGGATGGACTCGCGCACAATGCGCGCGAGCTGTGACGAGCTGGTGAGCGGCGCTCGTGCGCGCTCGCGCACGACGGCGTCGGCAATGCGCCGGGCGAAGCGCTCCTCCCCGTACTCCCGCAACACCCGCGCGAGCTCGCCAGCTGGATAGGAGTTGAGTACGTCGGCGGCAGTCAGGCCGGCCGCCTGATTCATCCGCATGTCAAGCGGTGCGTCCTCCGCGTAGGCAAACCCGCGGCGGGGGTCGTCAAGCTGTGGCGAGGACACACCCAGGTCGAACAAGACGCCCTGAACGGCGCGGACGCCGGCGTCGGCGAGCACCTGCGGCAGTTGGTCGTAGACCGTTTGCACCAGCGTTGCGCGGTCGCCGAAATCGACGAGCGCAACGCGCGACTCTTCGATCGCGCTCGCATCGGTGTCGATGCCGATGAGGCTGAGGCCAGGATGAGCGGCTAGCAGCGCCCTAGCGTGACCGGCGCGGCCGAGCGTGGCGTCGACCAACACTGCGCCGGGCGCTGTCAGGGCAGGAGCGAGCAGCTCGAGCACCCGGTCCCGCATAACCGGCAGGTGGGCGGCCGCAGCCGTTCCCATGATGCCCCCTCGCTTGCTGCTCACTGCTCTCGTGCGTGCCCGTCGCTGTGGGTGCCGTGCTGGCGCGATGCCCGGCCGGGCCGCCATCCGTGCCGCTGCCCTCAGAGTCGCGGTGGCCGCCTGACGCCGGGGAAGTGACATCAGCCGGGCCGCTGGCCCGAAGCACGGGTGGAGACCTCGCCGGGCATCCAGCGCGCCGTTACAGAACTCCTGGCAGTACCTCCTCAGATGCGTCGGAGAACGCGTCCTCTTGCTGTTCGAGGTAGGTGGTCCAGGCCGTGGCGTCCCAGATCTCCAGCCGCGTGTTCGCTCCGATCACGACGCACTCGCGCTGCAGCCCCGCGTATTCCCGCAGGGTCAGCGGGATCGTGATCCGACCTTGCTTGTCCGGTTCCTCGTCTGACGCGCTGGCGAAGAAGACCCGGCTGTAATCCCGCACAGCCTTTGCCGTCACGGGCGCGGTCCGCAGCGCCTCTGTGATCCGGCCGAACTCGCTGACCGGGAAGACATACAGACACCGCTCCTGGCCCTTGGTGAGCACGAGCCCAGCGGAAAGCTCTTCGCGGTACTTGGCGGGCAGAATCAGCCGGCCTTTCTCGTCGAGGCGAGGCGTGTGGGTGCCGAGAAACACCCGCATCACCTCCCCAGGTCCTCCACACCGTGTCTCGCTGGCCTCAATCTTGCCCCACGGAGCACCACTGTACTCCACTCTCCCCCACCGTCAATCATCAAAGGCCCTTGAGCCGACTCAGCTCGGGGGGAGTTACCAGGTCATCGCAGTGGAGCAGAATGGAGAGCAGCCTGTAGGACCGGCGGTCATGGCCTGACTCAGGGGCCGGCGACCGCTGCTGAGACCGGCCCCGGATGAGCGGCGCGAGTAGCTGACGCGGATAGCTGGCGCGGATAGTTGGCCACAGTGTTACGAGCTAGATGCGGGAGGGGAATCGCTCCTAGAAAGCAGAGGACGTACTGTCTGAAAGCACGGCTCTTGATGCCGCGGCAGTGCCGGTGTGGTGAATTGGCACTGAAGTGCCTGATGAGCAGTGAGCGCAGCTAATTGTGGAATGGCCGCCAGGAGGGCACGTGGTCACGGACACTGACCGGCAGGCAGATAGATCGCTGGATGAGCTCGTCTATATCGCGCGGCAAGTGAGCGCGGCGGTACAGACCGTCATCTCCGGCAAGCCGGGCGCCGTCCGCCTGGCGCTCACGGTCCTGCTCGCCGAAGGACACACCCTTATCGAGGATGTGCCGGGCGTGGGCAAGACTCTGCTCGCTAAGGCGCTCGCGAGATCCATTGACTGCTCCGTGCGCCGCGTGCAGTTCACGCCGGACTTGCTACCGAGTGATATCACCGGCGTCAGCGCGTATAACCAGGAGCTCCGCGAATTCGAGTTCAAGCCCGGGCCGGTATTCGCCAACATCGTGCTCGGCGATGAGATCAACCGGGCTTCGCCGAAGACGCAGTCGGCACTGCTCGAGTCGATGGAGGAGCGCCAAGTCACTGTCGACGGGAGCACATACCTGCTCGAGCGTCCGTTCATGGTGATTGCGACGCAGAACCCGGTCGAGATGGAAGGCACCTACCCGCTGCCCGAAGCGCAACGGGACCGGTTCATGGCCAGGATCTCCATCGGATATCCCGACCGGAATTCTGAGCTGTCGATGCTCGACTCGCACGGCTCGAGCTCGCCGCTGGATGACCTCAAGCCGGTAGCCCACGCTGCGGACATTCGGGCGCTGGTGGCTGCGGTTCGCGCGGTGCACGTCTCGGCCGCGATCCGGCAGTACATCATCGACCTCGCGAACGCCACCAGGACTTCGGCCGAGCTGCGGCTCGGCGCCTCACCAAGGGCCGCGCTGCACTTGCTGCGCGCCACCCGGGCCTACGCAGCGCTGGACGAGCGAGACTTTGTGATCCCGGACGACGTGCAGGCCCTGGCGGTGCCAGTGCTTGCCCACCGACTGCTGCCGAGCGCCGAGGCCATGGTCGGCCGGGAACTGCCCGATCAGGTGCTCTCTGCCATCGTCCGTCGGCTGCCGCTGCCAGGGCGCTAGGTCTTAGACTCGGCCGCAGGGGCCGAAAGGAATCAGACCATGCGGACCTCGCTGCTCGCCGGGATGACTACCCGAGGCTCGTCGTTCCTCGCCGCTGGCGTCGCCGCGGCCCTTACCGGATACCTGCTCGGTGAGCGCGCGCTGCTGTGCGTCGGCATCGCCCTCGCCGCGCTGCCGCTGCTCGCGGCCACTGCGGCTCGCCGCGGCCAGTACCGGCTCAGCGTCAGCCGCATTATCAAGCCGCCGCGTGTGCCCGCCGGCCACACCGCCACCGTGACGCTCCGGGTGGAAAACATCTCCAGGTCATCCACCGGGTTGCTGCTCGCCGAGGATGCAGTGCCGTATGCGCTCGGCGCGCGGCCGCGCTACGTCCTGGACAAGATTGAACGGAAGGGAACGCGCGAACTTACGTATCCTCTTCGCTCAGATCTGCGCGGCAAATTCGAGATCGGCCCGCTATCCCTGCGCGTCGCTGACTCGTTCGGGCTCGTCGAGATCAGCCGCTCGCTGTCGGCGCGGACTACGTTCGTCGTGACGCCGCGCGTCGTGCCCCTAGCGCGGACGGTCATCAGCCGATCCTGGGCGGGCGAGGGCGAAGGCCAGGCGAGGCTCGCATCGATGGCTGGCGAGGACGACGTCATCCCCCGCGAATATCGCGACGGCGATGAGCGACGTCGCGTGCACTGGCGTTCGACAGCCCGCTATGGCGAGCTCATGGTCCGCCGGGAGGAACAGCGCTGGCGGAACCGCGCGACTGTGCTGCTCGATGGCCGGTCGATGGCCCACGTCGGGACCGGAACTGGCGCGTCGTTCGAGCTGGCGATCAGCGCGGCTGCTTCGGTCGGCGTGCACGTGTCCCAGGAAGGCCTCACCGGGCAGTTCATCTCCGACAACGACCTCATCCGCGCAGGCCCGTTCTTTGAAGACAGGCTGCTAGACGCGCTGGCCGTCATCCGGCCGTCCAGCATGCGCACCCTGGACCGCGCGTTCAAGGAACTCAAGGTGGTTGGCGGCGGCGTGATTATCGCCATCCTGGGGCGGATGTCGCAGGCCGAAGCTAGGCAGCTTGCGGCCTGCCGCACTGAGGGGAGCCAGGGCATCGCGCTGCTGCTGGACATCGCCGCCTGGCTCGAGCAAAGGCGGCCGCCGAGCCTGGACAGCTCGCCCGCTCCCGACCCGGCAGGTCCAGTCGGCGCCGACGGGCACCGCGCCGCAGATCACGACGGCGACGGGCAACCGGACACTCAGCCGCGGGTCATCCAGTCACCCGAATCAGCTGGAGCAGCCGCCGTCCTCCGCAATGCGGGCTGGCACGTCACGACCGTCGATCCCCACACGCCGTTGTCGATGGCCTGGCAGCGCCTACCGCGGGCGGCCGAGATGCTCGTCGCCACTGGCACGACGCTCTATCCGGGCGTGGGCAACGGACTTCCGGCATGAACGTGCGCGTCAGCATCAGCGCGGCTGTCGCGGTGTTCCTCGCGTCACTGTCGATCAACTCGGTGCTTCAGGGGACCGCCTGGCTGACAGCCGGCCTCGGCGCCGTGATCGTTGTTATCGGCGTCGGCCTCGTGACCAGGCTGTCCACCGTCGCGTCGGTGGTCGCTATCAGCGTCGGCGCTTTGCTGGGCGTGGTCCCGCTGCTGTCCGAGCGGACGTGGCCCTTGCGCGGTGTCGGGCTGCTGATTGTCGCGCTGACCGCCGCCAGCGCCACTGGCCGCAGGGCATTCCGCGTGTTCGCGACAGCGGCCGCTTACCTCGCGGCTCTGCTCATCTACCTGAATCTGGTGTTCGCGAACGCGGCCTCGCTCTGGCACTTGGTACCGACGTACCAGTCGGTGCGGGTACTCGGCGGAATGGTGCCGCTGGCGTTCGACCAGTTCAAGTTCTCGCCGCCGGTGTCTGATACGCGGCCGGTAAGCCTCGTGGCGGCGGCGGGCATCGGCCTGATAGCGGTGATCGTCGACATCATCGCCGTGCGCCTGCGACGGCCGGCGCTTGCCGGAGTGCCCTTGTTGGTGCTCTTCTGCGTGCCGGTGGCGAGCAATCTCAAAACCTTCGGCGCCATCCAGACAGTTATATTCGCGGCCGCGCTCGCCGGCTTCCTGGCGTTGCTGTCGGCTGATGGCCGGATGCGCCTTCGGATGTGGGGGCGGCTTGTCACGTTTCGTTACGTGCAGTCGGCGGACGAGACCGGCGCGGGCCCCGACACCAGGGAACTTGCTGCGTCAGGCCGCCGCATCGGCCTGGCTGCGGTGTGCCTTGCCATAGTCATCCCGATCCTCCTGCCAACCGTGCATGGCCACGCCTTGTTCGGTACCACGAACAACGGCCGGGCCAGCGGCGCTGGCGGGCTCGACGCGTTCCTGCGGGTTCAGCATGACCTCACCGAGCGCTCCGCGCCGGTCCTGTCCTATACGACCGACGCCCGCGAACCGAGCCAGCAGTACTTCCAGGTTTTCGTGCTGAACTACAGCAACAGCCATGGCACCTGGCTGCCCGAGATCCCCGTCGGGACTGGCGGGGCGAGGCCGGTACTAAGTCCGACGCTCCCGTATCCGCCGCAGGGTCAACCGGCCAATGCGCCAGCGAGGACGGTGCGGACGACCGTGCACATGGGACAGGATAAGAGCGATTCCACCGCGTACCTGCCCGTTCCCTATTACCCGGTTCAGCTGAACATCCGCGGCAACGACTGGGAGGAACTGGCGGGCTCGCTGATGATCGTGAGCCCCGTAGAGAGCCTCTCGGCCCTGACGTATTCGGTCACGAGCCGCGAAGCCGACCCTAGCTCGGCTGCCATCGACAAGCCGAACCAGGTTGTCCCCGGCGGTATCCAGGGTCAGTACGCTACCTATTCGGGCCCGGATGAGGGAAAGCTACTCGCCATCGCGAAAGCCCACACCCGGGGCGCGCAGACGCTGCGTCAGGCTGCGATCGACCTGCAGAACTGGCTGACGTCCCGCTCGTTCACCTACACGGTCAAGCCGCACCTGCCTAATTCGCATTGGCTGTGGCACTTCTTGACGAACGACCGCCGCGGCTACTGCCAGCAGTTCGCGTGGGCCATGGCGGTCCTCGCTCGGCTCGTCGGCATTCCCTCCCGGATCGCGGTCGGATATACGGCCGGCACGCTCGGCTCCGGCGGCACGTGGCACGTCTCTACCACCGATGCCCACGCGTGGCCGGAGCTGTATTTCGCTGGACAGGGCTGGCTGCGCTTCGAGCCGACGCCGCACGGCGCCGACGGGCAGGGCACCGCGACGGTTCCTGGCTATGCAGTGGGGCCTTCGAGCACGTCGGGGGCAACCACGCCCGGCGGGCCATCCCAGACCCGGCCGGGCGCAGGCGCCACGACAGGTGCTAGCAAGAAGAACCAGGTCATCAACCGCTTCGCGCACGGTCAGGCCGGGGAAGGCGGCGCGGCACCCATCGGCGCCGGGGCCGGGATATGGCTCCCAGTTGGCGTCCTGCTGGTCGTCGTGCTCCTGCTCGGTACGCCCGCGCTGACGCGGCGGCTGACCAGGCGGCGGCGGTGGCTCGTCGCGTCTGACGACGCAGCGGCTGCCCACGCCGCGTGGCGCGAGCTGACCGACGATCTTGCCGACCTCGGCATGCCGTCCGCTCCGGGCGAGACTCCGCGCGGCGTAGCCGGGCGCGTCAGCCAGCTTGTTAACGGCGACTCGGCGGCCGCAGCAGCGCTCGCCAGGATCGCTGACGCCGAGGAGCGGGCTCGTTACGCGCCGCGCCCGGCTCCCAGTGCTGGGCTGGCCGCGGACGTGCGCGTCGCTCGCCGTGCGACCGCGAGGTCGGTGCGGCGCCGGCAGCGGTTGCGGGCCGCGCTCCTGCCCGCGTCGACGCTCGCGGCGGCACGCCGCCTCATTGAACGGGCGGGTGGGCTGCTCGCCTGGCTGGATGCGTCCTGGCCCGCCGTTCGCCGTCAGGTGCGACGCGCGGTAACTCAGCGATGAACGGTAACTCTGCGATAAAAAGTGAGCTAGCGGTTGTTGCCCTCTTGGCGGCGGCGCCAGCGTTCCTCGATCCGGTCCATCAGCCCGCTGTTCGCAGCGGCCTTCGGTGCGCGGCGGGCGCGGCGATCGCGGCGCTGGCCGCGATCCGTCGTCAGGCCAGCCATCCGCCGGTAGCTGGCCACTGCCCAGATGCTGCTCACGATCATGATCGCGAAGCCGATGGCAGCGAGCCAGTTGTATTTCAGGTAGAAGCCAGCCGCCACGGCGCCAACACCGATGACGAAGCCGATTGCCGCTTCGATGACTCTGCGTCGGTAGTGGACTTTGGGATCTTTAGCCCGCATTGCCCGAGCGAGCCGCGGATGCTCGGCATAGAGCGCCTGCTCAATCTGCTCGAGCTGGCGCTGCTCGTGCTCAGAGAGCGGCACTGTGCCTCCCAACGACTCCAACCCATGCTAACCGCACAGCGGCCCATTAGCTTTACGCCCAGAATACGAGGGGTAGGGCGCCCTGTGGAAGGGTACACGGCAGCCGGAGCCCGTCAGGCAGGCCCAATTCCTGCCGGCTGTGCCCGCTGACCACCGCCACGCGGTGCTGACCTGCGATTTTCCGCGATTCCGGACGTATCGTCGGCAGCCTACCGGCCAGGCTCCGGGTAATTCGCCGCCGTAGGCTGGCCGCCGACGAAAGGCCAGCCAGAAACCGACCAGCGCAGCGGCGCCAGCCACGGCGGCGATAAGCAGCGTGATCGCGAGCATGCCGTGCGGCAGCTTCAGCTCATAGAAAGTCCGGACGAGCTGCAGCGGGAATAGCAGCGCGAACCCGGCGACCATGGCGACGATCAGCAGGATCCGTCGCCACGTCAACGGCGTGGCCAGGAGAGTCAGCACGCACAGGCTGAGAGCTACGGTGACTATGGTCGCTGCCGTTCGTTGCTGTATCAATGCCAAACCCTGTGCGTGAGCGGCCGCGTACGCCGCGATGGTGGCCGCGGCGATTATCGTGCCGGCCGGAACGGCGAACCGCAGCACTCTGTCGGTGAACCCCGGACGATAGCGTCGCTTGTTGGGCGCCAGCGCCAGGAAGAAGGACGGGACGCCAATGGCAAGCGTGTCGATGATCGTGAGATGCCGCGGCAGGAATGGGTAAGGTAGCAGCGCGGCGCTGGTGGCGATCGCCAGGAGCGTCGCCCAGACCGTCTTGGTCACGAACAGGTTGGCGACACGCTCAATATTGGCCGTTACCCGCCTGCCTTCGCCGACAACGCCGGGCAGGGTGGAGAACTGGCTGTCCAGCAGCACTAGCTCGGCGACCGCCCGGGTCGCTGGTGCGCCTGAGCCCATAGCGATACCGATGTCGGCAAGTTTCAGCGCGAGTACGTCGTTCACGCCGTCGCCGGTCATCGCGACGGCATGCCCGCGCGCCTGCAAGGCCATGACCATCGCCTGCTTCTGGTGCGGCGTGACGCGGCCGAACACAGACCGCTGCTCCAGCAGCGCTGCGAGCGAATCAAGATCCTCGGGCATCGACCGAGCATCCACGGGGTCGTCTGCTACCGGAACGCCTGCCCTGGCGGCAACCGCCCCCGCGGTTGCGGGAGAGTCGCCGGAGATCACTTTAACTTTGACCCCTTGTGCAGTGAAATAGCTGATTGTGTCGCGCGCGTCCGGACGGAGTCGCTCAGCCATCAAGACCAAGGCGGCCGCATGCATCGCGGACGGCAGTGACTCGCCGGCCAGCGGCTCGTCGGCTCGCGCCAGGGCCAGGACCCGGTGGCCGGTGGCCGCCAGGGTCGCTGCGCGCGCCAGATGTTCCCGGTCGGCAGGGGGCAGCACAATCTCCGGCGCGCCCAGGATCCAGCTGCCATGACCGGTGAAGCTGGCCGCGCTCCACTTGCGGGCCGACGAGAACGGTACGGCCTCGTGGCGCGTCCAGCGGTCGGCTGGCGGCAAGAGGGCCGCTCCGATCGCGGCTAGCGTCGCGTTGCGATTCTCGTCATCGGCGAGCGCGCCAAGGGCCGCCTCCGCCCGGTACTGGTCACCATCTAGCGGAATCAGCCGGTCGAACTGAATCGATCCGTCGGTCAGAGTGCCCGTCTTGTCCAGGCATACCGTGTCGACTCGGGCCAGTCCCTCGACCGCGGGAAGCTGCTGGACCAGTACCTTGCGGCGCGCCAGCGCCACCGCTGAGACACCGAAGGCGACGCTGGTCAGCAGCACCAGGCCTTGCGGGACCATGCCGACGAGAGCCGCGACGGTGCCCACAAGCGAGTCTGACACAGTTGCGCGTCCGTGCAGCTGGCTGACAAGCAGCAGCACCGCCACCGGTCCGAGCGCCCAGGTGACGTATCGCAGGATCCGGTTGATGCCGTCGACGAGATCGGAGCGCACCAGCGCGAACTGCCGTGCTTCTGCAGCCAGCTTGCGCGCATAAGCCTCAGCCCCTACGCCGACGGCCTCATAGTCGCCCGAGCCGGCGACCACGAAGCTGCCAGATAGCAGTTGATCCCCGAGCTGTTTGGCAACGGGGACGGACTCACCGGTCAGCAGCGACTCATCGGCCTGCAGGCTGGCGCTAGCCGTGACCACCCCGTCTGCCACCAGCTGATCGCCCGGACGCAGGAGGACGAGGTCACCGGCCACCAGCTCGGCCACCGCGATGTCGTCAGGTGCACCGTCCCTGATCACCCGAACTCGCGGCGCACTGAGCACAGCCAGCCTGTCCAGAGTGATCTTGGCGCGCAGCTCCTGGGCGATGCCGATCAGCGCGTTCACTACCAGGACAATCCCGAACAAGGCGTCCTGCGGCGCACCCACGACGAGGATCACCACGAGCAAGCTGCCCAGGATGCCGTTGAAGCGGGTCAGTATGTTTGCCCGCAGGATGTCGCCGATCGAGCGACTGGTTCGGTCAGCGCCGAGATTAGCCTGGCCACGTGCCCGGCGGTCAGCCACCTCGGCACTGCTCAGCCCGGCCGGGAGATGCTGCTGATCTGCCATCTGACTGACCTACCGTCAGTCAGCCTCGTCCATGCCGACGCCCTCGGGGCCCGTCCTGCGCACGCTCGCCTCCAGAGGCTGATCTCGAGCGATCTACCAGGGTCGCCGGCCGGACGGCGTCAGGTCCGAATCGGCCGGTAATGCGATCCAGCGCCGACTCCGCGTCCCGCCAGGAGGCACCGCGCTCCCCGAGCGCCAGCTGCGTAGCTGCCTGGCTAGCCGGCACAAGCCCGGTGGCCCGGACGCCCACGAGCCGCAGCCGGGTCTGGCCGCTCAGGCCGGACGCCTCGTACAGCGCGCATGCTGTTGCGTAAATTCGCTGGGTCTCGCTGGTCGCCTCGGGCAGTGTCTTGGCTCGGGTGATCGTCGTGAAGTCGGCCTTCCGCAGCTTGACCACGACGGTTCTGGTGGCGTAGCCCGAAGCGCGGAGCGCGCGGGTCGTTCGTCGCGACAGCCGCAGCAGCTCGCGCCTGATCACCGCGGGATCACTCACGTCGACGTCGAAGGTTTCTTCCGCGCCGACGCTCTTCTCCCTGACCGCGGACTCGACGCCACGGCCGTCTTTACCCCAGGCCAGCGCGTGCAGGTGCGCGGCCGCGGCCTTGCCGAGCTCAGCTTCCAGCGCAGGCAGAGGTGTGCGGGCGATGTCGGCAACGGTACGCAGGCCGAGCCGGGCGAGCAAGCCAGCCGTCTTGTCTCCCACGCCCCACAGCGCAGCGACGGGCAGCGCGTGCAGGAACTCCAGCGCCCGGTCAGCCGGTATCACCAGCAACCCGTCGGGCTTGCAATGGACGGACGCGAGCTTGGCGAGGAACTTGTTGGCGGCGACGCCCACCGAGCAGGTGATCTGCTGCTGCTCGGCGACCTGCCTGCGGATCAGCTGACCGATGCTGGCAGCGGAGCCGAGCAGCCGCGTCGCGCCAGACACGTCGAGGAACGCCTCGTCCAGGGAGAGCGGCTCTACCAGTGGCGTGACCGCCTTGAAGATCGCCATGACCTCCTTCGACACAGCCCCGTAAACGCCGTGCCGAGGCGGGATGACAACCGCCTGCGGGCACAGCCGCCGCGCCCGGGCCATCGGCATCGCCGACCGGACGCCGAACCCGCGCGCTTCGTACGTCGCCGACAGCACCACGCCGCGACCTGCCAGGCCGCCCACGATGACCGGCTTGCCCGCCAGCTCCGGTCGGTCCCTGATCTCCACGCTGGCGTAGAAGGCGTCCATATCGACATGGAGGATGTGACAGCCTGTGTCATCGCCGAGCGGCATGACGCGGCCAGGCTGCTGCGCGGGCGGCCGGCTGGGTCTGCTCATTGATCACCGCCACCGACTTGGCACATCCACACGCCTGCGCCGACTGTAACGCCTGGCTACGACAATCGCGGCGCCGCGTCGCCGGTTAGAGCGTGAGCGTTGGCTTCAGTTCCAGCAGCCGGGCCAGCAAGCCGTTCACAAACGATCCCGAGTCGTCGGTCGACAACTCGCTGGCCAGGGCGACCGCCTCGCTGATCGCGACAGGGTCCGGCACGGCGTCGTTCCAGAGCAGCTCGTACGTGCCAATACGCAAGACGTTCCGATCGACGGCGGGCATCCGGTCCAGGGTCCAGCCCCGCGCGTTGGCGGACAGCAGCGCGTCAATCTCGCTGGCGTGCCCGTGCACGCCACGCACGAGCTCGGCGGCGTAGTCCGAGACTGGCGGATCCGCCGCGGCCGTCCGCTCGGCCAGGAGGTCGAGTACGGGCTCGCCGCGGACTTCGGCCTCGAACAATACGTCTAGGGCTCGTTTGCGGGCCTTGCTGCGGGCTGTCATGACGATGCTCGGTTCGACGCGTCCGTGCTAGCTAGCTCAGGCCCGGCCGAGGTACGCGCCGGTACGCGTGTCGACACGGACCTTCTCGCCGGTGGTGATGAACAGCGGCACCTGAATCTGGGCGCCCGTCTCGAGTGTCGCGGGCTTGGTGCCGCCGGTCGACCGGTCTCCCTGCAGCCCCGGGTCTGTGTGCTCGACGGTCAGCTCAACCGCCGCCGGAAGCTCGACGTAGAGCGGGGTGCCGTCGTTGAAGGCGATCGTCGCCGTCTGCTCCTCGAGCAGGTAGCTGGCCGCGTCGCCGACGACCAACCCCGGGATGTGCGGCTGGTCATAGTCAGTCGTGTCCATGAAGACGAAGTCGTCACCCTCGCGATAGAGGTACTGCATTTCCCGCTTGTCGACGTTGGCGACCTCGACCCGCACGCCCGCATTGAACGTCTTGTCCACGACCTTTCCTGACAGCACGTTCTTGAGCTTCGTGCGGACGAAGGCGCCGCCCTTGCCGGGCTTGACATGCTGGAAATCCACCACGCTCCAGAGCGCGCCGTCGATGTTGAGCGTCATGCCATTCTTGAGGTCGTTGGTGGTGGCCACGGCTTGTCTCCTGCATGCGAACGGGACTGCCGTGCCCGCGTCACAGGACGAGCAGTTCCTTGGTGGTCGTGGTGAGTATCTCGGGCGGTTCCGCCTGGCCCGCGCCGCCCTGGCTGGCGCCAGCACGAACGACGAGGGTGTCCTCGATCCTGACTCCGCCCTTGCCGGGCAAGTAGACCCCAGGCTCGACGGTGACGGGAACCCGATCTAGAAGTCTACCTGTCCGGCCGCGCGCCATCAGCGGTGATTCGTGCACCTCCAGGCCGACTCCGTGGCCGAGGCCGTGACCGAAATGGTCGCCATGCCCGGCCGCGCTGATGAGGTCCCGGGCGGCGGCATCAACGTCGCCAACGTCGGCACCGGGAACCGCCGCGGCCACGCCAGCGAGTTGGGCCTCAGCTACCAGGTCGTAGATCTCGCGCTGCCAGCTCGCGGGCGGCCCGAGCGCGACTGTCCTCGTCATGTCCGCGTGATAGCCGTCGTAGCGGGCTCCGCAGTCGATGGTGACGAGGTCACCTGGCTCGAAAGCGCGGGCTCCGGGCGAGTGATGTGGAATCGCCCCATTCGGACCGCTCGCCACGATTGTATCGAACGCCAGCGCCTCGGCGCCGAGGTCGATCATCGCCCGTTCCAGCAGCACGGCGAGACCCCGCTCGGTCCGGCCCGGCACGATCTTGCCGAGGATCTGGGCGAAGGCCTCGGCCGTAATCGAGCACGCCCGAGTCAGCAGCTCGATCTCGGCTTCGTCCTTGATCATCCGCAGGTCCTCGACGACGTGCCCGAGCGGGACCAGGCGCGGCCCGTCGGCCATGCCCGCCAGCGCCATGTGGCGTTCCACTGTCATGTCCTGCGCCTCAAACGCCAGGGTTGCATGCCCGCGGTCGACAGCCAGCGCCGCCAGCGCCGGCTCCAGGTTTCGCTCCGTCGCGATTTCGATGTCGGGGCAGTCGCGCCCGGCGGCTTCGGCGTACCGGGAGTCGGTGGCCAGCACGCCAGCGCCGACGGCAGGGAGCAGGATCGCTGCATTGGAGCTGACTAGACCGGATAGGTAACGAACGTTGGCCGGCGCAGTGATCAAGGCTGCGTCGGCGCCGGACTCCGCGATCTTCTGCTGCGCCGCGGCGCGGCGGGCTTGGTGCATCTGCGGCATACCGAGGACTCTAGTGAGCACGCGCCGCCGCGCCAGCGCCGCCGGTACTCACTCCTGCCCGGGCACGTCGTCGCCCACGATGATGCCGCCGCCACGGCTCCACGTGAGGTACCGCCAGGCCAGATTGAAGAGCGTCACCACCCGGTTCCGGTTGCCTAGGAGGTAGATGAGGTGCAGCCCGAGCCACGCAAGCCAGGCCACCGTTCCGCGCAACCGCAGGCCGTTGTGCAGTTCCACCACGGCTGACCGGCGGCCGATTGTGGCCATGATGCCCTTGTCGTGATAGCTGAACGGCTGCGTCGGCAGGCCCCTGAGCAGCCTGGCCACCTGCTCGCCCGCGTGCTTGCCTTCCTGGAGGGCTGGCTGCGCGAGCTGCGGGACCGGAGCAGCGGAGTTGACGGCGATGTCCCCGGCAGCGAAAAGGCGCTCCTGCCCAGTCACCCTCAAGTCAGCGCCGACCTCGATGCGGCCGCCCTTGCCACGTGGCAGCGCGCGGGTCCACTCGGCGTCCGGGCCGGCGACGCCGGCCGCCCACACCGTAATGTCGCTGCGGCGCTCGCTGCCGTCGGCGAGCAGCACTGAGCCGTCCCTGACCTCCTTGATCGCGGTGCCGAGGACAACTTCCACGCCACGGTCCACGAGCTGCTGCCGCGTGTAGTCGCGGAGCCTGCGATGGTAAGGGGCGAGCAGCGCCGGTCCCATCTCGATCAGCCGCACCTGGAACATTGACCTGTCGATGTTCGGATAGACCGCCGGCAGCGCGAAGTTCCGCAGCTCGGCGAGCGTGCCGGCGAGCTCGACTCCGGTGGCGCCGCCGCCCACGACCGTGATGTCAATCTCGGGACCAGCCAGCCCCTCGTTGCGGCGCTCGAGGGCGTCCATCAGCGAGTTCCGCAGCCTGACCGCGTCCCGCCGCGTGTACAGGCTCAGCGCGTGCTCGGCCGCGCCGGGCACACCGAAGAACGCCGCGCTGACCCCGGTGGCAATGATGAGGAAGTCGTAGCTGAGCTTTTCGCCCGTGTCCAGGGTCGCGATCCGTCGCTCGAGGTCGAGGCTGGCCAGCTCGCCCTTCCGGTACTGCGCGCCGCGCCGGAACGTCGCGCTCCACAGCGGGTAGGCGACATCGGCAGCGGTCAGCCCTGCCGTCGCCACCTCGTACAGCAATGGCTGGAACGTGCTGTATACGTTCCGGTCCACCAGCGTCACGGCCGCTGCCGTGCGCGCGAGCGCGTGCATGGCCGTGAGCCCGGCGAACCCGCCGCCGATGATCAGTACCTCCGGGCGCTCGGTGTCCCGCGACTTAGACCGCATAGCGCTCCTATCACCTAGGCGCTGCTGACGACCTTGCCCTCAGTTCGCGGCCCAAAACGAGGCCGCGGCTTAGCCGGCCAGGTCCTTGATCTCCTCGATCAGCGCGATGCGCTCGGCGTGCGTCGCGGCCATGGGCGCGACATTAAGCGTCGTGACGCCTGACTCTTTCATGGCCGCGACCCGCTCGGCCACGAACGACTTCGGGCCGATGAGCGTGACACTCTCGAGCAATTCCTGCGGGATCAGCGCCGCAGCCTCGTCCTTGCGTCCATCCAGGTAGGCGTCCTGGATGGCCTTGGCTTCCTGGTCGTACCCGTAGCGGACCGCCATGTTGTTGTAGAAGTTCCGGCCACGCGCGCCCATGCCGCCGATGTACAGCGCCTGGACTGGCCTGATCAGGTCGATCAGGCCCTTGACGTTTTCGCCGATCGCGAGCGCCGTCTGGGCGAACACATCCAGCGGCGGTAGCGACGGGTCACGCTTGGCCTTGCCAGCCGCGAGCGACGGCCCCCAGACATCCTTAGCCTTCTCCGGGTAGTAGAAGATCGGCTCCCAGCCCTCGGCCAGCTCGGCGGCTAGCTCGACGTTCTTCGGGCCGAGGGCGGCCAGGATGATCGGTATCCGCTCCCGGACCGGGTGGTTGATCAGCTTGAGTGCCTTGCCGAGCCCGGTGCCCTGCCCGGGCGGCAACGGGATCTGGTAGTGCTGCCCGTTGTACTCAAGTCGTTCCCGGCGCCAGACGGCGCGGCAGATCTCGATCGTTTCCCTGGTGCGCGCGAGCGGCGCGTCGTAGGGCACACCGTGCCAGCCCTCGATGACCTGAGGGCCGGACGCGCCGATGCCGAGCGAGAACCGGCCGTCGGACACGAAGTCGATGCCCGCGGCGGTCATCGCCGTCAGCGTGGGCGTGCGCGAGTACAGCTGCATGATGCCGGAGGCAAGCTCAACCCGCTGCGTGACGGCGGCCAGGTAGCCGAGCTGACTCACCGCGTCGTAGCTGTAGGCCTCGGGCACGAAGACGATGTCCAGGCCCGCGTTCTCGAAGTCAGCGAGCTCAGCTGCCGTCTCCTTAAAGCCGCCCGCGTAGTTCAGCGCCATCCCGATCCGCATGCAGCAGCACCCTTTCGCGCCGTCATGGCCGCGGCCGGCGATATGCATCCGGCGAGGCGGCCCCGTTCCCTGTTTGGTATGGATCGTAACCGTGCAGGCCAGTAACCGGACAGCCGTCAGCCCGGCAGCAGGCCTCCGATCGCGCGCAGCGCGAGCAGGTAGGACGCGGTGCCGAAGCCGGCGATGGTGCCGTCTGCGACGGCTGACACGACCGAGGTGTGCCGGAACGACTCGCGGGCCGCCGGATTGGATATGTGCACCTCGACCAGAGGCGCCGTGCGCATGGCGAGGGCGTCGCGCAGCGCGTAGGAGTAGTGCGTGAACGCGGCCGGGTTGATCACCACCGGCAGCCGAAGCTCCGCCGCCTCGTGCACCCACCCGATCAGCTCGGCCTCGTCGTCGGTCTGCCGGAAGTCGATGCGGAGCCCTAGTTCCGCGCCTAGGTCCTCGCACGCGGCGGCGACGTCAGCCAGGGTGGCCGACCCGTAGATCTCCGGTTCGCGGGAGCCGAGTCGGCCCAGGTTCGGGCCGTTAAGTATCAGGACGGTGGTCACGTGATCAGCTCACCTCCGCGTAGGCGAGCTCGAGCAACTCCTCCGGCGGGTCGGTCATGATGGCCGGCGAAGCCAGCCCGTCGAGTACCACCAGGCGCAGCCTGGCCGCACGGGTCTTCTTGTCGACCGCCATCGCCGCCCGGAGCGCGGGCCACGCGTCAGCCCGGTACCGGACCGGCAGGCCGACCGACGTCAGCACTGCTCGGTGCCGCTGCGCCGTCGGCGCGTCGAGCCGTCCCGCCAGCCGGCTCACCGCGGCCGCGAAGCACAGCCCGATCGCCACTGCTTCCCCGTGCCGGATGGAGAAGTCCTCGACGCGTTCAATCGCGTGCCCGAGCGTGTGGCCGTAGTTGAGGGTCTCCCGCAGGCCCGCTTCGCGCAGGTCGGCCGAGACGACGGCCGCTTTCATCGCGATGGCGCGCTCGATCAGCTCACGCTCGTGCGGGCCACCTGGTTTCGCGGCAGCGGCCGGGTCCGCTTCGATCAGATCCAGGATCGCCGGATCAGCGATGAAGCCGGCCTTGATCACTTCCGCCAGCCCGCTCACGTACTCGGCCTGCGGCAGGCTGCCAAGGACGCTCGTGTCGGCGAGCACCCCGGCGGGTGGGTAGAACGCACCGACCAGGTTCTTCCCGTCGGGCGTGTTGATGGCCGTCTTTCCGCCGACCGCGGCATCGGTCATGCCGAGCAGTGTGGTCGGCACGAGCACAACCTGCACGCCGCGCAGCCACGTCGCCGCGACGAAGCCAGCCAGATCCGTCACCGCTCCCCCGCCGACGCCCACGATCGCATCCGCCCGGCCGACTTCGGCCGCGGCGAGCCGGGACCAGAGCCCGGCAGCCACGCTGATCTCCTTGGCCGCCTCGCCGTCAGGCACGGGCTCGGGCCGGACCGCGTAGCCGGCGCTTGCTAGTGCCTGACAGACCGGGGCCGCGACACCGGGCAGGCCGACCGCGTGGATGACGACTACGTTCCGCACCTGGCTACCGAGCAGCGACGGCAGCTCGCTGAGCACGCCGGTGCCGACGACGACCTCGTACTGGCGCTCGCCCCCGACCGGAATGCGGATAGTGGTCACCATCCGCCGCCCGCCGCGTCTTCCTCGACCACGGCGGCGATCTCGGCCGCGATGTCATCCGGGTCGCGGTCGTCGGTCTTCAC
>DATIOU010000237.1:0-3214 GCA_035472835.1 Streptosporangiaceae bacterium | reverse complement strand
GGCACGCCGAGGTCGAGGCATGCTCGGAGCCACCGACCCTGCGTGTCCTGTACCCGATCGCCTCGGCGGCGTTGCACTCCGCACGTCCAGATGACAAAGCTCGCGAGAGTTTGATGCCCTTTTGATGCCCTCTGGCGATTTTGAGCCGATTCGTCACAAACCCGAATCGGGGCCATTTGCAGGACTTTAGTTAGAAGCTCCTATGTCAAGCCCCTCCTTGCGGGGAACCGTGGCGCGTGGCCACCGATCGCCGTCAAGGGTGCCGCTGCGCGGCTCGCTGCGCTCGGCCCTGTCGGGCCCCCGTTGACTGCGCGGAGCCCGCGCGCGGTTATGCGGCTAGGAGGGGCTGATCGGTGAGCTGGTCTTCCAGGTCGCGGATCATGCGGCGGTAGACGACATCTGAGAGATGGCGTTTGAGGACGCGGCGGGCCTCCTTCTTGGTGTGGTTGTTGGCGCGCGCAGCCGCGTATAGCCGCTTGGCGCGCGGCTCCAATCGCAGCTGGGTGATGGCCATGCGGTAGAGGACAGCGTTTACGCGCCGGTTGCCTGCGGGGTTGTAGCGGTGGCGGATCGGCTCGCCGGGCCCCTCGGCGGTGGAGGCGGCCAGCGGCGCGGTCCCGTTGAAGCGGGCAAACCCGCCCTCGGTGAACCGGCGTGGGTCGCCGACCTCGACCAGCAGCTCGGCGACGGACACGGTCGCCAGGCCGCACAGCTCATCCAGGGTGCTGCCGCTGGCGTTCACGAGCTCGGCGAGCTCGCGCGTGACCTGCTTCTCGTCTGCGTCGAGCTTGGCGACCTCGGCTCGGTACTGGCCGAGCACCCTGAGCCGGACCGTGGTGGGCGGATCGAACCGTCGCCGGCGCGTAAGCCGGGCGAGCGCGGCCAGCCGGGGACGCACCTTCGGCGTGTCGGGCAGCTGCTCGATCAGCCCAAGCGGCAGTTCGCGCAGCAGCGCCTCGGCTTCTGTGAGCAGATGCTGGCGGCGCTTGAGCAGCGAGCAGCGGGCGCGCCACCAGACCGCCAGCAGCTCGCTCTGCTCGTCGGGGCCGGCGTCCTGGCCGGCGCGCTTGAACGCTCTGGGCAGCAGCGGGTGCGCCAGCGTTTCGCGCGCGATCCGCTCGGAGTCGAGCGTGTCGGACTTGCCGCGCTGGCGCGCCCGGTCGTGGCGGGCGGTGCGGTTCGGGCACACGTCGCGCACGTCATAGCCGCGCTCGGCCAGGAAGATCGCCGTGTGGCGACCCCACGCCGAGGCGCCCTCGATCCCGACGCGCGCGATCTGACCGAACTGCCGCGCCCACGCCTCGAGCGCCCGGTGACCGTCGCCCGAGACGCGGAAGTGCTCTGAGGCCACGATCCCCCCGCGCGGGTCGACGATCGTCGCGGTCAGCGTCCGCTTGTGCGGGTCGACCCCGACCACGTTGCCCGCCCGGTCGGGCGTGAGCAGCGTGCTCGAGGGACCCGGACCGGGCCGCACACGCTTGTGATGAGTGCTCATCGAAGTTCCTCCTTCTCGCGCGCACCGCGCGCTACGGTTGAAGCGGAACCGGCCGACAAAGTCCCGGTGGGGATCGACGTCGAGCGCAACGTCGGCAAACGCTCCTATCAGGTCAGACCGGCTCCTCGAAAGCACGGACCGAGGTCGACACTTCTAACTCAGGACACCCCAAGGGGGTCCAGACCATATTTGGGTCAGGCCCCGGTCCGGCTTTCGACCCTAACGCAAGCCGTCGCCCGCGCGGGCGTCCCGCATTTCAACACCGGGACCCTATGGAGGAACGGCCGGCCGGCTGTCGAAGCTAGGTCGACGCTCCCGCGCGCACGGCGTGCGGTGAGTGATGACGCGTCGAGGATGACAGCCTCGGCGGGTCGCCCACAACACCATACGGAAGGAGCGCCGACCCATGGCGAAGGTTCGCAGCTGGGCTGGTCTTGACGTGCACGCGGCGAAGGTGGTGGCGTGTGTGGTTGACGCCGAATCGGGCGAGATGACGATCCACAGGCTGCCTGGAGAGACGGCCGCGGTGGTGGGCTTCTGCACAGGGCTGCCGGGCCCGACGCGGGTCGCGTACGAAGCAGGGCCGACTGGCTACGGGCTGGCGCGGGCGCTGGTCGCGGCCGGGGTTGGATGCGTGGTCGCGGCGCCGGGGAAGATCGAGCGCCCCTCGCAGGATCGGATCAAGACCGATCAGCGCGACGCGGAGCGGCTGGTGCGCTTGTTGATGATCGACGGGTTGCACGCGGTCCGGGTGCCAACCCCGCAGGAAGCGGCGCTGCGTGACCTGGTCCGCGCGCGCGAGGATCTGCGGGGCGATCTGATGCGCGCGCGGCATCGGCTGTCGAAGCTGCTGCTGCGCCACGACGTTCGCTACGACGATACGAGCAGCCGCTGGGGTGAGCGGCACCGCGCATGGCTGGCGAAGGTCGATCTGGGTGAGCGCGGCGCGCAGCTGACGATGAGCGAGTATGTCGGCGCGATCGACGCGCTCCAGCTTCGCCGCGGGACGCTCGAGGCCGCGATCGGCGAGCTGATCGCGAGCTCGCCGTGGGCCCAGGACATCGCGCGGCTCAGATGCCTGCGCGGGATCGACACACTGTCGGCCGTGGGGCTGGCGGTCGAGGTCGGCGACTTTGCCCGCTTCGAGCATCCCAAGCTGCTGGCCAGCTACCTCGGGCTGGTGCCCTCCGAGCACACCTCCGGCGAGACGCGCCGCCAGGGCGCGATCCCGAAGTCCGGCTCGCGGCACGCCCGCCGGCTGCTGGTCGAAGCGGCCTGGCACTACCGCCGCCCGCCGCGGCTCGGCACCACCCTGGAGCGCCGCCAGGACGGCCAGGAGCAGGTGGTGATCGCGATCGCCTGGAAGGCCCAGCAGCGCCTACACCGCGTCTGGCGACGGCTCCGGCTGATGTCGGCGAGGCGATCGCCGCCTATCTGCAGCGCGGGCGACCGACGAGTGATCGCCGCGAGGTGTTCCTGCGCGCTCGGGCTCCGCATGCACCGATCGCGGCCGGGACGGTCGCCTCGACGGTCCGCCGCGCGTGCCGACGCGCCGGGATCCCGGAGGTCGGCTCGCACAGGCTGCGGCACACGACCGCGTGCGAGATGGTCCAGGCTGGGGTCCCGTTCGTGCGGATCGGGCAGGTGCTGCGGCACCGCAGCTTGCAGAGCACCGCGATCTACGCACGGGTGGACATCGAGCAGCTCAGGCGACTGGCC
>DATIOU010000236.1:0-18517 GCA_035472835.1 Streptosporangiaceae bacterium | reverse complement strand
GCTGCCCGCTGCCGATCGAGGTCAGCAGCAATCCGATCACCATCGGCAGCAGGTAGAGGCCGGAAATCGTGGGCGAGATCCCGCGGACTACCTGAAGGAATAGCGGCAGGTAAGCCAGCGCCCCGAACATCGCGAAGCCGGCCGCGAACGCGATCCCGGCACTGACAGAGAACACCGAGTTCTTGAACAGCCGCAGCGGAAGTACCGGCTCAGCCGCGCGCCGTTCGGCCAGCCACCAGGCGAAAGCGAGGATTACCGCCAGCACACCGAGCCCAATGATCACGGGAGAAGCCCACCTGTACTGCGTTCCGCCCCAGGATGTCAGGAGGACGATGCAGGTGGCGCTCCCGGCCAGGAGCAGGGAGCCCAGGTAATCAATCTTGTGCCGCCGGCCCTTCGGCGTCGCAGGCAGCGCGACCGCGATGACCGCGAGCGCGAGGACCCCGACCGGCAGGTTGAGTTAGAAGACCCAGCGCCAGCCCAGGTTGTCCACGAAGAACCCGCCGAGCAGCGGGCCCGCCACACTGGCCACGCCGAAGACCGCGCCGAACGCGCCCTGGTACTTGCCGCGCTCGCGCGGCGGGACGACATCGCCGATGATCGCCTGCGCCAGCACGATCAGCCCGCCGCCGCCGAGTCCCTGGAGCGCGCGGAACGCGATCAGCTCGATCATGCTGCGCGACTGCCCGCACAGCGCGGAGCCGGCCAGGAAGATGATGATCGAGGACTGGAATAGCGTCTTGCGGCCGAACTGGTCCCCGAGCTTGCCCCACAGCGGAGTCGAGGCGGTAGTGGCCAGGATGTAAGCGGTGACCACCCACGACAAGTGGCTGAGGCCGCCCAGGTCCCCGACGATGGTCGGGAGCGCTGTCGCCACGATCGTCTGATCCAGCGCCGCCAGCAGGATCGCGAGCATCAGCGCGGTGAAGATGATGGCGAGCCCGCCGCGCGGGCGCACAGCGCCGGAAGCAGCCGCCGACGACGGCGGCTGCGACGACTCCGTCATTCGGGCTATGTACCCCAAATAGCGAGAAGAGCCTCTGTTGCGTGGTCACGGAGGCCCTTCACGCTGCCGGGATGCCTAGTAGCCGTACCCTCCGCCGCCAGAGCTCGACGACGAGGAACCACCCGACGGCGCGGCCGCCAGCTTGGCGCCTGACGGCGTCATTGCGTACCACAGCCCGCCAGAGAGGTTCTTGCCGTTCCCGTTGATCTGACCCGGGGCGGTGTCGCCGACGTAGGTGTAGAGCGGATGGCCGTTGTAGGTGGCCTGCATCGAGCCGTCAGAGCGGGTGATCGTGCCGAACCCGTGCATCAGCGTCGTGCCCGACGCCGCGGCTGCCGTTCCGGTAACCGGCGGCCAGAACTGGGCGCATGAGCCGTTGCAGTTCGACTTCGTGGCAGTGTCGATCGCGAACCAGTAGAGCGTCTTGCCCTGGGCGTTCGTCAGGACGGTGCCCTTGCTCGTGCTATGCGTCATGATCGTCGTCGAGGCACTGGAGCTCGAGTTGCCCTGTTGCGTCGTCGGGGCGCTCGAAGTCGCCCCGTTGTTAGCCGGCGTCGACGTGCTCGTCGACGGAGAACCCGAACTACCGCACGCCGCCAGCAGGGCCGCTGCGCCCGCCACGATCGGCGCTGCCCACCATCGGTTGCGCATTGCTACGTCTCCGTTCCTGGTTGTTTGCTGACAGCTTTCTTACCCCGATCACGTATGCCAGCCGCGTAACGTTCACTCGATCTCCTTAAGCCGTGCTCATGCGCTGGCAAATCCAGGCCAGCGACATCGGATACCGGTAGTCGATGGCGGCATGAGTCGCATCGAACAGCTCATAGCGGATGGCCGCCTCGTCGACTCCGATAGCCCGCAGCTCGGCACGGAATGCCTCAGCTCCGACATCGAGGAAATAGTCGTCCCTGGTGCCGGCGTCGATCCAGATCGACCGCAGCGAGCGAAGCGCGGCTGCGTACGTTGCCGCCATGCGGACGGGGTCCCAGTCCAGCCAGCGCTGCCACATCTCCGGTCGCACCACGCCAGTGCGGGGATCGAACGGCAGCTCCACAGTGCCGTCATCGCGCGCGGAGAACGCTGCCGCCACCCCGAGGATGCCAAGCAGCGTGCCGTCGGCGGGCTTGGTGAAGGCGACCCGCGAGCGGAAGTCGTCCCACCACGACCAGATGTCGGCGTCGTAGTCCCGGAGGTGGCGCACGGCCTCGCCAAACTCGCGCAGGTAGCACAGCTCGTACAGCGAGTCGCCCGCGTGCGTGGCCAGGTGACTGAACAGATCCGGGCGCAGCATCGGGGTGATCATCGACCCGAAGCCGCCGCTGGACTTGCCCATGATCGCCCGGTGCTCGCGGTCGGCCAAGGTGCGGTACCGCGCGTCGACCCACGGCACTACCTCGTCGCACAGGTAGGAGTGGTACTGCCCGGTGCCGGGCGAGTCGACGAACTGGCTGCCGCCGTAGCTGGTCCAGGCGTCTACGTAGACCACGATCGCGGGCGGCGCCTGCCCGGACGCGAAGACCCGATCGGCGGTCTCCGGGAACGGCTGCCGGAACGGCGACCGGTTCCTCCACGAGGTGACGAAGCCAGTGAAGCCCTGGATGATGTACGCCGACGGGTACCGCCGGGCTGGCTCGTCGGCGTATCCCGGTGGCGTGTAGATCCACAGCGGCCGTTCGTGCGGATCGCCGAGCGGATTGCCGCGTAGCAGCTCGCTAGTGATCACTTCCTCGTCGAGCGTGCCGGCAAGTGGCGCTGACCATGGCAACACGGAGACCTCCACGATGAGTGCGATGACGGTGGCGATGCTCGTCACCGGGGATTCATGAGCACGCTACTAATCCGGCCGTGCGAACAGGGCCGCGGTGGCATACCGTCGGAAGATGAGCGCCGCGGCCGTAGGACGAGAGCCGCGAGCCCCTGCGAGCGACCCCGTTCCCGAAGCCGCCGGGCCGGAAATTGCCGAGCAGCGCCTGGTGCGCGCTATCCGGGAGCTGACGGCCGGCCAGGCCGGCGTCCAGCCGGCCGCGTACGACGCGATCCGGCCCGGCAGCGGTTTGTCGATCGCCAGGACCCTGGAGCTGTTCGACGCGCAGATAGCGAGCCGGCAGCTGGATCTGGCGGCCAAGTGGCTGCGCGCCCGCGGCGCGGGTTACTACACCATCGGCTCGGCCGGACACGAAGGTAACGCGGCGGTGGCCGCCGCGCTTCGGCTCACTGACCCAGCGTTGCTGCACTACCGGTCCGGCGCCTTCTACCTGGTCCGCGCCGCGCAGGCCAGCCCGCGCCGAGACGGCGTGATGGACGTCCTGCTCGGGCTCGTCGCGGCGGCGGCCGAGCCGATCGCGGGCGGTCGGCACAAGGTCTTCGGCCATCCCGAACTGCACGTGATCCCGCAGACGTCAACGATCGCGTCGCACCTGCCCCGGGCTGTCGGCCTGGCGTTTTCCGTCGAGCGCGCAGCCAAGCTCGGCTTGGACACGCCGTGGCCGCGCGACTGCCTGGTCGTGGCCAGCTTCGGCGATGCGTCGGTGAACCACTCGACCGCTGCCGGCGCGCTGAACACCGCCTCCTGGTGCGCCTATCAAGGCCTGCCGCTGCCGTTGCTGCTGGTGTGCGAGGACAACGGCATCGGCATCAGCGTCCGGACCCCAGCCGGCTGGATCGAGTCGGTGAGCTCAAGCCGGCCGCGGATCAAGTACTTCAGCGCCGACGGAGCCGACATCGCCCAGACGTACGACGTCGCTGCCGCCGCGGCGGACTGGGTCCGCGACCGGCGCGCGCCAGCCTTCCTGCACGTTCGTACCGTGCGGCTCGGCGGGCACGCGGGCACGGACGTCGAGTCCGCCTACCGCACGCCGGCCGAGATTGCGGCGGATACGGCACGAGATCCGTTGCTCGGCACGGCGCGGCTACTCGTGGCCGCAGGCGCGCTGACCCCTGCCGACGTGGTCGACCGGTACGAGGCGGCCAGGGCGCGGGTACTGGCGCTGGCCGCGCGCGTTGCGGGGGCGCCGCGGCTGGTGACGGCGGAACAGGTGATGGCGCCCATCGCCCCGCGTCGGCCGGCCATCGTCGCGGCAAACCTCGCTGCCCGGTCGCGGCAGGCGCTGCCAGGCCAGTCGCGCGGCTGGCAGCGCACCCAGCGGCCGCCGGAAGCGGAGCCGGCGGAGGCACCGGAGCCGGTCACGCTCGCGCAGGCCATCAACCGCTCGCTAGCCGACGAGATGGCCGACAGGCCGGGCATGCTCGTGTTCGGCGAGGACGTCGCGCGCAAGGGCGGCGTGTACGGCGTGACCCGCGGCCTGCTGCGAGCGTTTGGCCCGGGCCGGGTCTTCGACTCACCGCTCGATGAGCAGTCGATCCTGGGGATGGCACTCGGGGCCGGGCTCGCGGGCCTGCTGCCGGTGCCGGAGATCCAGTACCTGGCCTATTTGCACAACGCGGCCGATCAGATCCGCGGTGAGGCAGCCACGCTGTCGTTCTTCTCCCGCGCGCAGTACCGCAACCCGCTGGTGGTGCGCGTGCCCGGGCTGGCCTACCAGCAGGGGTTCGGCGGTCATTTCCACAACGACAACGGCCTCGCGGCGCTTCGCGACATTCCCGGCCTGGTCGTCGCCTGCCCGGCACGGCCCGACGACGCCGCCGCGGTGATGCGCACGTGCCTGGCTACCGCCGAGCTGGATGGCAGCGTGTGCGTCTTCCTTGAGCCCATCGCCCTGTATCACGAGCGCGATCTGTACGAGCCCGGCGACGGCGGCTGGCTCGCCCGCTACGAGCCACCCGACCGGTGGGCCGCGACGCACGTACCGCTGGGCCGCGCCCGGCTGTATGGCGGCGGGCAAGACCTCACGATCATGACCTTCGGGAACGGGGTGCGCTTGAGCCTGCGCGCCGCTCGCACGCTCGCTGCCGACGGGATCTATTGCCGCGTCCTCGACCTCCGCTGGCTCGCGCCGCTGCCGTACGAAGACTTGCTTCGGGCCGCCGCGGCCACCGGCCGTGTCCTCGTCGCGGACGAGACGCGGCGCACCGGCGGTGTCTCCGAGTCCGTCGTGACGACCCTGGTCGACGCCGGGTTCACTGGCCGGATCGCCCGGGTCGCCAGTGAGGACAGCTTCGTGCCGCTCGGCGACGCGACGGCAGCTGTTCTGCTGTCGGAGGGAGCGATTGAGGACGCCGCCCGCGACATCGTCCGCGGCTGATCCCTCCTGCGCGTCGTCAAGCCAGGACGAATACTGGGACGGCCTCATGCTCGGCGTCGGCGCGCTGGAACTCGATGCGCAGCCGACGACCGGGGGCCAGCTCGGCTGCTTCTGGCACCACGTCGGCGGCGAGCTGCGTCCACCACCAGGGCCCCTCATCCAGCTCGCCGATTGCCAGTACGGTCCGGCGCGGTTCCTTGCCGGGTGACGAGCGGCCCCAGCTGATCGCCCAGCTCACTAGCGTCGCGCCGCCGCTCGCAGGGACCCAGTCCAGGTCCGTTGCCAGGCATGTCGTGCACTGCGTCGCGGCGGGCTCGCTGAAGTGGCCGGCCGGACAGCGTTGCAGCAGAAACCGTCCGGCCGCCGCGCCGTCGAAAAACTCAGCCGTTGCGTCGTCCCGCTCAACCGGGCCGACGCTCATGCCGCACCTGCCTCGCTGGCGAGCACCAGGGTGCTGTGATGATCAAGGACGCCGCCGTTGCCGGACACCAGCACAACGTCGTGCGCTGCCGACTGGCGCGCGCCAGCACTGCCGCGAGCCTGGATGACCGCCTCGGAGAGCGGCGTCATGCCCCACATGTAGTAGGCGGATAGCTGGCCGCCGCCGGTGTTAAGCGGGAGCTTGCCGTCCGGGCCGAGCACGCCGCTCGCGACGAACGGCCCGCCCTCCCCCTTCGCGCAGAAGCCGTAGTCCTCCAAAGTCAGCAGCACGGTGAAGGTGTAGCAGTCATAAAGCTCGACCACGTCGACGTCGGATAGCCTCCGCCCGGCCATCGCGAGGGCGGCCGGGCCCGCCGTCGCCGCGCCCGACACGAGTCCGAAGTCGGGATTGCGCCGCAAATACCGGCCTGGGTGGGACTGTGCCCACCCGAGCACGTGCACGGGCGGCTGGGCCAGGGCAGCGGCCCGCTCGGCGGTCGTGACGATGACGGCGATGCCCCCGTTCGAGACCAGGCAGCAGTCGAGCAGGTGAAACGGCTCGACGATCCACCGCGAGGCCTGATGATTGGCCAGGGTTATCGGCTCCCGCAGCTGCGCTGCCGGGTTCAGCACGGCCCAGTCGCGTTGTGCGACGGCGATGTGCCCGAGCTGCTCGCTCGTCGTCCCGAACCGCTCCATATGCCGGCGCGCCGCGAGCGCGTACATCGGGTTCGCGCCGATGACGCCGCTCGCGCCCAGCAGCCCCCACCAGCCGGCCGGGGCGCGCCGGGAACCATAGACCGCGCCGGCGCTGCGCTCCGGCTGGAGCGGGCTGTCGGCGAAGACACATGCGACGACGCTCGCCATGCCAGACAGCACGGCCATCGAGGCGAACTGGACCATCGCCCCCGCCGTTGAACCGTAAGCCTGCAGATGGGACAGCAGCCGCAGGTCCGTCAGCCCGAGGTCACGCTGCAGGTCGATGGAGATTCCGCCGGTGACGCCCGAGGACGTCAGCAACCCGTCGACGTCCGCGAGCCGCAGCCCGGCGTCGGCCACCGCGAGGCGGACGGCGTCGGCGGCGAACTGCGCCGACGTAGGCCCGTAGACCTTGCCGAGCGCGGTCATGCCGAGGCCGGCGATCACCGGTTGCCGGGCTGCCCGCCACGACCGCGGCCCTATCCCGTTGGCATCCCCGGCGGACGGAAAGGATGATTCAGTCACTAATGCATCATCGCAGCGCAGGTCGGCCTGGCACCAGCCGGGCTAGCTGGCGCCCAGCCGCCGCGTCAGCCCAGTCCAGGTCCCCGGCGGCCGAGCCCGGCCGGGCGTTATTGTCACTGCTATGACCACGCAATCTGCCCCGCACGGCGGCCCGTCCCTGCCGCAGCATCGCAACCTCGTCACCGAGATTCCTGGCCCGATGTCCCGTGAGCTGTTCGAGCGCCGCAGTCGCAGCGTCGCGCGTGGTCTGAGCCACGTCCTGCCGGTCTTCGTGACCGCGGCGGGCGGCGGCGTGGTCGTGGACGTCGACGGCAACTCGCTCATCGACTTCGGCTCCGGCATCGCCGTCACGTCCGTCGGCAACAGCGCCGACCTGGTGGTCAGCCGGGTGACCGAGCAGGTTGCGCAGTTCACCCACACCTGCTTCATGGTCGCGCCGTACGAGGGGTACGTGGAGGTGTGCGAGCAGCTCAACCGGCTGACGCCAGGCACGCACGACAAGCGGTCCGCGTTGTTCAACTCCGGCGCCGAGGCCGTCGAGAACGCCGTGAAGGTCGCCAGGCACGCCACCGGCCGGGACGCCGTCGTGGTCTTTGACCACGCCTATCACGGCCGGACGAACCTGACCATGGCGATGACGGCCAAGAACATGCCGTACAAGGAGGGCTTCGGGCCGTTCGCCGGCGAGGTCTACCGGATGCCGATGGCGTACCCGTTCCGCTGGCCCGGCGGTCCGGTCAAGTGCGCCGAAGAGGCACTCGGCGTGGTGACCAGCCTCATTCACGCTCAGGTCGGCGAGGAGAACGTCGCCGCCGTGGTGATCGAGCCCGTCCAGGGCGAGGGCGGCTTCATCGTGCCGCCCGATGGCTTCCTGCCGGGCCTCGCCGCGTACTGCCGGGCCAACGGCATCGTGTTCATCGCCGACGAGATTCAGTCCGGTTTCTGCCGCACCGGAGAGTGGTTCGCGTGCGATCACGAGGGTGTCGTGCCGGATCTCGTGACCACCGCCAAAGGCATCGCTGGCGGCCTGCCGCTGGCCGGGGTCACTGGCCGAGCCGAGCTGATGGACGCGGTCCATCCGGGCGGCCTCGGCGGCACTTACGGCGGCAACCCGGTCGCGTGCGCTGCCGCCCTCGGCGCGATCGAGACGATGGAGAAGGAAGACCTGCCTGGCGCCGCCCGCTCGATCGAGGGCATGATGCTGCCGCGGCTGCGCCAGCTCGCCGACGCGAACCCGGTTATTGGCGACGTGCGCGGGCGCGGGGCCATGCTCGCCATCGAGCTGGTGCGACCGGGGACCATCGAGCCCGAGGCGGCTGCCGCCGCCAAGGTGGCCAAGACGTGCCACGGCAACGGCATGATCGTGCTCACGTGCGGGACGTTCGGGAACGTACTGCGCTTCCTGCCGCCGCTTGTCATCGGCGAGAGCCTGCTCACCGAGGGCCTGGCTATTCTCGAGGACGCCTTCGCCGCACTGTGACGGGCTAGGAGTGGACGACCTCGGTGTCGTGGCAGAAATGCACGCGGTCGGGCGCGGCTGAGCGGATCCTGCCGACCGAGGCCCGCCACGCCTCGAGGTCTCTCGCCTGCCCCTCAGGAAGGTCGTCGGTATCCGGGTCGAGATACAGGCGCGGCTTGTAAGCCGCGTCCCCTACGAGCGCGTCCGACAGCCCGTCGGCCGAGTCGACAAGCACCGACTGATGACCGACCGTGTGGCCCGGCGTGGCGATCACGCGCAGCCCAGGCAGCACCTCGGCGTCTCCGTCGAGTAGCTCGAACCGGGCGTTCATGAAGTCGAACCAGTCGGTGAGCTTGGGCGATTCAATGCGCGCCCGCTCCAGTTCGGCACGCTGGACGTAGAACGCGGCGTGCTTGAAGACCGAGTTCTGCCCGCAGTGATCGAAGTGCAGGTGCGTGTTGATGACCAGGCCTATGTCACCGGGCGTCAGGTCGAGCTCCTCGAGCGCGTCAGCCACCGACCGGTTCACCACGCGCCAGTCGTCCAGCCACCGCTGCGGGCCCCCGGCGCCGGTGTCGACCAGCGCTGCGCCACCGGGAAACAGCACTATGAAACCGTGCACCGGCCAGGTCTGGCCGTCCACGCCGCGCAGGTGCGCCAGCGTCAGCCGCTTAATCTCCAGAGCCACTGGTGGCCGGTCCCTTCTGTCTCTTGACGACCCTGGCCGCCAATGTTACTTACACGTGCACAACCAGGCTCTGAAGCTGGAGTGCCGATGCTGGCTCGCATGACTGTCCCGCGAGTTACCCGTTTGTCGCGTGCTCTGCGGCGACGACTGCGTCAGTCATCAGCGGTCAGCTGGCCGCGCTCAATGCCCAGACGACGCGCGTGTCGATCACCGTGGGTGGCAACGACGTCGGTTTCTCCACTGTTATGGAGACATGCGTGCTGTCGTCGACGAACACGTGCGTGGGCGCCATCCAGCGGACCGCCGCCGCCCGGCAACGCTTGCGAGCCGACGTTCGCCGCAGTCGCCGGGTAACGTGCCGGGATCGGGGGTGGCGCCCGCAGCGGGCACCGGCCGACGAGCGGTCTCGGGCTTTACGCCCCATTGGCCGGAGATCGCCAGCACGACGACTGCGAGCGCGCAACCAAGGAGCACCGCGGGCACAAGCCCGTGGACTAGGAAGATGTCCGCCGACCGCAACGTCTTCCCCGGGACGCCGTTCGGATTACCGGGCATGGTCCCGATCGTTGCCGCGCCGAGCCGGGCCAGCAGGACCCAGTCGAGCGTCGACGCCGGGTAGAGGGCGAGCACGGAAAAGATCATCGCGTCGTACCACGGCAGCTGGTATGGCCAGATGACCAGCCAGGCAACGCTGATGGCTAGCACCGGCCGGATCGCCGGGCGAGCGCCATCACCAGGCGGCATCCGCCGCAGCAGGAGGATCGCGATGGCCAGGAAGAGCACCAGCGCCAGCACGATCAGGAACCGCCAGTTGGTCAGGTCGCCGAACCGGTAGAAGCTGTCTTGCGAGGTCTTGTCCCGCCGCGCGAACAAGGCGTCGAGGGCCGGCCTCCCCAGCCACGCATAGGTCGGCACGAGGATGACGAGTGCCCCGCCGACAGCCGCGAGCAACGCCGGCACCGACCGGCGCAGGGCCCAGGCCAGGCCGAGTCCGAAAAGGGCAAAGTCGATCTTGATGTCGGCCGCCACTCCGACCAGCGCGCCCGCCGCTACGGCACGCCAGAGCCGCGGCCGGGCGTCGCCCGCCGGCGGCCGGCCGATCGCCAGCAGGCCAAGGAGGCCGGCCGCCGTCGCCAGTACGTCGAGGTGTCCGGCCGCGATGAGCACCCAGAGCAGCAGGGGGTTGACGGTCCAGAGCAAGTGCGCCCGCAGCCGCGCCGTCGGCCTGCTCCTGAGCACCTTGTCCAGCACGAAGGCCACCGCGCCGAAGGCGAGGGCATTCCATAGCTTGAGCCAGAACACGACCCGTGCGATCGAGTCGCCGCCGAGCCTTGCCGCGAGGTACTGCTCGATGGTCGCGGCCGGGCCATAGAGGCTGACCTGCAGCTGCCAGCGCGTCGGTATCGACTGGGCAAAGGCGGGGTCGGTGATCCGGATATACAACGGCGTCGCGACGTAGGGATTGTGGCCGGCCAGCGCCAGCCGGCCGTAGGCGGCGTAATCCAGCGCGTCGGTCGAGCCAGCCGGCGGCAGCAGCATCAGGGCGACCACCGCCAGCGCCGCGCCGATGAGCATCACCCGGATGTGCCCGCGGGCGCCGCGCCGGGCCGCCAGCAGGCCTGCGATCAGGCCGCACAGGGCCAGCACTGAGGCAACCCACAACCCGATCGACACGAGCGTGCCGGACACGTGCACATGCAGTTCGAAAGGCGGCCCGACCTTCGGCGACCGGAGCGGCGGGTACATCCAGTCCTGGCGGACAAACGACGCGCCGATCATGATCGCGATCGCGGCGCCGATCCCGATAGCGGAGATCCAGCCGAGCAGCCGGACCGACGGGTCGCGCGGCGAATCCGCGGCGCTCGCCACCGGGCGCTGTACCCGGACTGAATCTGTCATGGTTCCTTTGTGCCCGTCGGCGGCCGTACGGATAAGCGCAAGATCCCTACCCACCCAGCCACGGCGCCGAACGCCCGGGCCCCGGCTACGACTCGGCTCAGGGGAAACCCCGACGTGCGGGCGCGCCGCTGCCGGTGCGAATCCAGGGATCTGCCGGATGCGCCGACGCACCCGCGACGGCCACGATAGGGCGCGTCCGCGGCTCACCACGGCCGCATAGCGCCAGCCCCTAACCCACGGGAGTCACCGTTGACAGCTCTCCTGCACGGCCGCGACCTGTACCGGTCGTTCGGCCAGACACCGGCCCTCCAGGGCGCCAGCCTCGCGCTACGAGCCGGTGAGATTGTCGCCGTGATGGGCCCAAGCGGCTCAGGCAAGTCCACCCTGCTGCACTGCCTGGCCGGCATCTACGCGCCCGACCGGGGCGAGGTGTGGTTCGACGGCCGACGGCTCGACCGATTCAGCGACGCGGAGCGGACGCGGCTGCGCCGCACCTCGTTCGGCTTCGTGTTCCAGTTCGGGCAGCTCGTTCCCGAGCTGACTGTGGCCGACAACGTGGCCATCCCGCTGCTGCTTAGCCGGGTGGGCCGGAAGGATGCCTACGCAAGGGCCGAGTCCTGGCTGGACCGGGTCGGCCTCAGCGGCCTGGGTGGCCGCCGTACCGGTGAGCTATCCGGCGGCCAGGCTCAGCGCGTCGCCGTCGCGCGAGCGCTCATCAGCCAGCCGTCGGTTCTGTTCGCCGACGAGCCCACCGGAGCGCTGGACTCCACGACCGGAGCCAAGGTGATGGATTTGCTCGTTAGCGCGGCTCAGGAGCAGCACACCGCCGTGCTGCTGGTCACCCATGACGCCGGCATCGCACAGTACGCCGACCGCACCGCCACAGTTCAGGACGGCCGCGTGACGGAACCGACAGGCCTCACGGCGCCTTCGGGCGCGTCAGGGCCGCCGAGCCTGACCGAGCCAGAAGGAGCGCGGTGATGTTGCGGCTCAGCGCTCGCCTGGCTATCAGCGGAGGCCGGGAAGGTCGCACCAGGCTGATCGTCACCGCCGTCGCCGTCGCCATCGGGGTTGCGATCCTGCTGGCAGTGCTCGCGGACTTCCACGCCTTCCAGGTGACCAACAACCGGCCGACCTGGGAAAACACCACGGCAGCCAGCAGTCCATCGCCCGATCGGACTGAGCTGTGGAACTACAGCAACGACATCTATCACGGGACCACGATCGAGCGGCTCGACGTGGCTGCGCTCGGATCGCACGCACCGGTCCTGCCCGGGCTATCCCGAATGCCGGGACCAGGTCAGTACTACGCGTCCCCGGCTATGGCCGCCCTACTGCGGACCGCGCCGCGCGACCAGCTCGGCGATCGATTCCCGGGCAAGCTCGCGGGCACGATCGGTCAGCAGGCCCTGACCGGGCCTGACGAGCTGGTGATCGTGATCGGCTACCGGACGGACGCGCTGACTGCGCTGCCGTCGACCATCCACATCGACTCGATCGCCACCACTGCTGGCAAGCAGATCTGGTCGCCTTACTTCCGGGTCGCGTTCATCGGCGGCGCGATCGCGTTCGTATTCCCAATCCTCATCCTCATCGGCACGGCGACGCGACTGGCCGCTGCCAGGCGCGAGGAACGCTATGCGGCGCTGCGCCTGTGCGGCGCAACGTCCCGCCAGATCAGCGTCATCGCCGCCGTCGACTCGCTGCTCAGCGCCCTGCTCGGCAGCCTCGCAGGCATCGGCATCTTCCTGCTGCTGCGCCCAGCCCTGGCGAACACGGCCATCACGAGCCAGCGCTACTTCGCCAACGAAGTAACCCCGACGATCGCTGGCTACGCCGCCGTGCTCGTCATCGTGCCGATCGCGGCGGCGGTCACCGGCCTGTTGTCGCTGCGGCGGGTGCGGGTCTCGCCGCTCGGCGTCAGCCGCAAGGTCACGCCGCCGCCACCGAGCATGTGGCGCACGCTGCCACTCGTCGTGGGGCTCGCGCTGTTCGTGGCCGGCCTGGCCATGACCAGCAGGCAATCCATTGGCGGCCCGGCCATTCCAGGCCTGCTCGTCGTCCTCGTCGGGCTGGTGATAGCCGGACCGTGGCTGACCGGCAAGGCCGCGCGCATCGTGCCGAAGCTCATGTCGGGCGCCTCCCCAGTGCTGGCCGCGCGCCGGCTCGGCGACAACCCCAAGGCCGCCTTCCGCTCTGTCAGCGGCCTGGTGCTCGCGGTGTTCCTCGGCACCATGGTCGCCGCGCTGCTGCCTGCCATCCAGGCGACCACGGCCACGCCGACTGCCACGGCGCTGTCCAACGTGCTGCTGGACGGCTTCACGCTGTCGCCGATCTGCGGCAACAGCGTCAACTGCACCGGCAGCACGCAACCGGGCTATGGCCTTCAGAACGGCACCGGCGCCAAGCAGCGGATCGCCGCCCAAGGCCTGCCACCGGCCGCCGGGGCCACGGTCCTCGCCGGACTCAACCAGATTGGCGGCGCGCGGGCCGTCGCGATCTACTCGCTGCCCGGCACCGGCAGCACCGCCGGACCGCCCCAGTTCAGCAGCGTGGTGCCGTGCTCAGGGCTGCGCCTGCTCCCCGCGTTCGGCACCTGCGCGCGTGGTGTCACCGCGGTGCACGCAAACACCTTCAGCCTGTTCGGCGACAACCCCATGTACACCACGCAACCGTTCGTGACCAGCCAGAACCCGGCCGCGCGCGGCGGGTACGCCGGCCTGTACCTGCAGGCGGTGCTCGTCAAGGTCGACAGTCAGGCCACGCTCGAGCGCGTTCGCACCTACCTGGTAACACACACGCCCCTCACGGCGTCCGGAATGGCGCCGCGTACGTTCGGCGAAGCCGTCCAGGTGCGCGAGGGCGTCGCGACCACAGTGCAGCGACTGATCGACATAGCGGTGGCGCTGACACTGATAGTCGCCGGGTGCAGCCTGGCCGTGGCCGCAGGCGGGGGCGTCGTCGAGCGCAAGCGCCCGTTCACGCTGCTCCGCCTGTCCGGCACGCCGGTCGGAACCCTGTACCGGGTGGTCATGCTCGAGGCGGTCGCGCCGCTGGTCGCCGCCACCGCCATCGCGGCCGGCCTAGCCTACGGAATGAGCGTACTGACGGTGGCCAAGCTCGGTCCGGCCGGCTCGCCGACACCGGTGCTCGACCACGCCTACTACCTGATCATGGGCCTTGGCCTGGTCGGCGCGCTGGCGGTGCTGGTGTCCACACTGCCAGTGCTGAGCCGCGTCAGCAGCCCAGGCAACGTCAGGTTCGAGTAAAGCGCACGCGGGCCCTGGCCACGTCGGCCCGGGCCCGCAGCGTCATCGGAGCCGCCAGCGCGTCAGCCGGTGTAGAAGCGCCCGATCGTGGCCAGTGCCTCGTCCAGGACCGCGAGGCCCTCCTTGGCCTCGGATTCCGAGATCGTGCACGGCGGCACGACGTGCAGCCGGTTGTAGTTCATGAACGGGATCAGGCCGCGCGCCTTGCACTCGGCCATGAGCGTGGTCATCGCCTCCGACGCACCCCCGTAGGGCGCGAGCATCTCTCGCGTCTCGCGGTTCGACACCAGGTCAAGCGCCCAGAACACCGCGGTCCCGCGTACCTCGCCGATGACGGCGTGGCGCTCGGCCAGCGCCCGCAACCCCGGGCCGAGAACGTGCTCGCCGATGCGAACCCCGTTCCCGATAATGTCTTCTTCCTGCATGACGTCGATCGTCGCGACGATCGAAGCGCACGCGAGCGGGTGACCCGAGTAGGTAAGCCCGCCCGGGAAGACGCGGTCGTCGAAGGTGGCGGCGATCGGATCAGAGATGATGACGCCGCCGGCCGGCACGTAGCCGGAGTTGGACCCCTTCGCGAACACGATCAGGTCCGGCGCGACGCCGTGGTCCTCGAACGCGAACCAGCGCCCGGCCCGCCCGAAGCCGCACATGACCTCGTCGGCGATGTAGACGATGCCGTACTTGTCGCAGAGCGCGCGGACCCCGGCGAGGTAACCAGGCGGCGGGATCAGCACGCCGGCCGTGCCGACGATCGACTCCAGCAGCACGGCCGCGATCGTCTGGGGTCCCTCCATCTGGATGACCTGCTCGAGGTGCGCGAGCGCGCGCTCGCACTCCTGCTCGGGTGTCGTCGCCCAGAACGAAGACCGGTACAGGTACGGCCCGAAGAAGTGCACGTGCCCGGTAGCGAACTCGTTTGGCCAGCGGCGGGGATCACCGGTCGAGTTGATCGCGGCCCCGGTGTTGCCGTGGTATGAGCGGTAGAAGCTCAGCACCTTGGTGCGGCCGGTGTGCAGGCGCGCCATCCGGATCGCGTTCTCGTTCGCGTCGGCGCCGCCATTGGTGAAGAAAACCTTCTCGAAGCCCGCGGGCGCGAGCGCTGCCAGCCGGGCGGCCGCCTCGCCGCGCGCCTCGTTCGCGTGCTGGGGGGCAATCGTCGTGAGCCTGGCCGCCTGCGCGGCGATCGCGGCCGTGACCTTCGGGTGCTGATGGCCGATGTTGGTGTTCACCAGCTGGCTGGAGAAGTCCAGGTACCTGATGCCGTCGTAGTCCCAGAAGCAGGAACCCTCGGCGCCGGCGACCGCGATCGGCGTGAGCGCTCGCTGCGCGGACCAGGAGTGAAAGACGTGCGCCCGGTCGAGCGCGTACACCTCGGCGCCGCGGGCGGGATCTGGCTGGTAGCTGCTCATGGGCGGTGCGCTTCTCCTAGCCGCTTAGTGGTTGACCGGGAAGCCGAGGTTCACGCCGCCGTGACTCGGGTCGAGCCAGCGGGAGGTGACCGCCTTCCCGCGCGTGTAGAAGTGCACGCCCTCGGTCCCGTGCACGTGCGTGTCGCCGAACAGCGAGGCCTTCCAGCCACCGAAGCTGTAGTAGGCCATCGGGACCGGGATCGGCACGTTGATGCCGATCATGCCGACCTGCACCTCGTTCTGGAATCGCCGGGCCGCGCCGCCGTCGTTGGTGAAGATCGCGGTGCCGTTCCCGTACGCGTTGGCGTTGATGATCGCGAGTGCCTCGTCGTAACTCTGCGCCCGGACGATGGACAGCACCGGCCCGAATATCTCGTCCCGGTAAGCGCGCATGCCTGGCGTGACGTGGTCCAGCACCGTCGGGCCGAGCCAGAATCCGTCGGCGGCGTCCCCGGTGATCGGGTGGTCGCGCCCATCCACGGCCAGCGTCGCGCCGTCCTCGACACCGCTGTCCAGGTAGCCGGCGACCTTGTCGCGGTGCGCCCTGGTCACGAGAGGACCCATCTCGGAGCCTTCGCTGTCGCCCGGCCCGACCTTCAGGCCCGCGATTCGGTCCTTGATCTTGCTCACGAGCTCGTCGCCGATCGGGTCGACGGCGACGAGGACGGAGATCGCCATACACCGCTCGCCAGCGGATCCGAAACCGGCGTTGACGGCGGCGTCCGCGGCGAGATCCAGGTCAGCGTCGGGCAGAACCACCATGTGATTCTTCGCGCCGCCGAGTGCCTGCACGCGCTTGCCGTGGTTCGTGGCGGTCTCGGCGACGTACCGGGCGATCGGCGTCGAGCCGACGAAGCTGACCGCCCGGACGCCCGGGTGTGTGAGCAGCGCGTCGACGGCTGGCTTCGCGCCGTGCACGACGTTGAAGGCGCCGTCGGGCAGCCCGGCCTCGGCGAGCAGCTCGGCGAGCAGGAGTGACGCCGAGGGGTCTTTCTCGGAAGGCTTGAGGATGAAGGTGTTGCCACAGGCGAGCGCGATCGGGAACATCCACATCGGCACCATAACGGGGAAGTTGAACGGCGTGATCCCGGCGACTACGCCGACGGGCTGGCGAATCGAGTAGGCGTCGACGCCAGTCGAAACGTTCTCGGAGAAGCCACCTTTCAGCAGGTGCGGGATGCCGCACGCGAAGTCGACGACCTCGAGGCCTCTGGCGACCTCGCCCGCCGCGTCCGAGGCCACCTTGCCGTGCTCGGCCGTGATCAGCGCGGCTAGGTCGGCCTGGCGCTTGCGGACTAGCTCGCGGAACGCGAACATCACGCCGGCGCGCTTCACGAGAGAGGTCTCGCGCCAGCCCGGCAGGGCCGCCTTGGCCGCCTCGACAGCCGCGTCGACCTCGGCCGCGGTCGCGTAGTCCACGGTGCCGCTGATCTTGCCGGTAGCGGGGTTGTAGATGTCGCCGCGGGTGGCCGCCTCGCCCGTCCACGGCTTGCCATTGATCCAGTGCGTCCGGTGCGTCCGCGCCTCGTCCATCGCCTGGGCCTGCCTCTCGGATGTCAGCTCATCCCAATGCTCTCCCCTGGGCTCAGTCTGTCGCCAGGCCGGTTCCGTGCCAAGTTACGTTCTGTCAGGGAACGGGGTCGCTGGCATACAGTGTGTTGTCCGGTCTACGGCGGTAGTCAGCGGGGGGTCAGAGCCATGTCGACGCGGCCAGGCGGCGTCCTGCCGACTGTTGCCGAGGTGCTTGCCCTTGATCCGGTGCGCAACGGGGGGCCGCGGGTGCTAGCCGCGGATGACCGGCTCGACGCCCCGGTCCGCTGGGTGCACGTGATCGAGCTTGCCCAGGCCGCGCACCTGCTCCGCGGCGGCGAGCTAGTGCTGTCGACCGGCATCGGACTGCCCGGCGACGCAGCCGGGCTGACCCGGTACGTGGCCGAGCTGGCGTCTGTCGGGGTCAGCGCGCTGGCGGTAGAGCTGGGTTCCCGGTATGCGCGCAGTCTCCCGCCGGCCCTGGTGGCAGCCGCCGTGGAGCACGAACTGCCGCTGATCGTGTTGGAGCGGGAGACCCAGTTCATCGAGATCACCGAGGCCGTGCATGGCCGCATCATCGATGCCCAGCTGGCCGAGCTGCGCTCCGCCGGGCGGTTGCACCAGGTGTTCACCGAGCTGGCGGTATCAGGCGCCTCGGCCGAGGAGGTCGTCGCCCAGACCGCCGCGCTGGCCGGGTGCCCGGTCATCCTGGCGAACCTCGCCCACCAAGTCCTCGCGTGCGCGCCGTTCGGCCGGGACGCGGCCAGCCTGCTGGCGGGGTTCCCTGGCCGGTCGCGTGCTGTCGGGATGGCGGGCCGGACCGGTTTCGACCCGACGTCCGGCTGGCTGGTGACCAGCGTGGGCGCACGGGGTCAGGCCTGGGGCCGCTTGGTCCTGGTCCGCGGCCGGCAGCCTGCACCTGGTGACGAAGCGCTGATCGAGCGCGCGGCGACGACGCTTGCGCTCGGCCGGCTGCTCGACCATCAGCGCGAGAGCCTCGAACGGCAGGCGCACCGGACGATCCTGGCCACGTTCCTGGGGCTCGGGTTCGGGGATCACGCCGAGGCAGAGGCGCGAGCTAGAGCTCTGGGCGTTCCAGTTACCGGCAGGCTGCTGGTCGCGGTGGTCGTGCGCATGGGCGGGGGCGGGGGCCGCGCGGCATCGCCGGTGCGGGCTTCGCCGGCCCGGGCAGCGGCTGCCGCGGGCGTTGCCGATGCGCTTGCCGAGGTGTGCCGCCTTCTGCGGGTCCCGGCCATCGTCAGCTCCCTCGATGACGACAGGGTGGCCGCACTGCTGGCCCTGCCGCCGCGGGCCGACCCTGACGCGGTCCTGACTCGCCTTTCCACCGCCCTCCGGCCGAGCCTGCACGACCAGGATGTGATCGGCGCCGGCTCGGCTGTTGACTCGG
>DATIOU010000235.1:0-17636 GCA_035472835.1 Streptosporangiaceae bacterium | reverse complement strand
GTCCGCCTGGCTCCGCCGGGGCGGGAACGGGGCTGCCTACGTCGGTCGTCATCGTTGGCCCTCGCTTGGCTGGGTGGCACTGAGTCGAGCCGATCGATCGGCTAGGTAAGCGCTCCGAGAGAAGGACCGGACGAAGGCGATCACCGGGCTGCGGCGGAGCGGCAGCCCAGCCTCTGCACGCACGACCGGCGTCGGCGCGTTGGGCTGGAGCCGCCGTCCGTCGACCTTGGCTCGCCTGTTGGCGTCTCGCAGCCGCGGATTGCCGAGCTCGTCGATGCCCGTGTTGAGCAGGACCAGGGAGGTGCCGATCAGGGCGACGGCCAAGCCCGGCGGAACGAACCACCACCACGCCCCCAGCGTCAGCGCCTGCTGGCTCTGCGCCCAGTACAGGATCGTGCCGAGGCTCCAGGTTGACAGGTCCGCCAGGCCGAGGAAGGCCAGCGCGACCGAGGCGCCGATTGCGTAGAGGACGGTGTTGACGAAGGTGGCGGCAATGAGGCTGACCTCGTTCGGGACGATCTCGTAGGCGATGATCCGCCAGCCGCTCTCGCCGGTCTCACGGGCCGCGGCGATGAAGTCACGGCCGCGGATCGACAGCGTCTGGGCTCGGATCACCCGGGCGCCCCAGGGCCAGCCCAAGCCGGCCAGCACCAGTATGGTCGCGGTCTGGCCGGTGCGCGGCAGGTAGCCGAGCAAGATGATCAGCAGCGGCAGCGCCGGGATCACCAGGAAGATGTTGCTGATCAGCATCAGCACTTCGTCCCACACGCCGCCGAGGTAGCCCGCCGATACGCCGACCAGCACCGACAAGAAGGTGGCGATCAGGCCGACCACGAGGCCGAGCTCGAGCGTCAGCCGGATGCCGGTGAGCAGCTGCGAAAGGACATCCTCGCCGGACTGCGTGGTGCCGAGCAGATGCGCGGCAGACGGCGCCGCGAGCGACAGGGCCTGGTTCGGGTTCTGGTAGCTGGGATCGTACGGCGCGACGAACGGCCCGATGACCGCCGCAAGCACGAACAGCCCGAACAGGATCGCGCCCGCCTTAGCCTTCAGCGGCAAGCGCCGCCACCGGCTGAGCTCGCGGGCTGGGGCAGCCATCACCGTGGTGGGCTCGGTGACCATAGGAAGCGCTGTGCTCATCAGGCTGCCTCTCTCGTCCTGACGCGTGGATCGACCGCGACGATGATGACGTCGACGAGCAGGTTGGCCAGCAGGACGGCGAACGTGATGACGAGGAAGATGGCCTGCGTCAGCGGGTAGTCGTTTGACTGGACGGCACTCAGCAGCAGCAGGCCGATGCCCGGGTAGGAGAAGACGATCTCCATGACGATGGCACCGGACACCACGAAGCCGAGCGCAAGACCGAATCCCTGGAGCTGCGGCAGGAACGCGTTGCGGGCGGCGTAGGTGAAGACGACGCGGCGGTTCGTCAGTCCTTTGGCCTGCGCGGCCAGCACGTAATCCTCGCCGATGGTCGTGATCATCACGTTGCGCATCTGCAGCATCCACCCTGCCAGTGACGTGATCACGATCGTGAAGGCTGGCAGCAGGGAGTGGAGTACCGCGCTGCTGATGAAAGACCAGTCCCAGCCCGGCACCAGGCCGCCGGCGTAGCCCTGGCCGATCGGGAAGACGTGCCAGACCTTCACGGCTACCAGCCACAGCAGCACCAAGGCCAGGAAGAAGTACGGCAGTGCCTGTACAAACATGAGGCCGGGCAGGAGCCGGTCCAGCCAGCCGCCGTTCCGCCAGCCCGCGAAGATGCCGAGGAGCGTGCCCAGGAAGAACGCGATGACGGTCGCGGTGCCGACCAAGGCCAGCGTCCACGGGATCGTCTGGCTGAGCAACTGCGACACCGGTGCCGGATAGCTGGACACCGAGATGCCGAAGTTGAAGTGCACGACATCGTTCAGGTAGGACACGTACTGGGACCACAGCGAGCCGGGATGGCCGACGCCCAGCATCGCCTCGAGCGCGTGGTAGGTCGCTGGCGTCAGATTCGGGAACTTGGACATGATCGCCTCGACGGCATTGCCCGGCATTGCCCGCGGGATGAAGAAGTTGAGGGTGAGCGCGACCCACGCCGCCACCGCGTAGAAGCCCAGCCGGCGCAAGATGAAAGGCATCGCCAGGCTCCTAACTCTCGGCGGCCGGCCGCGTCCGGCGGCGGCCCCGTGATGACGCGCGAATATCGGAAGCGAGCGTGGTCACGCCGGTGCCGGCGGGCAGCACCGGAGGCCGGGCCCCGGCTTCGGCGGCAACCGGCGCGGTTGCTATTTGAGTGGCGCCCGCGAAGGGTGCCGCGGTGGTCCGGGCCGGGGTGCCTGGCGGGCAACCGCAGCTCTTGCGGAGAACGAGCTCGGTTGGCAGCAGCTCGACGTGCGTCGGCAGATCCGGGCGGGCGATGCGGTCGAGCAGCCGGGCGCAGGCACGCTCGCCGAGCATCCGCATGGGCTGGTGCACGGTCGTCAGCGACGGCTCGAACAGGCTGCCGGGGAAGATGTCGTCGAACCCAGTAACGGAGAGCTGTTCGGGCACGCGAACCCCGCCGCGGGTGAGGGCCTGGAGGATGCCGATGGCCATCTGGTCGTTCGCGCACACGACCGCGTCCGGCAGGTTGGCCGGGTTGGCCAGGAGAATCTCGGCGGCCTGTTCGCCGCTCTGCACGCTAAACCGGCCGCGGTAGGAGCCGACGAGTTCAACGCCTGGGTGGGACTGGATTACCTCGTTGAGCGCCAGCCTGCGCTCCTTGGCGTCGGGCGCGCTTGGCGGTCCGTCCACGTGGAAGAGACGGCGCCGGCCGTGGACCTCGACGAGATGACTCACGAGGGCGGCGGATCCGGAACGGTTGTCGGCGGTCACGACGTCGGCGGCCCGCTCGGCCGGGTCTCCGGCGACGACGACGACCGGCAGGCGCTCGGCTAGCCGCGCCAGCTCGTCCGACGGCACGATCCCCTCGCCGATCAGCAGCCCGTCGACCTTCCCGGACAGCGCCTGCAGGCGGCGCAGGTCGTCGTCGCTCTCCTCACGCAGGTAGGTGATCATGAGCGACCAGTTGTGATAGCGGATGCGCTGCTCGACGCCGCGCAGGATCTCGTCGTAGAACAGCAGGCTCATGCTCTCGATGTCGTACTGATGCGGCGCTAGTCGCTCAACGCCCACGAGTCCGATGACGTTCTTCTGGCGGCGGGACAGGCTCTGCGCCGCGCCGTCGGGTACGTAGCCCAGCCGATTGATGACCTCGAGAACCCGTGCCCTCGTGCTGTCACGCACGCGGTCCAGGCCGTGCACGACACGGGAGACCGTGGCGGTTGACACGCCTGCCAGCCGGGCTACGTCGTACAACGTGGCCGGGCTGCCCGCTGAACGGCTCGCGTCGGCGGCGAGCGCGTCGGATGCGTCGGATGCGTCAGCGAGGGACGGTAGCTGCTCAGCAGCCAGGGCCGCTCTCGCAGCGGTATCGGCTTCAAGCGCGGTGGCGTCAGGCACCGCAGTGATGCCTGACGCCACCGCAGCGTCGGGCAACGCCGCGGTGGCGTCAGGCGCCCCCGCAGTCGCGGCATGACGTACGGACGTCGCGCCTGGGTCGTGCACGTCAGAAGTGCTCATCCGAGGCGTGAACCGTGCCGATTGCCGGTGTCCGAAGCCATGCGCTGATCCCCTCACGACCTGGGGTAAAAGCACCTACATCCGTTGATCTAAGCGCTTACATTGCTTAATCTAAGCGCTTACACTAGGACTCGCCTTAAGGGGCGTCAAGGTCTGAGATTTAAGACGCACGCAACGTTCTGGTAACACGAGGAGTGTCAGATGACCCCAGCGGGGACCACCGCCAACGGTGCCCTTTCCTTTCCGCCAGGCTTCACCTGGGGCGCGGCGACTGCCGCGTACCAGATAGAAGGAGCGGCCAACGCTGACGGGCGAGGGCTGTCCATCTGGGACACGTTCAGTCGCGTGCCGGGAAAGATCCGCCGAGGCGACACAGGCGACGTGGCGTGCGACTCCTACCACCGCTATCCCGAGGACGTCGCACTGATGTCCTCGCTCGGACTGCAGGCGTACCGCTTCTCGATCTCCTGGCCGCGCATTCAGCCAGGCGGGTCAGGACCCGTGAACCAGAAGGGCCTTGACTACTACCGAGCGGTCCTCGATGAGCTGGCAAGCAAAGGCATCGACGCGGCCGTCACGCTCTATCACTGGGACCTGCCGCAGGAGCTCCAGGACCGCGGCGGCTGGGCGGTTCGCAGCACAGCAGAGAGGTTCGCCGAGTACGCGCGCATCGTCGCCGAGCAGCTCGGCGATCGAGTGTCGCGCTGGATCACGCTCAACGAACCGCAGGTGTCGGCAGACCATGGTTACCGGACTGGCGTGCACGCCCCTGGTGTCACCGACGATGCGGCCGCGGTCGCGGCCACACATCATCTGCTGCTCGCGCACGGCCTCGGCGCCCAGGCGCTGCGCAGCGTCCGGCCCGAGATCCCGGTCGGCATCACGCTGGACATGCATCCAGTCCGAATCGCGGCCGGCACGCAGCCAGAGAGCGTCGAGGCTGCGCGGCTGGCGACCGATGCCGAGCTCAACGGGCTCTTCCTCGAACCGGTGCTGCATGGCCACTACCCGGCACACATCCGGGCTGCGCTGCTGCCGAGGCCGGGCCTGATCGAGGACGGCGACCTCGCCACGATTCGGCAGCCGCTGGACTTCCTCGGCGTCAACTACTACTCGCCCGTCTTCCTGCGCGCCGGGAACCCCGACGACCTCCGGCAGAACGAGGAGCCTGCTCGCTGCGAGCTGCCGGGCGTGGTGGAGTACGAGCCCGCTGAACTGGAGCGCACGCCGATGGGCTGGCTAGTCGACGCCGACGGGCTGTATGACTTGCTGGTTCAGCTGTCCGACGCGGCGCCCGGCCTGCCGCTGTACATCACCGAGAATGGCTGCGCGGCCGAGGACTACGTCGACCCCGATGGCGACGTCAAGGACGTCGAGCGCGTTAGTTACCTGCATCAGCACCTCGATGCGGCGGCTCGCGCCATCAAGGCAGGCGTCAACCTGGCTGGCTACTACGTCTGGTCGCTGCTGGACAACTTCGAGTGGGGCTGGGGCTACCAGCGCCGCTTCGGGATCGTCTTCGTCGACTTCGAAACACAGCGCCGGGTACCCAAGCTGAGTGCCCGGTTCTACTCGGATGTAGTCCGCGCCAACGCCGTCCCGCCGTACTCGGAGCTGGACGCCTGATCGGCCGGCCCGGTCGAGGACCGCAGTTCAGCGGCCCGAAATGCGCCAATTGTTGGCCCGCCAGGCCCCTGGCGGCGCGCATTTCACGGCCGAGGTGCAGCAGAACCGGACGAATCGGGCGCACAAGTGCACCTCCGCCGTGAAATATCCCTAGCAAGATCAACTAGGGCAGGGGCGCGGGGGGCGGAAGACTCGTGCGCTGGCGGTGCAGGGAAGCCCTGCGCGGTCGGTGCGGGGAAAGACCGGCGCGCGGTGCGGGGAAAGCCCTGCGCGCGGTGCGGGGGAAAAGACCGGCGCGCGGTGCGGGGAAAAGACCGGCGCGGGCGGCGGAAGACTCGTGCGCGGGCGGTGCAGGGAACGCCCATGCGCGGGTGGTGCGGGGAAAGCCCTACGCGGGGTGCGGGGAAAGTCCTGCCCAGGCGGGCGCGTGGGAGCAGGTGTGCCGATCCTGCCCTCCGGGCAGCCGCGCCATGTCGCGATGAAATGCCTCAGCTGTAGGCGGCCGTGTGGCGGAAGATGACGTCGGCGACCAGCTCGGGTGCGCGGACGGTGGGGTAGTGGTCGACACCCGCCATCCGGATCAGCTCGCAGCCCGGAATGCGTTTCGCTGCTTCCTCATTGCTCGCTATGAGTGCGGCGTCGTCCAGGTCTCCGACTGTGATGACTGTCGGCGCCCGCAGTTCGCATAGGCGGTCAAAGGTCGGCTCGCCCTCCCGCTCAAACTCTTCCTCGCCATCCCACGCCCGCATCGCCGATCGCATCATGTCTGTCACGAGCGCGTCGTCCCCGGCGCGGGCCCACACGTCGAGCAGGATCTGGATGATGCCCTGGTCGTCGCCCGCCTCGGCGAGCGCTTCGCACGCCTCGTCGAGCTCGGGCGTCTCTGGATAGGGGTATCCGCCGATACCGGGGCAGAGCAGCACCAGGGACTTGACGCGGTCCGGCTCGGCGAGCGCGAACTCCAGCGCGGTGCCGCCGCCCATGCTGCACCCGGCCACATGCGCAACGGCTACATGGAAGTGACTAAGAACAGCCCTGAGGTCGCCCAACAGCGTGAACGCCTCGGTCGCGGCAGGCGAGCGGCCGAAGCCGCGAACGTCATAGCGGATGACCCGGTGAGCGGCTGTCAGGTCAGACCACACCGGGTCCCACATCCGGGAATCGCCGACGCCCTCGTGTAGGAGAACGAGCGCGGGCCCAGACCCGCCGGAATCCTCGGCCCAGATTTTGTCGGCGCCCACCGGCAGCATGGTCTGCATGCTGCTGACGCTAGTAGGCCTCGCGGGCGCCGGTCACCTGATTATGTGCGGGCCGGGATAAACCAGGCGGCTGTCATGTACGAACATGAACCGCATGTCTGCCCGGGGCTAGAGGCAGGTTCCGGCGCCCGGCTCGCCGAGCTGCTCGCGGCCGAGCCGTGGATGATAAGAGCGCTCGGCGCCGTCGCGGGGAGCGATCTTCCTGATGCCTGGGTGGGTGCGGGCGTGGTGCGGGACCTGGTGTGTGGTCAGTACCACTGCGGGTTTGATCCGGCGACTGTGAAGGACGTCGACGTGGCGTATTACGACGCGGCCGACCTCACCATGGAGCGTGACCTGGCCGCTCAGGAGGAGCTCCGCCGAATCGCGCCTGGCTTGCCGTGGGGGCGACCAACCAGGCCGCGGTGCACGTCTGGTACCACCAGTACTTCGGCGGTCCGCCGGTCGAGTCGTTCGCGAGCGTGCACGACGCGGTAGCAACTTGGCCGGAGACGGCCACCTGCGTCGCAGTCCGGCCCGGTACTACGGGCATCGAGGTCTGTGCACCGCATGGTCTCGCGGACTTACTCGATGGCGTATGGCGCGTCAATCCGATCCGAGTGACACCGGCGATCTCGCGGGCGCGGCTGGCGCGTCAGCGGGTTCGGGCCCGGTGGCCGCGAGTGCGAGTCCTGCCGCCGGACTAGGGTAGAAACTAGGTCCTTTAAGGCCGGGCCAGTTATGCCTGACTGGCCGCCAAGCGTCCGGCAAGTACCCGAGGACGTAGGGCATGCCTCGGCTGTCAGGCAGAGAGGATCGCTCATGAGCGCGACACCAAGTGCAGCGGCCGCGGGGACGATCAGCATTGGCGGTGACCTGACGGTCAACCGGATGGGATTCGGGGCCATGCGGATCACGGGTCAGGGCGTCTGGGGACCGCCGCCGGACCGGGATGTGGCGAAGGCGGCCGCGCGGCGGGCAGTCGACCTTGGTGTGAATTTCATCGATACGGCCGACTCGTACGGACCGGACGTCAGCGAGGAACTGCTCGCCGAGGCATTGCACCCCTATCCCGATGATCTGGTTATAGCGACTAAAGCTGGCTTGACCCGGCCGGGTCCTGGACGCTGGGGAACTGACGGGCGCCCAGAGCACTTGCGCGAGGCCTGCGAAGGCAGCCTGCGACGGCTGAAGCTAGAGCAGATCCCGCTCTACCAGCTCCATCGCCCCGACCCGAGGGTGCCGATCGCGGAGTCGATTGGGGCGTTCGTTCAGTTGCGGGAGGAAGGCAAGATCCGGCACATCGGCGTCTCCAACGTGTCGGAGGCCCAGCTGCGCGAGATGCAGGCGATCACGCCCGTGGTATCGGTGCAGAACCGCTACAACCTCGGCGACAGATCATCGGAGTCGATGGTTGATCTGTGCGAACAGGAGTCGATCGTGTTTCTGCCCTGGGCGCCAATCCAGGAGACCGACGAGCTCATCCCCGTCCTGACAGCCGCCAGCCGGCACAACGTGAGCACTCGGCAGGTAGCACTGGCCTGGCTCCTCGACCGCTCGCCGCAAATGCTTCCGATTCCCGGTTCCGGATCGCCCGAGCACGTTGCCGAGAACGTTGCCGCGGCGTCGCTCCGGCTTGATACTGACGAGGCCAACGCCCTGCTCGAGCTTGCGAGCTGCTAGCCGTCGCCTACCCCGTCAGCCGAGCTGGATGGTGGCAGCCATCTTCGTGAACTGCGGGAAGAACTTGGCCGGCCGGTCGGTGGAGAACGTGGTGTAGCAGATCTGGCCGCGGCCGGTTAGGTCGACGAACTGGAGCTCGTGGACCTTCAGGCCACTTGAAGTCTGCAGGTTTACCTGGATCCTGACGATGACCAGGCTGCTCGTGCTGATCACCTTGCGATCCGAGATGACCTGCCCGCCGGCTTTAGGGTACGCGGCCTCGGTACTCGCGATGATTGCGCTAGCCGCGCCCGGCCCCGGCGTTATCGCCGACGGCGCGCAGAAGGCGTTGACGTTGGTGGCGAACTTGTTCGGCGAGGTAGTAACCGAAGTGGTGTCTACCGCAATGATCCCGTGTGCCTGCTTGAGTCGTTCGACGGCGGTTTGCATGGCTGCTGCCGTCTGGCCCTTAAGCCGGACGCGCTCCATGGCCTGCGTGACGGATAGGTCATTGAGGTTGAGGACAACCCAGGAATCTGGCACGGCCAGCCACATGTGCTGCGCAGCAATGCCGACCCACTGATACCCGGTCGGGGGAGCCTGCGTGGGCTGGGCCGTCGTGGCCGTGCCCGCGGAGGACGCCGATGCAGAACTGGCCGGCGGCGAGCTGGAGTGCGCGGACGCCGGGTTGCTGGAACCGCCGCAGCCTGTCAGCGTAAGGGCCGCGACGGCGAGGATGGCAGCTGGCAGTGCGCTGAGCGGGAACATGCGCGGCTGCGACGCCATGTGGCCCCCGGGTTAATAGTTCGCGAGAGCCGGAGAATATCAGTGGCAGTTTGAGCAGAAGCGGAGGCATCCCCCCATAAGTGCCCAGCCGCGCGGCGGGCAGACTGTCGATTTTCCTCGAATTCATGTTCGACCTACGGCCAGATTGTCAGACCTAGTCGTTACGATGATCGAGTGGGCTAGGCGTACGAGGGCAGCAGGAGGACAGGCATGGGATGGGATAACCCGCCAGTACCCTGGCGGGAGTTCGAGCGCCGTCTGTCCTGGGGCAAGGGGACTGGTCAGCCGCCCGCCGGTCGTGATGCGGGCCTAGCTGAAGGTCATGGTGGTACTAGTACTGGCCCGGGCCAGCCGTCTGGCGCGGACGGCGCGTCCCAGGCCGTGGTCAGGCTGCCGGTCGGTCCTGCCTCGCCGCCCTGGGCGGAGCTGCACTGCCACTCGTCCTACAGCTTCCTGGACGGGGCATCGAGCCCGTCTGACCTAGTGCTCGAGGCGGCAGTACGCGGCCTGTCCGTGCTGGCCATAACCGATCACGACGGCATGTATGGCGTACCGCAGTTCGCGCAGTCGGCGGCGCGGCTGCGCGACAGCGGCGTGAGCCTGGGTACGGCGTTCGGCGCCGAGCTCAGCCTTGATCTGGCGCGCAAGACAACGGCGCGGGCTACTAGCGGGCAGTCCGCGGGCGCCCTGCTGCGGGCCGGCCGGGTACAGCCTGACGGCGTGATCCAACGGCCCGCCGGGTCGCTGCGGACAGGTGTTCCTGATCCGTCCGGCCGGCACCTGCTCGTTCTTGCTCGCGACCCGGAAGGGTACCGGCGGCTCTGTCGCGTCATTAGCACCGCACAGCTCGCCGGCGGCGAGAAGGGCCTGCCCATCTACGACGAGCCCGCGCTCGCTGATGCCCACGGCGGGCACTGGGTGATTCTCACCGGCTGTCGTAAGGGGGCGGTCCCGGCGGCGCTGGCAGCGCACGGGCCAGCGGCCGCGGCGCAAGAGCTCGTCAGGCTGACCGAGGCGTTCGGTACGGACAACGTGAAGGTGGAGCTGACGATCGGCAACGATCCTGCCGACGACGAGCGCAATGACGCGCTAGCGGCGCTGGCTGCCGCGGCGGGTGTCGGCGTGATCGCCACTAGCAACGTGCACTACGCCGCGCCGCAGGACGCCAGGCTGGCGCAGGCACTGGCCGCCATCAGGGCCAGGCTCAGCCTGGCTGAGATGGACGGCTGGCTAGGCGCATCCGGTAGCGGGTACGTGCGCTCTGGTACTGAGATGGCCGCCCGCTTGCGCCGTTACCCCGGCGTGCTGGAGCAGACCGCGGAGCTCGCGGCCGATTGCGCATTTGACTTCAACGTCATCGCGCCGCGGCTGCCTGACTTTCCCGTTCCGGGCGGCCATACCGAGGACAGCTGGCTGCGGGAGCTAGTCGTGCAGAAGGCGCCAGCCCGGTACGGCAGCCCGGGTAACGAGCGGATCCCCGGCGCCTACGCGCAGATCGCGCGCGAGCTGAGCGTGATCGAGCAGCTGGGCTTCCCCGGCTACTTCCTGATCGTGCACGAGATCGTGGAATTCTGCGAAACGCAGGGCATCCTGTGCCAGGGCCGGGGCTCGGCGGCCAACTCGGCGGTCTGCTACGCGCTCGGGATCACCAGCGTGGACCCGGTGCGGCACGGCTTGCTGTTCGAGCGGTTCCTGTCCGCGGGCCGGGACGGGCCGCCCGACATCGACCTCGATATCGAGCACCAGCGCCGTGAGGAGGTCATCCAGCACGTCTACATCGAGTACGGCCGGGAGAATGCCGCCCAGGTAGCCAACGTGATCAGCTACCGGCCGCGGATGGCGATACGCGATGCCGGCCGCGCGCTCGGCTACGAGCCCGAGCAGCAGAACGAGTGGTCGCGCCAGGTAGGCCCCCGGCACTACGGGCCAGGTCAGCCGGTCCCGCCCGACGCCGGCGTGCCTGACGCGGTTGTCGAACTGGCCGAGCGGATGCAGCGACTACCGCGGCACCTCGGCATCCACTCCGGCGGGATGGTGATCTGCGACCGGCCGGTGGGAGAGGTGTGCCCCGTGGAATGGGCGCGGATGCCGAACCGCAGCGTGCTCCAGTGGGACAAGGACGACTGCGCCTACGCCGGGCTGGTCAAGTTCGACCTGCTCGGCCTTGGCATGCTGACCGCGCTCCGGGACTGCTTCGAGCTGGTGGAGCAAGCGCACGGCGTGCGCTGGAACCTGCACTCCATCCCGCAAGAGGATCCCGGTGTCTACGCGATGCTTCAGGTCGCCGACACCGTCGGGGTGTTCCAGGTCGAGTCGCGGGCGCAGATGGCGACGCTGCCGCGACTTCGCCCGGAGAAGTTCTATGACCTCGTGGTGGAGGTCGCGCTGATCCGGCCCGGTCCGATCCAGGGCGGCTCGGTGCATCCGTACATGCGGCGCCGGCACGGCGACGAGGAGCCCGACCTTCCGCACCCGCTGATGGAGCACGCGCTCGGCAAGACCCTCGGGGTTCCGCTGTTCCAGGAGCAGATGATGCAGATCGCCATCGACTGCGCCGGGTTCAGCCCGACCGAGGCCGACCGCCTGCGCCAGGCGATGAGTTCCAAGCGGGCGCCAGAGCGCATCGAGGAACTACGCGAGCGACTGCTGTCCGGGATGGCCGAGCGGGGCATCCCGGCCGATGTGGCCGAGGACATCTACGTCAAGATCCTGGCGTTCTCCAGCTACGGCTTCCCCGAGTCGCACGCGATCAGCTTCGCCTACCTGGTTTACGCCAGCGCGTGGCTGAAGTGCTACTACCCGGCCGCGTTCACCGCCGCGCTGCTGCGCGCCCAGCCGATGGGCTTCTACTCGCCGGCAAGCCTGATCAGCGACGTGCGCCGGCACGGCGTTACGGTGCGTGGCGTGGACGTGAACGCGAGCGGCGTCCTGGCGACCCTGGAAAAGACCGAAGATCCAGGGAACGGGGCCATCCAGCCCGATTCACCCGCAGGCGGCGCGCCGGTACCGGGCCAGCCCGTGATCCGGCTCGGGCTATCGGAGGTTCGCAACCTCGGTACGAGCGTGGCTGAGGAGATCGTGGCCGGCCAGCCATACGCAGACCTGGAGGATTTCGCCCGGCGGACAACCGTGCCGGCGGCCGCGCTAGAGGCACTGGCGATGGGCGGCGCGTTCGGCTGCTTCGGCGTGAGCAGGCGAGAGGCGCTGTGGGCGGCCGGCGCCGCGGCGACCATCCGGCCGGGCCAGCTGCCGGGCACCACGCTGGGCATGACCGCGCCGCCGCTGCCAGCGATGACCGCAGCCGAGGAGACGTTCGCCGACTTGTGGGCGACCGGGACGTACGGCACGCACCCGATCGAGCACATCCGCACGATGCTCAGCGAGCGGGAAGTGTTGCCGGCAGCGAAGCTGACAACGGCGCAGAACGGCCGGAACGTCATCGTCGGCGGCCTGGTCACGCACCGCCAGCAGCCAGGGACGGCACGCGGTGTGGTGTTCCTCAGCCTCGAGGACGAGACAGGGATGGCCAACATCATCTGCCCGCCGAACGTGTGGCAGCGTTTCCGCAAGATCGGCGTGGATGCGAACGCGCTGCTCGTGCACGGCCGGGTTGAGCGGCTTGATGGCGCGGTCAGCCTGCTGGCCACCAGGCTGGAGCGGTTGCGGGTCGTCGCCGCGGCCCGGAGCCGGGATTTCCGGTAGCCGCACGCCGCGGCTCCGCCTGCACAGACGTCTATTTGTACGATCATGATGTGTCAGCACGGTCCGCCCGTCCGGGAGACGCGGGCACCCGTCCCGGCTAACCGGGATGCGTGAGGCCACAGTGGCTGGCCGCAACTTCCCGGGGAAGACGGGCAATTGGTCTGTCGGTGCGCGAAGATGGTCGACAGGGGCGACGGTTAACCGCCGGTGACAGGCTAGCGGCTGGCCCATGACCAGCAGCGGCGAGGAACGCAGAGCAGTACCGCAGAGCAGTAACGCAGAGCAGTAGCGCAGTGCAAGGAGCAGCATGCCCTTCGATGTAGCCCGCACCTTCGCGGAACGATCCGGGGAGAACTTCGCCCTGCACGAGCGCTACATGAACCAGCAGCTGGCCAGGACGCTCAGGACACTCGGCTTCGACCGCAACTACGTGCGCGGTGAGGGCAGTTACCTCTACGACGACACCGGCGCCCGCTATCTCGACTTCCTCTCCGGCTTCGGTGTCTACGCGCTCGGCCGCGGCCACCCGGCGGTGAAAGCCGCGCTGCACGAAGCGCTCGACCTCAACCTGCCGAACATGGTCCAGATGGACTGCGCGCTGCTTCCCGGCCTGCTCGCCGAGCAGCTCGTCGCGCGCGCACACCAGGGGATCAGCCGCGTCTTCTTCTGCAACTCCGGGGCCGAGTCGGTCGAGGCGGCGATCAAGTTCGCCCGTCACGCGACGCAGCGGCCGAAGATCCTCTATGCCGAGCACGCATTCCACGGCCTGACGACCGGCGCACTCGCGCTGAACGGCGGTAAGGAGTTCCGGCAGGGCTTCGGCGACCTGCTGGCCTCAGTGTCCGTGCCGTTCGGCGATCTTGATGCCCTCGAGCAGCGGCTGCGTGGCAAGGACATCGCGGCGTTCATCGTCGAGCCGATCCAGGGCAAGGGCGTCTACTGCGCGACCCCCGAGTACTGGCGAGCGGCCCAGCAGCTGTGCCGGCAGTACGGCACGCTGCTGGTCACTGACGAGGTGCAGACCGGCCTAGGCCGAACGGGCCGGTTCTTCTGTCACGAGCACTGGGGCCTCGAGCCCGACATCATCACTATCTCAAAGGCGCTGTCGGGCGGCTTCGTGCCGATCGGCGCCATGCTCACCACCGACAAGATCTTCGCGAGCGTGTACGACTCTATGGAAGACGCGCTCAAGCACTCGACCACCTTCGGCCGCAATCAGCTGGCGATGGTGGCCGGCCTGGCGACGCTCGCGGCGTTCGACGATGAGGACATCGTCGGCCGCGCGGAGCTAACCGGCGCCGACTTGGAGGGCAAACTTCGCGGCCTCGCCGAGCGCTACGACCTGATCCACGACATCCGCGGCCTCGGGCTGATGCTCGGGATTGAGTTCGGTGAGCCAGGGTCCCGGTCGGCCGGCCGCCGGTTCCGCACCCTCGAGCGGCTCCGCGCTGGTATGTTCTCCCAGCTAGTCGTCGTCCCGCTGTTCCACCGGCACCGGATCATCACCCAGGTGGCCGCCGACAGCGTCAACATCATCAAGCTGCTGCCGCCGCTCATCGTCGGCCCGGCCGAAGTCGACTACTTCGTCCAGGCCCTCGATGACGTGCTGGCGGATGCGCAGCGCGGCTCGGCACTGACGTATGAGTTCGGCCGGACAATGGCGCGCGGGGCCCTCCGGCGGAAGTCGCAGCGGAGCGTGGCCAGCGCCGGCTCCGTCACGGCCCCCGTGGTAGCGAGCAGCGGAGCGCCGACGCCCGATTCCGCTGCCCAGCCACGCGCCGACTCGGCGGCGGCGACGGAGCTGGACCGCGAGATTAGCAACTTCCCGGAAGGCATCTCGATCGAGCCCGGCGATCGCGTCGTGATCACGGGCGCGTCCGGCTTCATCGGCTCCGCGGTTGCCCGGGCGGTGCAGGCCAAGGGCGCGAAAATTGTCGCCGTCGTAGAGCCGGGCGCGAACGCGAGCAACCTGCGCGGCCTTCCGGATGTAGAGCGGGTGGTCGTTGACATCCGAGACGCCGCGGCCGTCAGGGCGGCATTCCAGGGTGCCCGGTACGCGTTCCACCTCGCCGCCGTCTATCGCTTCTGGGCGCGCGATCCGGATATCTTCCACCAGGTCAACGTGGGCGGAACGCTCAATGTCATCGACGCCGTGCGCGCGGCCGGCTGCGAACGCCTCGTCTACACGTCGACCGTCGGCGTGCTCGGCTTGGACCGGACCAAGCACGGCGAGCCCGCGGACGAGACGTGCTATGCCAACGTCGCGCACTTGTTCGGCTACTACAAGCGGACGAAGTTCGCAGCCGAGCACGAGGTGCTCCGGGCCGCCGCCGAGGGTCTCGACGTCAGCATCGTGCTGCCGACATTCCCCCTCGGGCCCGGTGACGTAGCACCCACGCCGACAGGCAAGGTCGTGCTCGACTTCCTGAAGGGGAAGATGCCGGGCTTCGTCGACACAGCGATGAACGTCTGTCATGTCGACGACCTCGCGCGCGGTCACGTCGCGGCCCTGGAGCACGGCCGGACCGGGCGCAGCTACATCCTCGGCGGTGAGAACCTGTCCATGCGCGAGATCCTGCAGGCGCTGGCGGATTGCTCCGGGCTGCCGATGCCACGGTTCGAGGTACCACGGCCGATCGCCGTCACGGCGGGCATCGCCTCGAGCCTGATCGAGGGCAGGCTGCTGCAGCGCGAGCCGCGTATCCCACTCGAAGGCGCGCGCATGGCCACCACAAGAATGATCTTCAATGACGATCGGGCGCGGGCGGAGATCGGCCATAAGTCCCGCCCAGCCCGGCTGGCCATCGAAGACTCCGCGCGCTGGTTCACCGACAACGGCTACGTCTCGGCCGACCGGCTCGCCACGGTCCGCTGGCGGGGTTAGGCGGGCGAGCGGTCACTGACGCGGCGCAAGCCTCATGCCGCATCCGATCAACCTCGTGCCGCATCCGATCAACCTCGTGCCGCACCCGATCAAAAGAGTTGAACTTGCCGGCGCAAGCGCGGCAGACTCCGCGGCGTGGAGGTGATCGATGCGGCGGGCCGTGATCCGCTCATCGATGCCGCCGCCCAGATCTGGGCGGAAGCCACCGCGGCCCGAGACGAGCGCGACGAGGTGCCGGCGCATGAGGATTCACGCCGGAACATCCAGAGCGTCCTTGATCGCTCCGCCAGGGCGTTCCTGCTGATCGCACGCTCTCCGGACGGGACTGCCGCTGGGTTTTCGCTCGTCGAGCCGTTGACCGGCAGGAACGAAACCACCGCCGAGGTGATCTATTTTGGCGTGAGTCCCCGATTGTGGGGCCAGAGCGTCGGCGCGACCCTGCTCCTGGAGACGCACCGACAGCTCAAGGCAGCCGGATACGCCTCCATTGAGCTCTCCGTTTACGTGGACAACCATCGAGCTACCGCCCTTTATGAGCGCATGGGCTGGCGGTCCATCGGGCTGCCAACAGCGCACCCCAGGACAGGCAAACCGGAACAGCGCTACAAGTTGCGCCTGTAACCCGCTAACGGTCGGCTGCGGCCCATTCTTATCGGGCGCGCGGTAGTGATGCCGGCCCGAGCATCCGGCATTCGAAGTGCTTCCCGTCAGTTAGGGGTAACGGTGAAGGCGGACGCGCGGCACCGGGACCCGTATCTCCCTGCACGACGACCGCTGATTCTCTGTGTTCATTCTTGGGCGAGTAGGTGGGCGGCGGGGAGCCGCCGCAGGGCCTGCCCAGGGAGAAGGGCGGCGGTTGCCGTAACGAGCAGTCCGCCGGCAATCGCGGCGCCAGCGATGAGGTAGAGCTTAGTGGGGAGCTGGCCGGCCAGCTGGGCCGCACCAGCGAGGCCGACCGCGGCGCCTATGAGTGAACCGGCCAGGCCGATGATGGCGCCTTCTGTTATGACCAGCCTGCTAAGCGCACTTTCGTGCCAGCCGAAGGCACGAATGGCGGCGAGTTCCGGGGCGCGTTCGCGCATATTTAGGAAGACAACATCGGCCACGGCGAGGACGCCGAGAGCGACGGTGGCAGTGACGGCGACGTAATCGACGCCGCGGACACTGACGGCGACCGCGTTGCCGAGCAGGGAGCCGACGACGACGCCGCCGAACGCCAAGGTGACCGCGGCCAGGATGGTGAGCGCGGCGACGCCGACGGCGAGGCTAATCGCGCCGACGGCTGCCCGGCCTGGGGTGCGCAGCACGTTCGCGGCGGCTAGGGCGGTGATCCCGCCGGGCTGGCGGGCGCGGCGGACACCGAGCACCCAGATCTGCATGGTAGTGCGACACTGGCATCGTCGGTTGCCATGCGATCGACCGCGATCGCGCCGCCTTATCGATGGGCGGCCCCGCGCCGAGGCCGCCGACGCCCACCGTCACACCGGCAAGTCCAAGGCGGCGATGTCAAGGTCGGTTCCTGCCAGCCGTGCCAATAGTGCCAGTGCCAGTAGCCCTCCCGCCAGCTCGAAGGCGAAGGCCGAGGAATCGACCTCGTCGTAGGCGCCCCGGTCGACGACAAGGAGGCCGCCCGCATCCCACTCAGCCGGAACCCGGACAAGCCCATCGAGGACGGGCTGCGCGTACTCTGGAGGCAGCCCCGGGATGAGAAGGCCCCGAAGCCGGCTAGGGCATGTTCTTGCAGCCCCGCGCCTCACCTCGGAGGACTGGCCGACCCTGATCAGCCGAGCATCAGAACCGTCGAGGCACAACTCGCCGCCCACCAGCGCTCGCTGCCGCGCACCCCCTGCCGTCGTCCGCACTTCAACGACAGCGCGAGCCGAACCCGTCCGGCACCTAGGCGATGGCGCGGGTGCCGCCGCGGACCATACCAGCCATTCATCGGCCAGATAGGTGGCCGCGCCATCGTCATCATGCACCGCGATCTGCCACAGCCCGCGCGTAGCTATCAATGTCATGGGAGACCCCAGTATCTGCCCCAGCCCGAGTTGAAATTCGGAGGCATCATGAACTGCTTGACCACTTCAGGAGCGTAGTTCGCGAATGGAGGGTGCGTCGTCCCGGCCAGC
>DATIOU010000234.1:0-9853 GCA_035472835.1 Streptosporangiaceae bacterium | reverse complement strand
GCTCGGCGGGATCGAGCTCGGCGTCCAGGCGATCAGCAACGCGCTGCGCTGGCAGGAGCGCCGCGGTCAGGTCCGGTTGCTTAACGCCAAGCCGGACCGCCGGCCAGCAGCGGCCGCGTCCTGGCCAGAGGCGCGCGCACGTGAACTGCTCACCGCGGCCGGGCTGCCGGTTGTTCCTGGCCGCGTCGCGCGCTCCGCGGACGAGGCGGTGGCCGTGGCCCGAGTTCTCGGCACCCCGGTCGCGATCAAGATCAGCTCCGCAGAGGTCAGTCACAAGTCGGACGTGGGCGGCGTGCTGCTGAACCTGTCCGGCGACGAGGCCGTGCGAACGGGCTATGAGCAGGTGGTCACTGCCACGAAACCCCATAAGGGCGGGAACGAGGTCCTTGTCACGTCGATGCGTACCGGCGGCGTCGAGGTCCTAGTCGGCGTGACCATGGACCCCGGCTTCGGGCCGGTGCTCGCTCTCGGGCTCGGCGGCATCTGGGTCGAGGTCCTGCGCGACACGAGCCTGCGGTTGCTGCCGGTCGGCCCGGACGAGGTGCGGGAAATGCTCGGCGAGCTGCGTGCCCTGCCGCTGCTGCTCGGGTCCCGCGGCGGCGGCGCGGTGGACCTCGACGTGCTGGCCAAGGTCGTCGCCGGTATCGGCGAGCTGGCGGCTTCGGTGCCCGGCCTGCACGCACTCGAGGTGAACCCGCTGTGGGTCAGCGGCGATCGAGCCGAGGCGCTAGACGTACTGGTGGTGACCGACCTTGAGGCTAAAGATGAGCACATCAATCACGGGAACGGAGCCGGATAGATGATCCTGGGTGTCAGTGCTGAGCAGGAGGAGCTGCGCGCCTCGGTCCGGCGGTTCCTGGCGGACCGCGCGCCGATCTCGGCAGTCCGCCAACTGATGGACACGACCGACGGACTCGACGCCGGAGTGTGGCGCCAGGCGGGCGAGCAACTTGGGCTGCAGGGGATTGCGATCCCGGAGGAGCACGGCGGTGCTGGCTTTAGCTTCGCCGAGCAGGCCATCGTGCTGGAGGAGCTAGGCGCTGCGCTCTACGGTGGGCCGTACCTGGCCAGCGCTGTGTTCGCCGCGACAGCGTTCCTGTCGAGCCCGGACGAGGACGCCAGGAAGAGGTACTTGCCGGGCATCGCTTCGGGCGAAGTCATCGCCACGCTGGCATTCACGGAGGAGGACGGGTCGTGGGAGCCTGAGGCGATCGGGCTCGCAGCTACCGGCGGACCAGACGGCTGGCGGCTCGATGGGCGCAAGAGCTTCGTGCTAGACGGCCACACCGCCGACCTGATCCTCGTCGTTGCCCGCACCGGCGAGGGGCTGAGCCTGCTCGCGGTACCCGGCGACGCCAGCGGCTTGACCCGGACGGCGCTGCCGACGCTCGATCAGACGCGGAAACTGGCCCGCCTTGACTTCTCGTCAGTTCCGGCAGCGCTGATCGGGTCGGTCGGCGACGGTACCGCCGTGCTTAGCCACACGCTCGATGTCGCGGCCATCGCGCAGGCGGCAGAGCAGCTCGGCGGCGCGCAGCGCGCGCTGGACATGGCGGTTGAGTACGCGAAAGTGCGGCACCAGTTCGGGCGGCCGATCGGCAGCTTCCAGGCGATCAAGCACCGCTGCGCGGACCTGCTGCTCGAGGTCGAGTCGCTACGCTCAGCAGTCCAGTACGCGGCCGCGGCCGTCGCCGAGGGCTCGGCCGAGGTTCCGGTCGTCGCGTCCCTGGTTAAGGCCTATGCCTCGGACGTGTACTTCCACGTCGCCGCCGAGAACATCCAGATCCACGGCGGCATCGGCTTCACCTGGGAGCACGACGCGCACCTGTACTTCAAGCGGGCCAAGGCGAGCGAGCTGTTCCTCGGCGACGCGAGCTACCATCGCGAGCACCTCGCAACGCGCATCGGCCTTTAGCGGCGGGCGCACCGCGAGCGGTGTGACGACCCGGCGGCGAAGCGCTCAAGTCACCGGCGATGCCCGATCAACAGGGCATTGAGTCAGGCGCCGAGTCGGTCAGGCGCTGCCGGAGTTCATCGGCGAGCTTGCTCAGATCTCCGACGCTGGCTAGCTCATGGACGACTTGAGCCGATGGCAGGTATTGCCGCCTGCGCCCAGCTGCTGACCTGTCTCCGGTGTTGTCGCGCGTGAGGTCAAGCCGGTCCTGGTCTGTCACGGCAGAGACAGTAGCCAGCAACCGCGCGCCGGGTCGGCTGCGACACGCCTAAAAGGATCTTGACCTTGCGGTGTGATGAGCGGTAATCGGCGCGGTCAGCAACTCGTCGGATGGTTTGGCCCCGGTCCGAGCGCCGCCAGCGTTCGTTCCAGCCGCTCGTGAATGTCCTTGACGCCGCGGCAGGTGCTGAGGCGATCTGGGGCCCGCATCAGGGAACTGATGGGAGGCGGCTCTCGAGCCGACGCGGCGCAAAGCAGTCACTCGCCTGGGGACTCCACTGTGAGCTATTGTCCGGGACGTGGAACTGCCCGTGCGCCGTGAACGTCCTGCGCCTGGGGTTCCGGCCGGGCTGGGGGAATCGCCCGGCGCTGCCGGCGACGCCGAAGTGATCGAAGTGGGCGGCCATCGACCGCGCTGGCCGCGGGGAACTGCGCGAGGGCAGGCAATCAGCATTGCGCTCGCGGCGTTCGCCGCTGGACTGCTGCTGGGCTTTGCTGACGGCCACCTCCAGGCGAGGTCGAATGGCGGGCCGGCTCGGGCCGCCACCTCGGCTACGACTGTGTTTCCGGTGGGCGACACCGCGATCACCATGACGGGGAACCGGTGTGCCGTTCAGCTTGGTCACGCGCTCCAGCTGGGCGTCGAGGTCGTGAACCAGTCGGACGGCACGGTGGCGTTGCGCCAGATCGAACCCGTGCTGCCGCTGGGCGGGCTGAAGGCGGTAGCCAGCGGTTGGGGGACCTGCGGCGCGCTAATTGAGCTGGGCCCGGGCCCAGGCCAGGCCACGGCACTTGGCCCGGGTGCGACTGGCTGGCTGACGGTCACCTTCGATGTCATGGTCGTCTGCCCGCAGGCGCTGCCGGTGGAGTTCAAGATCAGCTACGCGCAAGCTGGCAGATTGGTGACAGCCGAGTTCCTTGGCTTTCCGGATCTCGGCCAGGTCCACTACAACAATTGCGGCACAAATCCAGGAAGCTAGCGCCGCATGAATGGTGTTCTTTAACCGCCTGCCGCCCAGGCGAGGATCTTGTCGGGATTTCTTAGTCCAGTGAATAGCGCGTCTGACCCGCTCGCCAAAAGCCAAACCCTCTTGGCCGAGCAAGACTGCGGCCAGTGTCATTGCTATCCAGCTTCATGAGTGATCTCTTCGTATACCGCTTCGCGGAGATCCCGGTTAGGTTGCCGGCCGGCGGGCGTAGCGCGGCGCGTGCGGCCGGTACTCGCCAGTGATCGTTGCCTGCGGCAACGCGGCCAGAAAATCGGCCGGCCCGTCGAAGTCTGGCATTTCCAGATAGGCCGCGCCGATGCCCTCGGGGTCATGCGCGTCCGAGCCAGCGGCTCCCGGCAGGCCGAACCGGGCGGCGACGTCCGCAGCTCTGCGGTTGGCCGCTTGATCCTCGATCTTGGCGTTGAATATCTCGACGATGTCGGCGCGGCCGGCCGCGCACAGCTCTGCGGCGACCGTGCCGAGGCTCGAGCGACCGGCATCAAACGGATGGGGCAGATAGATCAGGCCGCCCTGCGCCCGGATCAGACGAATCACCTCGTTGAGCGGCAGGACATACGGGATCCGCTCGGTCAGGAACAACCCGATGACGTCGCCATCACGCGTCCGGATCTCCTCGCCGATCAGCACGCGGGCGCCAATGCCGCGCTCGGCCGCGGCGACGGCGGCAGCGGTCACGTTGTGGTCGGTGATGAACACAACGTCCAGCTGCTCTTGCGTCACGCGCTGCGCGAGCTGATCGATGGTTGTGACCGCGTCGCCCGACAGCGCGGTGTGCAGGTGGCAGTCGACCCGTACCCAGCCGTTCCCAGTCATCAGGCCTGCGGGAGTGGCACGCCAAGCTCGGCCAGCAGATCCTGCGAGTACGTAACACGGCCAGTCAGGGTCCGTGGATCTCGATGGCACAGCATCAGCGCCGCCTCCGCCATGACCGAGGGCGGCTCGGAGTTCGGTGCCCCCTCGGTGGTCAAGTGGTGGAATATGGTGCCCGCCGTCGGCACGACCTTGGTCGGCGACAGCGCGTTCACGGCGATGTTGTCCGGATAAATCTCCGCGGCCAGCCCGGTCGAGAAGCGCTCGATGGCTGCCTTGCACATCCCGTACACGGTCCCCCCGCGGCCCGCGTACGGGCCAGGCGGCATCGTCGGATGTACGGCGGCGATCGAGGAGATGTTGAGTATCCAGCCGGCGCCATGCTCGCGCATACCCGGCAGGACGAGCCTGGCGAGGTGGAATGGCGCCTCCACCTGGACAGCGAACATCAGCGCGTACCGCTTCGGGGTGAAGTCCTCGACCTTGGTGAAGTACGTGACGGCCGCGTTGTTGACCAGGATGTCAGGCGTCCCTAGCTGGCGAACGGTCTCGGCAACTAGCCGCTCGCGGTCATCGGCCTCGGACAGGTCGGTCGCGATGGCGACCGCGGTGCCGCCGCCGGCTCTGACCTGGTCGACGGTCTCGGCGATAGTGCCGGCGAACCGAGATGTGCCAGGCTCAGAGGTCCGCGCCGCGACGGCAACCGCCGCGCCTTCAGCGCCGAAGCGCCGGGCGATCTCGGCCCCAATGCCGCGACTTGCACCCGTGACGATGGCCACCCGGCCGTCAAGCAGACCCATGCATTACCTCCAGCAAGCGTTCACGCAGAAATTCGGCGGTGGAGCGAAATACTAGAAGCGTGTTCTACTAGGCCATTGGACTCACCGGGACGGACCCTGTCAATGTGGTTGGCCGGCCCGCTGCGCTTGGAGGCGAAATGCCGCTCAATCACAGTCTCGTCGGGGTACCGGGGGAACCGCACGAGCGCTCCTGGACGTCCACCGATGCGCTCTTGTACGCGATCGGCGTAGGCGCCGGACTGGGTGATCCACTGCATGAGCTGCAGTTCACGACCGAGAACACGGCCGGAGTCCAACAGCAGGTGCTGCCCACGTTCGGTGTCCTGCTGGCTCAGGCCAGGCCGTCCGGCGATCTGGGTGACTTCGACCGGGCGCTGCTCGTGCACGCGGAGCAGTCGATCGAGCTGCACAAGCCGCTGCCCGTGGAAGGCACGCTGCGCAGCACTGCGATGGTTACGGGCATCTACGACAAGGGCTCGGGCGCGCTCATCGAAACCGAGAATCATGCGGTGGACGCGGCCACTGGCGAGCCGATGGTCACCACGCGCGGCAGTACCTTCATCCGGGGCGAGGGTGGCTTTGGCGGGGACCGCGGGACCGCCGAGCCTTGGCAGTTGCCGGATCGCGCGCCAGATCACAAGGTGACGCAGCAGACCAGGCCAGAGCAGGCCCTGCTGTACCGGCTGTCTGGTGACCGGAACCCGCTGCATGCAGACCCGGCGTTCGCCGCTCGGGGTGGCTTCAGCCGGCCGATCCTGCATGGTTTGTGCACGTACGGCATCACCGGCCGAGTGCTGCTGCACGAGCTATGCGGATCTGATCCGGCCCGATTCCGCTCGATGGCGGGCCGGTTCAGCAGGCCGGTGCTGCCCGGCGAAGCGCTGGTCGTGTCCGTCTGGACTGGCGAGGACGGAACGGCGCAGTTCCAGACGGCCAAGGAAGACGGCACCGTCGTCATTGACCGGGGGATCGTCCAGTTCCGCTAGCAGATTCCGCCAGTCAGGGCGGCGCCCGACCAACGGGCCGTCCGCGCCTGCTGTGCATAACCTTGCCCGGTTGGGGGACAACGCACGGGCGAGTGCCGGGTGCACCGCGCCTCGCTGGCGTCATCGAGGAGAGGCCTGCATGAGCATCGAGAAGCCAGAAATCGACTTTCCGGGCGGCGAGCCGCCCGCCGAGCTGGAGATCACCGACATCTGGGCAGGAGACGGACCCGTCGCCAATGCTGGCGATACGGTCCGCGTCCACTATGTCGGCGTTGCGTACTCCACCGGCGAAGAATTCGACGCCAGCTGGAACCGGGGGGACCCGCTCGAGTTCCGGCTGGGCGCGGGGCAGGTCATCGCGGGGTGGGATCAGGGCGTGCAGGGCATGCGAGTCGGCGGTCGGCGTCAGCTCGTCATCCCGCCGGGCATGGCCTACGGAGACCGCGGCGCCGGCCGGGTGATTGCGCCCGGCGAGACCCTGATCTTCGTGTGCGACCTCGTGTCAGCGTGACGATTTCGAGCGCTCCGGGCCTCGTGCTTTGGCTGTCGCCCGCGGACTAACTGGGGCGCCCTATCGTCAGCTCTGCGACGCTGATGACCGTGGATGCACATCATGCCCAGTTGGCGCTCACGATCCCTGACCCGGCACTCGTGGTGCTCGCGGGCGCGTCGGGCGCCGGAAAGTCACATTGGGCGGCCGAGCGGTACTTGACCCGGGAAATCGTGTCCTCCGATCGGCTGCGAGCAGTGGTCGGCAGCGGCGAGCACGACCTCGACGCTTCCGTGGACGCGTTCTCGCTGCTTGATCAGATCGTCGCCGCTCGTACCAGGCGGCGGCTGACAACGATTGTGGACACGCTGGGTCTCGACGCCGAGCGCCGGCTCGCCTGGCTGGCCCTCGCGAGGCGCTCGAACCTGCCTGCCGTCGTCGTGCTGTTCGAGACGGAGCCGTCGATGTGCCGGGCGCGTAACCGAGCCCGCGAGCGCCCTGTGCCGGCCGCGGTGCTTGACGCGCAGCTGCACCGCGTCGCCGATGTCGCCGACGCGCTTTCGGGCGAGGGATGGGACCTCGTGCTACGTCCCGCGATTGGCGCCGACGGCCACGAGCTGGAGCCCGGGCACTCGCCGGGCAGCCGCCGTGCCGCGGACCAGCAGCGCGTGTCGCCCGTGGAGCTGGCCTTCGTGCTGCAAATCTCGAGATTCGGCTGGGCGGACGAGCCAGCTCGCTGGCTCAGGTCGGTCGCGCTCACCGCCGCTGAGGCGGGGTTCACTGGCCTGGCGCTGATGGATCACCTCATCCAGATCCCGCAGGTCGGCCGTGCCTGGGAGCCGATCCCCGAGCCGTGGGTGACGCTCGGCATGCTAGCCGGAATGGACACCGAGCTACGGCTTGGCACCCTGGTCACGCCGGTCACCTTCCGTTCTCCCGGCATCCTGGCCAAGGCCGCCGCAACCCTGGACGTGCTCAGCAACGGCCGGGCGTTCTGCGGCATCGGGGCGGGCTGGTGGGAACGCGAGCACGCTGGCTTCGGGCTGCCCTTTCCGCCGGCGGGTACCAGGCTGGACCTGCTGGAAGCGGCCATCGAGACCATGCGAGCTCTGTGGCAGCCGGGCACCAAGGAGTACGCGGGCGACCGCGTGTCGCTGCCCGAGACGACGTGCTACCCGCGTCCTGTCTCTGCGATCCCGGTGATCGTAGGCGGTGGCGGCAACCGGACGCTGCAGATCGCGGCTCGGCTCGGCGACGGCTGCAATGTGCCCTCTGATGCGGCGACGCTGGACGCACGACTCGAGGTCCTGCGCGCGCACTGTCGACTGGCCGGGCGCGATGCCGCCGACGTCGCAGTCACGGTGCTCGACATTCCGGTGATCGGCCGCGATCGAGACCACGTGGCCAGCCTCGTCGAGAGCCTGCGCGGGCGGGTTAGCGCGGCTGCGTTTGCGCGCCAGCATCACGCCGGGATCGCTACCGATCACGTCGGTCGTTACCGGCAGCTCGCCGAGCGCGGCGTCGGCACCGTCTACATCGCGCTGCCGGACCTGGCCGGTCCCGACGACCTCGCCCGGGTCGCGCCCATCATCAGCGCGTTCGCGTGAGCGCGCGCAGCCCGGCGGCGCCGCCTTCAGCGAACGGCGGGAACGCGGCGGCCGTCCTCCAGGTAAATGAGCCCCTGCTTCCGCGCCGCACCATCCCGCGTGCGGACGGCCATCACCCGTCGCCGGATCGGCGGGCGCAGCAAGCTGAGGGCCTCGGCAACCGCAACGAGCCGGTGCTCAGAGATCTCCTCCGGCCGCAGCACGATCCCTGACAACGCCGACTCGGGCAGTGGCCCGCAGTCGAACAGGAACCGAATGCCACCCGGATTGCCTTCTCGGACGCGACGAAAATCCATGCATGCGAGCCGGCCGGAGGCCACCTCCAGGCCGCATTCCTCGCGCACCTCACGCTGGCAAGCCTCCCAGGGCGTCTCGCCGTCCGCGGCCATGACGCCGCCTGGAATCGTCCAGCCTGACTTGTACGTCGGCTTAAGGATCAGCAGCCGACCAGACCGATCGAAGACCAGCGCGCCAGCTGAAACTGGCACCCTGGGCAGGACGAAGGCGTCGCCTACGTCGCTCTCGCTGGTGGTTTCGGCCATGATTCACCCTATGGCCACGTTCATAACCCGGCTCGACCACGCCAGCAACAGGACCCGGCTCGCCGTCAAGGACCTCATCGACATCGCGGGAGTCCCTACGACGGCGGGCAGCCGGGCTGTGGCCGACACCGCGGCTCCGGCCGCCACCGACGCCCCTTGCCTGGCGGGAGCGCGCTCGGCCGGCGTATCGATCGTAGGCAAGGTCAACCTGCACGAGCTGGCGTACGGTGCTTCCGGCGTGAACCACCATTTCGGAACGCCGGTGAACCCGCTCGCTCCCGACCGGGTACCGGGCGGCTCATCGAGCGGATCAGCCGTTGCGATCGCCAATGACGAAGCTGACATCGCCTACGGCTCGGACACCGGCGGCTCGATCCGGATTCCGTCGGCATTCTGCGGCATCACCGGCCTTAAGACGACGCACGGGCGGGTCAGTCTTAACGGCGTCTGGCCGCTGGCTCCGAGCCTCGACACCGTCGGCCCGATGGCGCTTGACGTCGCTGGCGTCGCGGCCGGCATGACGCTGCTCGAGCCGGGTTTCACTGTCGACGCCCGGCCGGCCGGCCGCGTGGGCCGAATCCGGCCTGCGGGCGTCGACATCGATCCGGACATCGATGCCGCGATCGACCTCGCGCTGGCCCGCAGCGGCCTCGAAGTAGTGGAGGCCGACCTGGCCGGCTGGCAAGAGGCGCGAGACGCCGTCGGGCTGATCCTGGACGCCGAAGCCGCGGACTCCAATCGAATCCTCCTCGATGACCCGGCGCGCAACGCCATGCTTGGCGCTGATGTCCGCGCCAGGCTCGGCCAGGGTGCCGCGATCACAGCAGCACAGCTAGCTAGGGCCCGGGCATTCCAGCCCTCGTGGCGGATCGCCATGACGACGGCGCTGCAATTCGTCGACGTCCTGGCGCTGCCGACTGTGATGTTCTATCCGCCACTGCTAGGCGAGGCGTTCGGCCGGCCATATACCGCTCTCACCAACCCGGTCAACCTCAGCGGCTTCCCGGCGCTGGCGCTGCCGGTGCCCAGCGCGCAGCGACTGCCTGCGAGCCTGCAGTTGATCGGCCTGCCGAACAGCGAGGCGCTGCTGCTGTCCACCGGGGCGATCGTCGAGGCGGCGGCCGGCTGCCGGCGGGGCCGCCAGGCCTAGCCTGCATCACTGAAATAATGACTGGCCTTGAGGTCGGCGATGAGGCCTGGCTGGTCTGGCTGCCAGCTCAGCTGCGCCCTAAGCCAGGTTCCAGTCGATCGGCTCGCCGCCCTGCTTCTGCAGCAGGGAGTCGGCCCGGCTGAATGGCCGCGAGCCGAAGAACCCGCGATCGGCCGACATCGGGCTCGGATGCGCGGACTGGATGGTGGGCGTCTCGCCGAGGAGTGGCGCGAGGTTGCGCGCGTCGTTCCCCCACAGGATCGCGACTAGCGGGCCGCCGCGTGC
>DATIOU010000233.1:0-47376 GCA_035472835.1 Streptosporangiaceae bacterium | reverse complement strand
GTCTCGAGCTACGCGGCCCACGTCGCCACGTACTGGGAAGACGACATGGCCATCTCCAACGCAGGCTACATCGGGCCGGCGGCTATCAGCCCGCCGCCGATCATCACCCTGGCCAACACCGCAGAGGGCGGCACTAGCGGCACTACTGTCACCGCTGCCAACTCCGGTGGCAGCTCGGGACCTGTGTTCGACAGGGTGGACGTCGGGGCCGGCGCGACCGGCATCTTCGATAGCAGCCAGGCGGCCCACGGCAACCTGGCTTACGCTTTCGGCACGGGCTCGACGGCTGCCTTGTCCCGTGTGCAGTGGACAAGCTCGATGGGAACTCAGACCCAGGTGTGGTTCCGCGCGTACCTTTACTTCACCGCTAATCCAGCGGCGACCGTGCGCGTGATTAACCAGGATCAGGGTCACACGGCCTGTGCCGTGGTGGTCGTCTTGCCCTCAGGCAAGCTCCAGCTCCGGACCGGATCCGCCGGGACGCAGACGTTCACCACCACCAGCACGATTCCGCTCAACCACTGGTTCCGGGTCGAGGGCTACACCATCGGGTCATCGACAGCCGGGCAAGTCCAGCTCGAGCTGTTCAAGACCCCGGACGCCACCACGCCGGACGAGACAGATACCTCGGCGGCCACCATCAACACCTACGGGTCGATGGACACCTACAACTTCGGCATCTCTGCCTACACTGCCAACGTCGCCACCTACTGGGAAGACGACGTTGCCATTTCCAACGGCGGCTACCTCGGACCGGCCGCCTGACCTGGATGAGCAGCGCTAGTTAGACACCGCCGGGACTCCTCGCCAGCGTGGCGCCGGCCGACCACATATGCTGTCTGCCCCCGGCAGTCTGAAAGCTACGGCAGTGGCTCGTCAACGGGCCAACGGGAGGTAGCGGAACATGAGACCCCGCCTGGTCGCGGCCGTAGCTGCGCTCGTCGTCGCGCTAGGCGTGGTCGTGTGGGGGCTATCGTCGGCAGGTCAAGGGCAGCATGCACTTGCCGGAAACGACAGCTTCCCGGTAAGCCGGCCAACGCCAGATCCGTCACCATCGGCAACCCGAACCGACCCCACGGCAGGCATGCGACATGTCTTTCACCAGACCTTCAATGCGCCGCTGAACAGGTCGGTGTGGGGAACGTGTTACCCGTGGGCCGGTACCCGCGGATGCACCAACTTCTCCAACCCCGAGTACGAGTGGTATCTGCCCGCACAGGTCCGGGTGAGCGGGGGTGCTCTCCATCTCGTCGCTAGGCGGGCCCCGACGAACGGCACCACCAGCGCGGGTCAGCCTAAGTTGTATGCATGTCGTTCCGGGATGGTCAGCAGTTACCCCGGTTTCCGGTTCCAGTACGGTTATGTCCAAATGGTGGCCAATATACCTGCTGGGACCGGACTTTGGTCCGGGTTGTGGCTAGCTGCCGCAAATCTAAAATGGCCGCCTGAGATTGACATGCTGGAACTATGGGGCCCTCCCGACAATAAGGCCGGAGTCTATTTTCACCCAGTCAAAGCTCCGTTCTCGGCTGACCGCCTGAATCCCGCGAGCAGGGCGGCGATCGTCTCCGGGTGGCATACCTTCAGTATTCTCTGGACGCGCCAGCAGGTCACCTGGTACATCGATAACCAGTCAGTACTGGTTGTCAGCAAAAAGATCCCGCATCAAGCGATGTATCTGATAGCAAACCTGGCCAATTACACGAAGACTGGCGGATGCACCGGCCAGCTGGCCATCCGTTCTGTCGATGTATGGCAGAGCTAATGGCGTGGTCAGCGAGACCTCCTGATCGAGTCGCGCGTCCCGGCACCACGAGCTAAGTCCGCATCCGCGGGCCAGGCGGCGCTGTGCAAGGCTCAGGACATGCCTCGCGCTCAGCTCGACAAGAAGCCCGCCGATGTCTCGGCGATGTTCGACGACGTCGCCGAGCGCTACGACCGGCTGAACGACGCGCTGTCACTTGGCATGGATCGGCGCTGGCGCAAGGTTGTTGCGAAGGCGGTCGGGGCCGGCCCAGGGCAGCTCGTGCTCGACCTGGCGGCTGGCACCAGCACCTCATCGCGCGCGTTCATCCGGTCCGGCGGCCGGTGCGTCGCCTCCGACTTCTCATTCGGGATGCTCTCCGTGGGCGCCCGTCGGCCGGCAGCAGGCTTGCGCTTCGTGGCTGGCGACGCCCTGGCGCTGCCGTTCCGCGACGGGGTATTCGACGTCGTCACGATCTCATTCGGCCTGCGCAACGTGGCCGATACCGGCCAGGCGCTGGCCGAGCTGCGGCGCGTCACCAGGCCCGGCGGGCGGCTGGTCGTGTGTGAGTTCAGCCACCTGCCGATGCCGCGCCTGAACGCGATCTATGAGCAATACCTCACCAGGGCCCTGCCGGCCGTCGCCCGGCGGCTGTCCGGCAACGCCGAAGCGTACGACTACCTGGCCGAATCGATCCGCGCCTGGCCGTCGCAGCCGGAGCTCGCGGGCAAGATCGCGGCGGCGGGGTGGTCGGGCGTGAGCTGGCGAAACCTGACGCTTGGGGTGGTTGCCCTGCATGAGGCGCGCCGTCCCGACCGGTGACCGTGGTGCGATCAGCGACCCGTGACCAGCACCGGCAAGCCTCGCCAGCAGAGACCGGAACGGGGTCGCTTTGGCCGCGCTCTCGGCCCGTCGCGGGCCGGCGCAACAAGTAACAGCCCGCCAGGACTACACTGCGATTCGGAAGCTCTTGTGAAGAGGTTCACAAGACAGATCAGGACGGGTCCGTGACCGAGCAAGTACCCCCCGCCGGCACGCCGGACTTGACCTCTCAAGACGAGTCGGTCGACGCTGCGCGTGCCCGTGCATCGGCGGGCAGCCGCACCCGGCCAGCCAGGGCGGCAGCAGCCAGCGCTGGCGACAGCGCCGACGTCATCGTCGTCGGCGCGGGGCCGGCTGGCTCCGCTGTGGCCTATTACCTGGCTACCGCCGGGCTGGACGTGCTCGTCCTGGAAAAGACGCTTTTCCCGCGCGAGAAGGTCTGCGGGGACGGCTTGACTCCGCGCGCCGTCAAGGCGCTGACGACGATGGGCGTGCCCATCGGCCAGAGCGATGGCTGGCTGCGCAACAAGGGCCTGCGGATCATCGGCGGCGGCGGCCGGATCGAGCTCGACTGGCCTGACCTATCTAGCTATCCCGGTTACGGACTGGTCCGGACCCGGCTCGACTTCGACCAGACGCTGGCCCGGCACGCCCAGAAGGCTGGTGCCCGGCTGCTCGAAGGCGTCAACGTGACCGGCCCGCTGCTCGACGACAAGACCAGCCGCATCGTCGGCGTGACCGCCAGGGACGGCCAGCAGTTCCGCGGCCGGATGGTAGTGGCGGCCGACGGCAACTCGTCGCGGCTATCGGTGGCAATGGGCTTGCACAAGCGCGACGACCGGCCGCTCGGGGTCGCGGTGCGCACGTACTACACCTCGCCGCGCCACGACGACGACTACCTCGAGGCCTGGCTCGACCTGTGGGACGGTAACTCGCTGCTGCCCGGCTACGGCTGGATCTTCGGCATGGGCGACGGGACCTCCAACGTCGGGCTCGGGCTGCTCAACACCTCTCAGGGCTTCGGCGAGATCGACTACCGCGACCTGCTGCGCAAGTGGCTGGCCGCGATGCCGCCCGAGTGGGGCTTCGTCGAGGAGAACCGCACTCAGCCCGTCCGCGGCGCCGCGCTGCCCATGGGCTTCAACCGGACACCGCACTACACCAAGGGCCTGCTCCTCGCCGGCGATGCGGGCGGCATGGTCAATCCCTTCAACGGCGAGGGCATCGCGTACGCGCTCGAATCCGGCGAGCTGGCCGCCCGGGTCATCACCCAGGCGCTGGCCCGGCCGACAGCGGCCGGGCGCGAGCGCGTCCTGCAGACGTACCCGCGCCAGCTTAAAGAGGCCTACGGCGGCTACTACACCCTTGGCCGCGTTTTCGTGGACCTGATCGGCAAGCCTTCGTTCATGCAGTTCGCCACGAAGCACGGCGTGAAGCGCCCGTACATCATGCGGTTCACCATGAAGCTGCTCGGCAACCTGACCGAGACCCGCGGCGGCGACGCCGTGGATCGCCTGATCAACGCGGTGTCTAAGATGACGCCCGCGGCTTAGCAATCAACTTCCCATCCAGACAGCGCTGATCCAGATAAGGGGTTACAGGGCAATGAGCCTCTATATACCGATCCTGGGACTCGCCGCGCTGGCCGCACTCTTCGCTGTCGGCTCGCTGGTGGCTGGCTCAGTGGCCGGCCCGAAGCGGTGGAACAGGGCCAAGCTGGAAGCCTACGAATGCGGGATCGAGCCGACGAGGCAGCCGCAGGGCATCAGGTTCCCGGTGAAGTACTACCTGACCGCGATGCTCTTCATCGTGTTCGACGTCGAGATCATCTTCCTGTACCCGTGGGCGGTCTACTTCGACAAGCTCGGGGTCTTCGGCCTCGTCGAGATGGTCACGTTCATCGTCACAGTGCTGGTCGCGTACGTCTACGTCTGGCGGCGCGGCGGCCTGGAGTGGGATTAGCAATGGGACTTGAGGAAAAACTGCCGGCCGGCGTGCTCCTGACGACCGTCGAGAAGGTGGCTGGCTACGCGCGCAAGAGCTCGGTCTGGCCGGCCACGTTCGGGCTTGCCTGCTGCGCAATCGAGCTCATGTCTACCGGCGGCCCACGGCATGACCTGGCCAGATTTGGCATGGAGCGCGCATCCAACACGCCCCGCCAGGCGGACCTGATGATCGTGGCTGGCCGGGTCAGCCAGAAGATGGCTCCCGTGCTCCGGCAGATCTACGACCAGATGTCGGAGCCGAAGTGGGTCATCTCGATGGGCGTGTGCGCCTCGAGCGGCGGCATGTTCAACAACTACGCCATTGTCCAGGGTGTCGACCACATCGTCCCGGTGGACATCTACCTGCCGGGCTGCCCGCCCCGGCCCGAGATGCTGATCGACTCGATCGTTAAGCTGCACGACAAGATCCAGAACATGAAGCTGGGCGTGAACCGGGAACGCCAGGTGACTGAGCTCGAGGAAGCCAGGCTCCGGCGCCTGCCCCTGACCGCGGGCAGCTCGGTGCAGCCTGGCGGGCGGACGCAGCTCGGCTTGCTCGAGCAGCCCGGGCACGCCCACGCTCCGGGTGACCAGCTGTGACCGACCGGAACGATCAGCAGCCGGATGGCACGGAGAGCGGGAGCACCGCCGTCCCGGATCCGGCCGTGCTCGCAGGCCAGCAGCGGCTGGCGGAGCAGGTCACGCGGACCGGCATGTTCGGTAGCTCGACGACCGGCGATACTTCCGGTTACGGCGGCCTTCAGGTGCGCAGGGCGCCGCGGGTAGCGAGCCCGCGCCCGTATGGTTCGTACTTCGACGAGATCGCCGACAACCTCCAAGCCGCGCTCGCCGTGGCTGACGCTAGCTTCGGCGACGCGGTCGAGCAGGTGGTGGTCGCCAACGGCGAACTCACCTTTTATGTGCGACGCGAGCACCTCAGGGCGGTCGCGTCGAAGCTGCGGGATAACCCGACGCTGGCGTTCGAGATGTGCCTCGGCGTCTCGGGTGTGCACTACCCCGCCGAGGCAGGCGAGGAACTGCGAGCGGTGTACCACTTGCTGTCGATAACGCACAATCGCAGGCTGCGACTGGAAGTGACGGCTCCCGACGCGGATCCGCACGTTCCGTCGCTCGTCGACATCTATCCCACGTGCGACTTTCATGAGCGCGAGACCTGGGACTTCTTCGGCCTGATCTTCGACGGCCATCCCGCACTGACCAGGATCGAGATGCCGGACGACTGGCGCGGGCATCCGCAGCGGAAGGACTACCCGCTCGGCGGCATCCCGGTGGAGTACCGCGGCGCGACCATCCCGCCGCCGGATGAGCGGAGGTCTTACGAATGACCGCCCCGGCTGACCATCAGGTCCACGGCGCCACGGCGGCTGGCACCGCCGGCCCGGCCGACACCAGCAGCGGCGAGCAAGGCTTCGGCGGTCCCGGTTACGCCGAGTCCGGGTACGAGGACTACGACGAGGGCCGCGTCTATCACGTCTCCGGCGGTGACTGGGACGAGGTCATTTCCGACGCCGCCGATGAGCGGTCGGGCGACGAGCGCATGGTCGTGAACATGGGCCCGCAGCATCCATCGACGCATGGCGTGCTGCGGCTGATCCTGACCCTCGACGGCGAGACCGTGACGGAATTGCGGCCGGTGATCGGGTACCTGCACACCGGCATCGAGAAGAACATGGAGTTCCGGACCTGGACGCAGGGCGTGACGTTCTGCACCCGGATGGACTACCTGTCGCCGCTCTTCAACGAGACGGCGTACTGCCTGGGTATCGAGAGGCTGCTCGGCATTACCGGCGAGGTCCCAGAGCGGGCCACCAACATGCGGGTACTGCTCATGGAGCTGAACCGGATCTCGTCGCACCTGACCGCAATCGGCACCTTCGGCCTGGAGCTCGGCGCCACGACCGTATTCATCTACGGCATGCGCGAGCGCGAGAAGACGCTCGACGTGCTCGAGCTGATCACCGGCCTTCGGATGAACCACGCGTTCGTCCGGCCGGGCGGGGTGGCCCAGGATCTGCCGGCCGGCGCCATCGAGCGGTTGCGTGAGTATCTCCGGGTCATGCCACCGCTGCTCGGTGAGATCCGGGGGCTACTCGACCACGCGCCCGTCTACCACGCGCGCACCAAGAACGTCGCCCATCTCGACGTAACCGGCTGCATGTCGCTCGGCATCACGGGTCCGATCCTGCGCGCTGCCGGCCTGCCCTGGGACCTGCGCAAGAGTCAGCCTTACTGCGGATACGAGACGTACGACTTCGACGTGCCGACCCAGGCGACCGCCGACGTGTACGGCCGCTACCTGGTCCGGATGGACGAGATGGACCAGTCGCTGCGGATCATTGAGCAGTGCGTGGACCGGCTGGCCGAATCGGCCGGACCCGTCATGATCGGCGACGCCAAGATCGGCTGGCCCGCCAAACTGGCTCTCGGCCCGGACGGCCTGGGCAACTCGCCCGATCACATCGCGCACATCATGAGCCAGTCGATGGAAGCCCTGATCCACCACTTCAAGCTCGTCACCGAGGGCTTCCGGGTGCCTGCCGGGCAGGCGTACGCCGCGGTCGAGTCGCCGCGCGGCGAGCTTGGCTGCCACATCGTCAGCGACGGCGGCACCAGGCCCTACCGAGTGCACTTCCGGGATCCGTCGTTCACCAACCTGCAGGCAGTCTCGGTGATGACCGAGGGCGGGATGATCGCTGACGTCATCGCGGCGGTTGCCAGCATCGATCCCGTGATGGGAGGCGTCGACAGATAATGGCGCTCAGCGATGAAGCGAGGGCCAGGCTCGAAGCGCAGGCCGCCGAGATCATCGGTCGGTACCCGAAGACTCGCTCCGCCCTGCTGCCGCTGCTGCACCTAGTGCAGTCAGAGGAAGGTTACGTATCGCCGGACGGCATCGAGTTCTGCGCCGGCCAGCTCGGCCTGACTGAAGCCGACGTGACCGGTGTCGTGTCGTTCTACACGATGTACAAACGCAAGCCCGTGGGCGAGTACCACGTCGGTGTCTGCACCAACGCGCTCTGCGGCGTCATGGGCGGTGACGCGATCCTCGCTGAGATCAAGGAGCATCTCGGCGTCGGCATCGATGAGGTCACGCCCGACGGCAAGGTCAGCTTCGAGCACGTCGAGTGCAACGCCGCCTGTGACTACGCGCCAGTCGTGATGGTCAACTGGGAGTTTTTCGACAATATGACTCCGCAGTCGGCGCGCGACCTCATCGATGGGCTACGGATTGGCGCCGACGTCAAGCCCACGAGGGGTGCGCCGCGCCTCTGCACCTGGAAGCAGGCGTCGAAGATCCTGGCCGGGTTCCCGGATCGCCAGGCGGCCGAGGGCAACACCGCCGGTCAGCCGACGCTGGCGGGCCTCAGCATTGCCAAGGAACATGGCTGGACGCCAGACGACGGAGGCAGGCAGTAGTGTCGACGATCCTCATCCCCGAGCTCAGCGCCCACTGGGACGAGCCTGACGCGTTTACGCTCGCTGCCTACAAACGACACGGGGGATACAAGGCCCTCCCTGACGCGCTCGCGATGCAGCCCGATCAGGTCATCCAGACCCTCAAGGACTCCGCGCTCCGCGGTCGCGGCGGAGCCGGTTTCCCGACGGGCGTCAAGTGGGGCTTCATCCCGCAGGGCGACGGCAAGCCGCACTACCTCGTGGTCAACGCAGACGAGTCGGAGCCCGGCGCGTGCAAGGATATGCCGACGCTGTTCAACAACCCGCACGCGCTCATCGAGGGCGCCATCATTACCTGCTACGCCATCCGGGCCGAACGGGCATTCATCTACATCCGCGGCGAGGTCCTGCACGTGATCCGGCGGCTTCAGCACGCGGTGGACGAAGCCCGGGAGGCCGGTTATATCGGGAGCAAGATCCTGGGCTCGGACCTGAACGTGGATGTGGTCGTGCACGCTGGTGCCGGCGCCTACATCTGCGGCGAGGAGACGGCGCTACTCGACTCGCTCGAGGGCTTCCGCGGCCAGCCGCGGCTGAAGCCGCCGTTCCCGGCGGTCGCCGGGCTGTACGCCTGTCCGACCGTGGTCAACAACGTCGAGTCGATCGCCACGGTCCCGTACATCCTCCGGTATGGCGCCAAGGAGTTCGCCCGCTTCGGCACCGAGAAGTCCAAGGGCTTCGGGCTGTTCTCGCTCTCCGGTCACGTCACCACCCCAGGACAGTACGAGGCCCCGCTCGGCGTGACGCTCCGCCAGCTGCTTGAGCTAGCGGGCGGTATCCGGGCCGGGCACCGGCTCAAGTTCTGGACGCCGGGAGGCTCCTCGACGCCGCTATTCACCGACGAGCACCTCGACGTTCCGCTGGACTACGAGTCCGTCGCGGCGGCCGGATCGATGCTCGGCACCCGTTCGATCCAGCTCTTCGACGAGACCACCTGCGTGGTCCGCGTGGCGCTCCGGTGGTGCGAGTTCTATCAGCACGAGTCGTGCGGCAAGTGCACGCCGTGCCGGGAGGGCAGCTACTGGGTCGTCCAGCTCCTCCAGCAGCTTGAGGCGGGCGAGGGCAGCGAGGCGGACCTGGCGAAGCTGCTCGACATCTGCGACAACATCACCGGCCGGGCGTTCTGCGCGCTCGGCGACTCGATCCAGGCGCCGGTCGCCTCGTCGATCAAGTACTTCAGGGACGAGTACATCGAGCACCTGCGCCACGGCGGGTGCCCGTTCGACCCGGCAGCTTCGACCCTCTTCGCCTTGGAGTCGGCCCGATGACAGTGCAGCAGTCCGGCTCAGCCGGTCAGGCCGGCACCGAACTGGCAAAGCCCGCTGACGGCGTGACGGTGACCATAGACGGCTTCGAGATCACGGTGCCGAAGGGCACCCTGATCATCCGGGCGGCCGAGCAGCTCGGCATTCAGATCCCGAGGTTCTGCGACCACCCGCTGCTGGCTCCGATCGGCGCCTGCCGTCAGTGCCTGGTCCAGGTAGAAGGCCAGCCCAAGCCGCCGGCGTCGTGCACGACCACAGTGACTGACGGCATGGTTGTCCGAACGCAGCTCACCTCTCCGGTGGCGGAGAAAGCGCAGCGCGGCATGATGGAGCTGCTGCTCGTCAACCACCCGCTCGACTGCCCGATGTGCGACAAGGGCGGCGAGTGCCCGCTGCAGAACCAGGCGATGTCCACAGGTCAGGGTGAGACCCGGTTCCACGGCCCGAAGCGCACGTTCCCGAAGCCGATCGCCCTGTCGACTCAGGTACTCCTGGACCGCGAGCGGTGCATTCAGTGCGCCCGGTGCACCAGGTTCGCCGATGAGATCGCGGGCGACCCGCTGATCGAGCTCCTTGACCGCGGTCCGCAGGAGCAAGTCGGCGTGGCCGAGGGCGTCCCGTTCAACTCCTACTTCGCCGGTAACACAGTGCAGATCTGCCCGGTCGGCGCGCTCACCGGGGCGTCGTACCGATTCCGGGCGCGGCCATTCGACCTGGTCTCGTCCCCGAGCGTGTGCGAGCACTGCGCATCCGGCTGCCGCCAGCGCACCGACCACCGACGTGGCGCCGTTACCCGGCGGCTGGCCGGGAACGACCCGGCAGTCAATGAGGAGTGGAACTGCGACAAAGGCCGCTGGGCGTTCACGTATGCGACGCAGCCCGACAGGCTGGTCAGCCCCCTCGTTCGGGACGAGAACGGCGTGCTCCAGCCGGCCTCCTGGCCGGCCGCGCTGACCGCCGCGGCCGAGGGCCTGCTGGCCGCCCGCGGCCGGGCGGGCGTGCTGCCCGGTGGCCGGCTCACGCTCGAGGACGCCTACGCGTACGCCAAATTTGCCCGGGTCGCGCTGGCGAGCAACGACATCGACATGCGCGCTAGGCCGCACACGGCTGAGGAGCTCCAGTTCCTGGCCGAGCATGTCGGCGGCCGGGTGAACCTGACGTACGCCGAGCTTGAGCACGCCCCGGCCGTGCTACTGGCCGGCTTCGAGCCCGAGGACGAGAGCCCGATCGTGTTCCTCCGGCTCCGCAAGGCCGTGCGCCACCACGGTACGGCTGTGTACTCGCTCGCCGCGCTCGCCAGCCTTGGCCTGGCGAAGCTCTCAGGCACGCTGCTACCGACGGTGCCCGGCGCCGAGACCGCGGCTCTGACCGCGCTGGCCAAGGCCACCGGGTCCGATTCGGATGTACCGGCCGCGGCGGCCCTTCGGCAGCCCGGCGCCGCGATCCTTGTCGGCGAGCGCTTGGCCGAGGTCCCCGGCGCTCTGTCGGCCGCGGCGCGGCTTGCCGCGCAGACGGGCGCGCGCCTGGCCTGGATACCTCGGCGCGCTGGCGAGCGCGGCGCGATCGAGGCAGGTGCACTGCCCAGCCTGCTGCCGGGCGGACGCCGGCTCGGCACCGCGCAGGCCAGCGGCGAGGTCGCGCGAGCCTGGGGCATCGCTGCGCTGCCGACCGAGGCCGGCCGCAGCACGAGCGAGATACTCGCTGCGGCCGGCCGCGGCGACATCGACGCGCTTGTGATCGGGGCCGTGGACCCGAACGACCTGCCCGACCCTGCTGCGGCGCTGGCGGCCATCGAGGCTTCGCGATTCGTGGTCAGCCTCGAGCTACGCGTCAGCGAGGTGACAGACCGCGCCGACGTCGTGTTCCCGGTCGCGGCGGTGGCCGAGAAGCAGGGCACGTTCGTCAACTGGGAAGGGCGGCCCGGCACGTTCACCGCTGCGCTCGCCGTGCCATCCGTACGTACAGACCTCGGGGTGCTGGCCGCGATTGCCGACGAGATGGACGTCCACTTCGGCCTGCCAGACGGAGCCGCCGCCCGCCGCGAGCTCACCATGCTGACGCAGTCACCGGCGCTCTCGCCCGCGCCGAGCCAGCACAACCAGGGCGCACTGGAAGCGCCGTCTGGTCAGATCAGCCAGCTCGGCCTCGCCGCGCCGCCGGGTCCAGGCCGGGCGTTGCTGGCCACCTGGCATAATCTCCTCGACGCTGGCCGGATGCAGGCTGGTGAGCCGAATCTGGCCGGTACGGCGCGCGCCGCCGTCGCGCGCATGTCGGCTGCTACCGCGGCTGAGGCCGGCACGGCCGACGGCGGCAAGGTAACCGTGGCAACCGGTCACGGCGCTATTACTGTTCCCGTGGAGATCGCAGACATGCCCGACCGCGTCGTCTGGCTGCCGACCAACTCGGCCGGCAGCCCCGTCAGGTCGGCGCTCCGCGCCGGTCATGGCTCGATCGTCTCGGTCAGCGGCGAAGTACCGGTGAGGAGCACGGCATGACTGGCCTAGCGGCCGGCTCGCCCGCCAGCGACGTGCCGACGCTGCCGCCCAGCTTCGGCCACGACGCGTGGTGGATCGTCGTGCTCAAGGTGCTCGTCGTCTTCGTTTTCCTGCTCGTCACGACTCTCATGGCGATCTGGGCTGAGCGGCGCGTCATCGGCCGGATGCAGCAGCGCCCCGGCCCGAACCGGGCAGGCAAGTTCGGTCTGCTCCAGTCCCTGATGGACGGCATCAAGCTGGCGCTCGTCGAAGACATAGTGCCGCGTGGCGTAGACCGGCTCTTGTTCGTGATCGCGCCGGCGATTGCGGTCATCCCCGCCTTCGTCAGCTTCGCCGTGATTCCGTGGGGCCCGGTCGTCTCGATCGCCGGCCATCGCACACCGCTTCAGCTGACGGATCTGCCGGTCGCCGTGCTGCTGGTGCTCGCGATGAGTTCCCTCGGCGTCTACGGAATCGTCCTGGCCGGCTGGTCTGCCCAGTCGCCGTATTCGCTGCTCGGCGGGCTCCGGTCATCGGCCCAGGTGATCAGCTACGAGATCGCCATGGGCCTGTCGTGGGTCCCGGTCTTCCTCTACGCGGGCTCGCTATCCACCTCGGACATCGTCGCCGCACAGATCCACGGGGCGGAATTCCGCTTCTTCGGTTACATCTGGCACTGGCCATCGTGGTACGCGGTCCTGCTGCTGCCCTCGTTCGTGATCTACCTGATCACGATGGTGGGCGAGACCAACAGGCTGCCGTTCGACCTGCCGGAGGGCGAGGGCGAGCTGGTCGGCGGATACCACACCGAGTACTCATCGCTGAAGTTCGCGATGCTCCAGCTCGCTGAGTACGTCGCCGTGATCACCGTATCCGCGCTGACGACGACCCTGTTCCTGGGTGGCTGGCGAGCGCCGTGGCCGATCAGCGTGTGGTCGGGTGCTAATACGGGCTGGTGGCCGCTGCTGTGGTTCCTGGCCAAGGTGCTCGGCTTCATCTTCGTCTTCTTCTGGCTGCGCGCGTCGCTGCCCCGGATCCGCTACGACCAGCTGATGAAGCTCGGCTGGAAGGTGCTGATCCCGTCGGCGCTGGTCTGGACGCTCATCGTGGCGACCGCAAGGGTCTACCGCCGCCAGGGCGGCAGCCCAGCTGTCTACGTCATCGGCGGCGGGATCTTCCTTGTCCTGCTGATCCTGCTGTGGCGCTGGGAGTCCGCTTCCGAGCGCGCCGAGCGCCTCGCCATAGAGGCCGCCGAAGAGCGCGCGGCCGGGGCTGGCGAAGCACCGCCGTCGGCCCCGTTCCCAACCCCACCACTCGACCTGCCGCATTACCACGGACTCGGGGGCGCGAGCCCGGGCGAGACGGTGCTGACCGGGGTGCCGGGAGACGACACGAAGGAGGTCTCCGGTGCCTGACTTCCTCAACTCGATCAAGGGATTCGGCGTCACCTTCCGGCAGATGTTCCGGAAGGTCGACACCGTCGAGTACCCGGAAGTAAAGCGGCCGACAGCGCCGCGCTTTCACGGCCGGCACCAGCTCAACCGGTGGCCAGACGGGCTGGAGAAGTGCATCGGCTGCGAGCTCTGCGCCTGGGCGTGCCCGGCGGACGCCATCTATGTGGAGGGCGCGGACAACACGCCCGAGGAGCGCTACTCGCCCGGCGAGCGGTACGGCCGGGTGTACCAGATCAACTACCTGCGCTGCATCCTGTGCGGGCTCTGCATCGAAGCGTGCCCGACGCGGGCGCTGACCATGACCAACGAGTACGAGCTCGCCGACGACAGCCGGGAAAGCCTCATCTGGACCAAGGAACAGCTCGTCGCGCCTTTGCAGCCGGGTATGGAGGCCCCCCCGCACCCCCTGCGGCTTGGCGCGACCGAGGAGGACTACTACCAGCTTGGCGCGATGCTGGCCCGGTCTGAGCCAGAGGGGGAGCAGTGAACCACGCCATCGTGCTGGCCGGCTCGGCGACCGAGACCACCAGGCTCGTCGGGTTCTGGATACTGGCGATCGTCGCGGTCGCGGCCGCACTCGGCATGGTGCTCGCGCGCAAGGCCGTGCACTGCGCGGTCTTGCTCGCCGTCGTGATGCTCTGCCTGGCCATCCTCTACCTGATGCTGGGCGCCCCGTTCCTGGCCCTGGTCCAGATCATTGTCTATACCGGTGCTGTCCTCATGCTGTTCCTGTTCGTCCTGATGATCGTCGGCATCTCAGCCGCCGACTCCGTCATCGAGACGATCCGGGGACAGCGGCTGTGGGCGACGCTAGGCGGCATCGCCATGCTGGTGCTCCTCAGCCTCGTCATCGGCCACGCAGTCATCGGGCCAGCCGCGCCATCGACCGCCAAATTCGGCGACGCCAACGTCACGAGCCTGGCTCGCCTGATCTTCACCAGGTACCTCTATCCCTTCGAGATCACCAGCGCACTGCTGATCACGGCCGCCCTCGGTGCCATGGTCCTGGCTCATCGCGAGCGGCTGAAGCCCAAGCCAACGCAGCGCGACCTCGCCGCGCAACGGGTCGCCAGCGGCCGGCCGACGCCGTTGCCCGGTCCTGGTACGTATGCGCAGCACAACGCCGTCGACATGCCGGCGCTCCTGCCGGACGGCACGCAGTCGGAGCTGTCGGTGAGTCAGGTCATATCGGGCCGCGGCCCGAGCGTGCCGGCGCCGCTGCCAGGCGGGCCCGGCGCGCCGGCCACGAACGGCGACAGCCAGGCAGGTGATCAGTAGTGGTTACTCCGGCACACTTCATCGCCCTCTCGGTGATCTTGTTCGTCATCGGGGCCGTCGGCGTGCTGGTACGGCGCAACGCGATCGTCGTGTTCATGTCCATCGAGCTGATGCTCAACGCCGCCAACCTGGCGTTCGTGGCGTTTTCCCGGATGCACGGCGGGCTTGACGGCCAGGTGATCGCCTTCTTCGTGATGGTGGTCGCGGCCGCCGAAGTGGTCGTCGGGCTGGCGATCCTCACCGCCATATTCCGATCCCGCAGGTCTGCGTCGGTGGACGACGCGAACCTGATGAAGTACTGACGAGAGGGAGCCATGACCGGCTCAGTCCACGGTGCGCTGATGTCGCATGCCCTCGCGGCGGCATCGTCGACGCCGCAACCCTTGCACGCCAGCGGTATCCAGAACGCCGCGTGGCTGGTGCTGGCGTTGCCAGGGCTCGGCGCAGCGGTCCTGCTGCTCGGCGGCAAGCGCACTAACTCATGGGGCCACCTGCTCGGCGTGGCCATGCCGGTGCTGGCCTTCGCGTATGCAGTGGCGGCGTACGTGCAGATGCTCGGCTACCCGGCCGGCCAGCGCGTCCGCGAGCTCACCGTCTTCCAGTGGATTGACGTCGGCAGGTTCCAGATCCCGCTCGGCCTGCGGATCGACCAGCTGTCCATCTGCTTCGTCTTGCTGATCACCGGAGTCGGCTCGCTTATCCACATCTTCGCGGTCGGCTACATGGCGAACGACCCGGAGCGCCGCCGGTTCTTCGGTTACATGAACCTGTTCCTGGTCGCGATGCTGCTGCTGGTGCTCGGCAGTAACTACCTCGCCTTGTACGCGGGCTGGGAAGGCGTCGGCCTGGCGTCCTACCTGCTCATCGGGTTCTGGCAGTACAAACCCACGGCGGCGACCGCGGCCAAGAAGGCATTCATCGCGAACCGCGTCGGGGACGTCGGCCTGTCGGTGGCGATCATGCTGATGTTCGCTCAATTCGGCTCGGTCACGTTCACCGGCGTCTTCGGCGCCATCGGCTCCGCGAGCCACGGCGTGGCGACAGCGCTCGGCCTTCTGCTACTGCTCGGCGCCTGCGGTAAGTCCGCCCAGGTGCCGCTCCAGTCCTGGCTGCTCGACGCCATGGAGGGCCCGACCCCGGTGTCGGCCCTGATCCACGCCGCGACGATGGTCACCGCGGGCGTCTACCTGATCGTCCGGTCGGCGCCCATCTTCAATCTGACCGCAGACGCCAGGTTGGCGGTCGCCATCGTCGGCGCCGTCACGCTGCTCGTCGGCGCGATCATCGGATGCGCGAAGGACGACATCAAGAAGGCCCTGGCCGGATCCACGATGAGCCAGATCGGCTACATGATGCTGGCCGCCGGACTCGGCCCGGCCGGCTACGTGTTCGCGATCGCCCACCTGCTCGCGCACGGCTTCTTCAAGGCGGGCCTGTTCCTCGGCGCCGGCGCGGTGAAGCACGAGATGAACGACGAGGTCGACATGCGCCGCTTCGGCGGCCTGGCGAAGATCATGCCCATCACGTGGGTCACGTTCGGGCTTGGCTATCTCGCCATCATCGGCGTCCCGCCACTCTCCGGCTTCTTCACCAAGGACCCGATCATCGACGCGGCCTTCGACAAGGGCGGCGTATCCGGCGCCCTGCTCGGCACAGCCGCCCTGATCGGGGCCGGCATCACCGCGTTCTACATGACCAGGGTCATGTTCATGACGTTCGCCAACGGGCGGCGCTGGGATGACGGCGTCCACCCGCATGAGGCGCCGGCGGTGATGACCTCGCCGATGATCGTGCTGGCGATCGGCTCGGCTGGCGCGGGCGCGTTCCTGATCGTCGGCAACCGGCTGCTGAACTTCCTGGGCCCGGTCACGGGCGTACCACCGGTGTCGCACGGCATCTGGACCAAGTACGGCGTCGTGACGCTCGTGCTCGTCGTGATCGGCGGGGCCATCGCCTGGGCGATCTACGGCCGGCGTGAGGTCCCGGTGACCGCGCCAGTCGGTAGCCCGATCACGGTCGCGGCTCGCAAAGACCTGTATGGCGACGCCCTGAACGAGGGACTGCTGATGCGGCCGGGTCAGTGGCTAACCCGGCTGTCGGTGTTCTTCGATAACCGCGGGCTGGACGGGCTGGTGAACACCGTCGCAGCCACGTTCGGCGGCGGCTCGGGGCGGCTGCGTCGGTGGGAATCGGGGTTCGTGCGGTCGTACGCGCTGTCCATGCTGGTCGGGGCCGTGCTGCTGGTCGGCGCGTTCCTGCTGGTGAGGCTATAGAGCTGGTGAGGCTGCAGATCTGATGAGCAATTTCCCCTGGCTGACGGTAGCGGGTGCGATCCCGCTCCTTGGCGCTGCCGTGATAGCGCTGACACCCGGCAGGTCGGCGCCTGGCAGCCCGGCCGACAAGCGGGCACGCGATCTGCTGGTCAAGCGCCTCGCGCTGCTGTTCTCGGTGGCGACCCTCGCCGTCACGATCGCCATGGCCGTGCAGTACAAGACTGGCGGCCCGCGGTTCCAGTTCACCCAGACATATCAGTGGATCCCGCAGTTCGGCGTGCACTACGCAGTCGGCGTCGACGGCATCGCGCTCGTGCTGATCCTCATGACCGTTGTGCTGACGCCCGTCGTGCTGCTCGCATCCTGGAACGACGTCGAGGACGTGTCGGCGGCTGCGATCGCCGCCGCGGCCGATGCCTCGGCCAGGACAGGCGTTCCGCGCCAGCCGCGGCTGCGCAGCGTCAAGTCGTACTTCGTGATGATGCTGGTGCTCGAGACGATGATGATCGGCGTCTTCGCGGCCACCGACGTCTTCCTGTTCTACGTCTTCTTCGAGGCCATGCTCGTGCCGATGTACTTCATGATCGGCAGTTTCGGGGTGGGCCAGCGCCAGTACGCCGCGGTCAAGTTCCTGCTCTACAGCCTCCTCGGCGGCCTGCTCATGCTGGTCGCGATCATCGCGCTATTCGTGTACTCCAGCCACAACGGGCACCAGGGCACGTTCCTGTTCACGTCCTTGACGCACGTGGTGCTGAGCTCGACGGTGCAGAAGTGGCTGTTCCTCGGCTTCTTCATCGCGTTCGCGATCAAGGCGCCGCTGTGGCCGTTCCACACGTGGCTGCCGGACGCCGCGACGTCGGCGCAGCCCGGCGCCGCCGTGCTGCTCGTCGGCGTCCTCGACAAGGTCGGCACCTTCGGCATGATCAGGTACTGCCTGGATCTGTTCCCGGCCGGGGCGCACTACTTCACCGGGCTGATCATCACGCTCGCTGTCATCGGCGTGCTGTACGGCGCCATCGTGGCGATCGGTCAGGCGGATATGAAGCGCCTGATCGCTTACACGTCGGTGTCGCACATGGGCCTCATCACGCTCGGCATCTTCGCGATGACGTCACAGGGGCAGTCGGGGGCGACGCTCTACATGGTTAACCACGGGTTCGCGACGGGCGCCTTGTTTATCCTCGCCGGGTTCCTGGTGAGCCGGCGCGGGTCGCACCTGATCTCTGACTACGGCGGCGTGCAGAAGGTTGCCCCCGTGCTGGCCGGGCTGTTCCTCATCGCCGGCCTCGCCGGCCTGTCCCTGCCAGGCCTGAACACGTTCGTCAGCGAGTTCCTGGTGCTAGTCGGCACGTTCACCAGGTACGAGGCGGCCGCGGTGCTGGCGACACTCGGCATCATCCTGGCCGCCATCTACATCTTGTGGATGTACCAGCGCACGATGACAGGACCGGTGCGCGAAGAGGTCGCGAACATGCCCGACCTGAAGCCGCGAGAACTGTGGGCCATCGGCCCGCTGATCGCCCTGATCGTGGTGCTCGGCATCTATCCCCGGCCGGTGCTCAACATCATCAACCCGGCTGTGCACAGCACGCTGGTCGGCACGCATAGCACCGACCCGGTGCCGCCGCACCCGGTGACGCCAGTCGCACACGTCGCGGCAAGGGACTTCACGCGAGTGTTTGACATAGGCAAGCTCGCGACCGGCAAGACCGTCGTACTGAAGCAAGGGAGCTCTCGGTGACCGGGTACCTGGCCGCCGCCGCGCCGACGATCCCGACGCCGCACATCGAGTGGAGCCTGCTCTCGCCGATGCTGCTGGTGTTCGGTGCGGCGTTGGCGGGCGTGCTTATCGAGGCATTCGTGGGCCGCGACCTGCGGCGGCCCATGCACGTCGCCTTGTCTCTCGGCAGCCTGGCCGGCGCGCTAGTGCTGACCGTAGTCCTGGGAGCGAACAGTCCGATCTTCACCGGCGGCCGGGCAGGTGCGGTGGCCGCTGTCGGCACCGTCGGGGTGGACCGGCCGACGCTGTTCATCCAGGGGACGATCCTGGTCCTGGCATTCGTCAGCGTGCTGCTGATCGCCGAGTCTTCGCACGAGGTGAGCGCGTTCACGCCGCAGGCAGCGGCCGTCCCCGGCAGTGCCGAGGAGCGCGAGGGCCTGCTCGCCGGGCTCTCGCATACCGAGGTCTACCCGCTGACGCTGTTCGCGGTGGGCGGCATGCTGCTGTTCACCGCCGCCAACGACCTGCTGACGATGTTCATCGCGCTCGAGGTGCTGTCGCTGCCGCTGTATCTGCTCTGCGGCCTGGCCCGGCGGCGTCGGCTGCTGTCGCAGGAAGCAGCGATGAAATACTTCCTGCTCGGTGCCTTCTCGTCGGCGTTCTTCATCTTCGGCGTGGCCATGCTGTACGGGTACGCAGGCTCGGTGCGGCTAGCCGCGATCGCGACGGCGGCGCAGTCCGGCACGGCGTCGTCGACCCTGCTGTACGCGGGAATCGCCCTGCTCGGCATCGGGCTGCTGTTCAAGATCGGCGCGGTGCCGTTCCACGCCTGGAAGCCGGACGTCTACCAGGGCGCGCCGACGCCGGTCACGGCGCTGATGTCATCCTGCACGCTGGTAGCCGCCTTCGGTGCGCTACTGCGGGTGTTCTACGTGGCGCTCGGGAACCTGACCTGGGACTGGCGGCCGGCCTTGTGGGCCGTGGCCATCCTTACGATGCTCGTGGGCTCTGTCATCGCGATCACGCAGACTGACATGAAGCGGCTGCTCGCGTACTCATCGATCGCACAGGCGGGTTACATCCTGACCGGCGTCATCGCTGCGAACAAGGCCGGCTTGTCCGGCAGCATGTTCTACCTGGCGGCATACGGCTTCGCCACGATCGGCGCGTTCGCGGTCGTGACCCTCGTGCGCGACCGCGGCGGCGAGGCGGCGCACATGTCGAGCTGGGCAGGCCTCGGCAGGCGTTCGCCGCTCGTGGCCGGGGTCTTCGCGCTGTTCCTGATCGCCTTCGCTGGCATCCCGCTCACCAGCGGCTTCACCAGCAAGTTCGCAGTCTTTGACGCCGCGATCCAGGGTGGCGCGCTGCCGCTAGTGGTCGTCGGCGTCATCAGCAGCGCCATCCTGGCGTTCCCGTATGTCCGGGCGATCGTCCTGATGTTCTTTAGCGAACCCGCGATCGAGGGGCCGGTCGTCGTGCGGCCGAGCGCCTACACGGGCGCCGCTGTCGCAATCGGAGCGGCAGCGACCGTCGTGCTCGGCGTGATCCCGCAACCGCTGCTGAACCTGGCGAACCATGCGGCCAGCCAGCTCTTCGTCCGCTAAGGCTAGGACCGCTGTCCAGGCTTCACCGAGGTGTCTGCATACCGAGAGGACGGGCTGGAGGATAGCCTCGGCTATGACTCGCCTGCCAGTCAGCTGCGCAGGCATGAGGGGACCCACGTGATTGCCGCCGTTCCGATGGAACTCAACGACGCAGCGCTCGCGTCGGATGTCGTCGACGGGCTCGCCCTAGTCGAGGAAGGCCTGCGCGCGGCCGCGCAGGCCACCCATGGCGTGCTGGGCAATGCGTCCGCGCACCTGATGAACGCTGGTGGCAAGCGATTCCGGCCGACGCTCGTCTTGCTCGCCGCGCAGTTCGGCGACCCGCAGGATCCCCGGATCGTCCCGGCCGCCGTGGCCGTCGAGCTGACCCACCTGGCGACGCTGTATCACGACGACGTCATGGACGAGGCCGTCGTTCGCCGTGGTAGCGTCAGCGCCAACTCGCGGTGGGGTAACACCGTCGCCATCCTGACTGGCGACTACTTGTTCGCCAAGGCGTCCGCGATACTCGCCGATCTCGGCGCGGACGCCATTCGCATCCAGGCGGAGACGTTCGAGCGCCTGGTCACCGGCCAGATCGCGGAGACCGTCGGCTGCCCGCCAGGTGGCGACCCGCTCAAGCACTACATGTCAGTGGTCACCGAGAAGACCTCGTCGCTGATCGCGACCTCAGGCCGGTTTGGCGCCATGTACTCCGGCGCACCAGCCGGCGTCACCGAGCGCATCACGCCCGCGTGCGCCGCGCTCGGCGTCGCGTTCCAGCTATCCGACGACATTCTCGACGTAGCCAGCGATTCGGCCCAGTCCGGCAAGACCCCTGGCACCGACTTGCGGGAGGGCGTCCGGACCCTCCCGATGCTGCACGCGCTCGGATCACCGGGGAACGCGGATGGCAGGCTCATCGAGCTGCTCGGCATGGGCGAGCTAACCGACCCGGCGCTGCAGGCCGAGGCGCTTGCCCTGCTGCGCAACAGCCCGGCGATGGAGCTCGCGAAGGCCGATACGCGCCGCTGGGCCGAGGAGGCAAGGACGCACATCCTGGGTCTGCCCAGCGTCCCGGCCAGGTCCGCATTCGAGGCTTTGTGCGAGTTCGTGGTCGAGCGCACGGGGTAGGGCGCACGGGGTAGGCGCATCGGCGACGGCGCATGTCCTGAAATCGCAGGATCGGGGGTCACCGATCATGGCCATCCCAGCCAGAGCAGCTACGGTCGCCGCGGCCGCCAGTGCGGCCATCGTCATCGCAGGCTGCGGCGGCGGCGGATCGCCGAGCGGGTCGCCCAGCCCCCCGGCAGGCAGCTCGGCCGGTGGCGCCACAGCCGAGCCGTCGGCCGCGGCCCTGGTCACGTCTATGCAGTCGTCCGTGCGGCAGGCGAAGAGCGTCCATGTCTCCGGGCACCTGACCAACAACGGCCTCCCGATTAGCGTCAACCTGGACATGCACAGGAACGGGGACGTATCGGGGACTGTCAGCGAGAACGGCGCGCCGTTCCAGGTCATCGGCCTGAACAGCACGATATACATCAAGGCAACGCGGCTGTTCCTGCAGCAGGTCAAGGCGCCGACGAGTGCCTGCGCAGTGGTGTGCGGGAAATGGCTTCAGCTCACGCCGTCGCAGGCCAGCCAGCTGACCGGCGATCTCAGCATGTCGAGCCTCACCGGTCCGCTTACCTCTGGTCAGGTGCCCAAGCTGACCGAGGCTGGTCGCAAGACAATCGACGGTCAGAACACGTGGGCGCTGCGCGCCGCCGATGGCAGCATGCTGTACGTCAGCTCAGCTAGCCAGCACTACCCGCTGGCGGCAACTACCGGCGGTGGCCCGAACGAGGTGGTCCTCTACTCGCGCTGGAACTCCGCCCCGGAACCGGTCGCGCCGCCCGCTAACCAAGTCCTGAACCTGAACAACCTCAAGTAGCCATACTGGGGCGGAAGCGGCATAACGGGCGGCAACGGCGGCGAGTGCCGGCCGGTCGGGTCGCCTGCCGCCGGCCGGGAATCCGGCGGCAGCCCCGGTCGTTGTTGCAGGGCGGCGAAACAAGGAGGAGCTGTGAGCGTATTTGGATTCCGCAAGACGCAGATGGTGACGGCGGAGGACGCGCTGCCGGGCCGGGAGACGGCTATGCGGGTCCCCGATCGACACGAGGTGCTGGGCACGCCGCTCGCGCCCCCGTACCCGGCGGGCACCGAGGTCGCTGACTTCGCGCTGGGCTGCTTCTGGGGTGCCGAGAAGGACTTCTGGCAGACTCCCGGCGTCGTGTCGACCGCGGTCGGCTATGCGGGCGGTTTTACCCCCAATCCGACGTACGAGGAAGTCTGCAGCGGTCGCACCGGCCACGCCGAGTCGGTACGCGTGGTCTTCGACCCAGCCAACGTGTCTTATCCGGAACTGCTGAAGGTGTTCTGGGAGTCGCATGACCCCACGCAGGGGATGCGCCAGGGCAACGACATCGGCTCGCAGTACCGGTCGGCGATCTTCTACCATTCGCCACAGCAGCAGGCTGAGGCCGAGGAGTCGCGGACCAGCTACCAGAAGCGGCTGTCCGACGCCGGTTACGGCGAGATCACGACGGAGATCGTGCCCGCGGGCGAGTTCTACTTCGCCGAGGACTACCACCAGCAGTACCTCTCGGACAACAAGAACCCGTACGGGTACTGCCCCGACCACGGCACGGGCGTGTCCTGCCCGATCGGTGTCGTCACCGCGAGTGGCCCGGTCGAGGGTGTGAAGCGGGATCAGTGAAGCGGCGCGCGGTGCCTTCGCACGCTGTCTCCGGTGAGCCGACGCCGGTCAGGTTGCCGGTCCCGCCTGGTGTTTTCGGGCCCGGTACGCGGCGACGTGGAGGCGATTGCCGCACGTGCGGCTGTCACAGTAGCGGCGTGACCTGTTCTTCGAGAGATCTACGAAGACGTCTCGGCAGGTCGGAGACTCGCAGCTGTGGACCCGGCGCGCCTCGCCGGCCACCACGAGCCACGCCAGGCCCATCGCGAAGTGCGCGGCCATCCGGTCGGCGAGCGGCGCCGTCGGGCGTGAAACGTGCAGGTGCGGACCGCGGCCGTCGTGGGCGACTACCTGCGGGCTGGCGCCGGTCTGCGACAGCAGCGCGTTAATCTGCGCGATGGCGCCCGGCTCGTCACCCGCCTCGCAGCTGGTGACGATCGCGTCGAGCCGGGCCCGGTAGTCGCGCGCTAGCGGCAGGTCGGCGGCCGAGCCGCGAACACCTGCGAACGCATATTTGTCTGCCATCGCCTGAAGGTTGCCGACGGTGCGAAGCCCCTCCCGATTCCGGCCACGACCAGTGTTGATGAGGTCGACGCAACCCGTCATCGCCTCGATCTCATCAGCATCAAAGTGGCTTTGACCGCTGTCACGGCTGCCAGCTAGGCTAATGCCCATGTCAGTACCGTACAGCGAGACGGTCATTACCGCCACCGCTGTTGACCGCACCTCCCGACCGGGCGCGACCGGGGACGGTACCGCGCCAGGCGACGGCGCTCAGGTGGCCGCCCGCGGCGACCGGCGACCGGTGCTGACGGCGATCTTGGGTGCGGCCTGCATCTCCTCCTCCGCGATCCTGGTTACTCTCGCTCATGCCGACGCCATCGCCACTGCGTTCTATCGCTGCGCGCTCGCGCTTCCGATCCTGGTGCCGCTGGCGGTACTCGAGCAGCGCAGGCTCGGGCCGCGACCGGCCGCAAGTCGCCGTAATGCGCTGCTAGCAGGCCTTTTCCTGGCCATCGACCTGGTCCTCTGGAATCACGCGATCACCGACGTCGGCGCCGGCGTGGCGACGGTGCTCGGCAACCTGCAGGTGCTGTTCGTCGCGGCGTTCGCGTGGCTCGCGCTGCGAGACCGGCCTGAGCGCCGCTACCTGCTGATGCTGCCGGTGGTGCTGGCAGGAGTGGTGCTCGTGTCCGGCATCCTGGGTGGCCAAACGGCCGGGCTGCATCCGCTGGCGGGTGTCGGTTACGGCCTCGGCACATCGGCGGCGTACGCGTGCTTCCTGCTGATCCTGCGCAGCACAGCCGGCCGCACACCGCACGTCGCCGGCCAGCTCGCTGACGCCACTGTCGGCGCCGCTGTCGGCGCCGTCATCCTCGGCCTGCCGTTCGGCAGCATGCACCTCGCCGTGTCATGGCACTCGCTGGGGTGGCTGCTAGTGCTCGCGTTGCTAAGCCAGACCGCGGGATGGCTGCTTATCACGTCGTCCCTGCCACGCCTGCCTGCCGTGATGTCCTCGCTACTGCTGCTGCTCCAGCCTGCGGCCGCGCTGGTGCTCGCCGCTATCGTCCTGCACCAGCAGCCGACGATCGCGCAAGTCGCTGGCGCCTTGCTTGTGTGCCTCGGCGTCCTCGCGGCGTCGTGGAACAGCGGTCAGGCTCGCACCGCGAACAGCACGTAGCCGTAGCTCAGTCCCGTCACCGCCGGATGACGGCGGAGCCAGTCGCGCGCCACATTCGCAGGGAACTCGATATGCAGTACCGCGGCAAGGTCGGCGCGGTTCGCGAAGTCCAGGCGCGAGCGGACCTCGTGCCTGGTCGCGCCCCGATCGCGCCACCACGCGTCCACCGTGGCAGCGGTGGCGAGCGGCGGCCGCGTTGCCGACGCGGCCAGCATTCCGGCGAACTCGCCCCACCGGTAGTCGTTGTCGACTGCGACCAGGCAGCCGCCCGGCCGGAGGACGCGCAGTACCTCGGTAAGCCCGGCATCGGTGCCGGGCGGAAAGAAGTAGGCGAAACGCGCGTGCACTATGTCCGCGCAGTCGTTCTCGAGCGGCAGGCACTCCGCCGAGCCGCCGAGGACGCGGACGCTGGGTTGCGCCGTGGCAGCCGCGCGAGCCGCGGCGCGTAGCGTCGGGTCCGGCTCGATCCCGATGACCTCGGCCGCGTCTACCGAGTACCGGCTCAGCCAGTAGCCGGTGCCACAGCCGAGGTCAATGATCGTCCGCCCGGCCCACGGAGCGATCTCGTGCAGAGCGCCCAAGACGTGCCCAGCCTCGTCGAGGGCGTTGTTCTCGAGCTCGTAGCGGTCCGGGTGCCCGCCGATGTTAGGCGCGTACCGCCAGTCAGGGAACTCAGACGACGCGAATCAGCCCCCCGGCGCGTGGAGCGCGCTGGCGCCCGGCGTCGCGGCTTGCCGGATTGCGTTTGAGACATGCGACCACAGGGCGAGGTCCCGGTTGAAGACGATGGCGGCGGCCTGGATGGTCTGGATGCCATAGCTCTCGGACTGAGTGCCGCCGCTCGGCGGCGCAGTAAGGATCACCATCTGGTAGTTGTTCGGGCCGGTGAACGCGCCGATGCTGTTGATGTTCCAGTCCGCGGCCCCCGGATACGGTAGCCAGCCGTTCTTGATATGCAGCTGCTCGGCCGTCGGCGCCCCCGCCGACACGCCCCAGCGCTCGGAAGCGATGACTTCGGACATCAGCGTGAGCACGTAACCGCGGGAAGCGCTGCTGAGCACCGTGCTGTTCGTCAGTACTTGCAGCAGCCGCAGCTCGTCATGAGCCGTGATCCGGGTGAGCCCCCAGGCGCCGCTGTTGAGGACCGTCTGCCCCATGCCCGCCTTGTTGAGGAAGTCCTGCACGTGACTCACGCCCACCTCGGCCCACAGCGTGTTGGCCGCGCTGTTGCTGGACTGCGTGATCATCTGAAAAGCGAGGTTGCGCTGCGTAGCGGTCAGGTGGCTTGGCCCGCCTACCTTCAGCAGCAGCGCGCTAAGGATCGTAACCTTGACGACGCTGGCTGCGTAGAAGTGATCCGACGAATGCAGCTGGCAGTTCAGGCCGTGGGCGGGGTCCGAAATCGCGAGACCCACATGGGACCCAGGCCTGGCCGCGAGAGCTGCCTTGAGGCCTGCTGAAATCTTCCCGGCGATGTACGGATGCGCCGCCGAGGTACAGATGCTCGTCGTATTCGCGGCAGCCGCCGTGGTGGCTGTTACTGCCAGTGGCACTGTCGTAGCGGCGCCGATCGCCGCCGCACACACGGCGGCTGTCAGCATGGTCTTGGGCGGGCGGCGAGTGCCCCTCATCGCAGCTCCCTTGTCGTTGGCTACCCACAATGACGCCCGGAGGGCCCGTCCGGTTGGCATTGAGTGCACCATATTGCCGGATATTTTCGGCTGCGGGACCTACCGCAATGTTTGATGTCGAAAATCAGGCGACGGTGTTCGTGGCATCTCATGAGGGTGCTGCCGCGGGCACCCGCGCTACTAACAGGAGGGACGCAAGATGAAGTACGTGATGCTCATCGTGAACACCGAGGCGTCGGCCCAGCTGACCGAGGAACAGCAGCAGGCCTGGTACGCAGAGATCATGTCCTGGTACGAGAAGCACGGCGCCGCTGGTGCCGTCACCGACATGGGCCATCAGCTCCAGGGCCCGCACACGGCCAGGACGGTGCGGACGGGCGGCGTGACCGACGGTCCGTTTATCGAGTCCAAGGAAGCGCTCGGCGGGTACTCGGTGCTCGAAGCCGCGACATACGACGAGGCTGTCGATGTCGCCCGGACGTGGCCCGGAGTGGATCGCGGCCTGATCACCATCGAGCTGCGTCCGGTCGTCGAGATGTAGCGTCGCTGGGTTGGCGGCGTCTAGCCGGCAGCTCAGCTCGATAGCCGGCGGGCGATGAGCTCGCGTTCGGCCGGGTTCGCGGCGAGGGCGAGCGCCCGCTCGTTCGCCGCCCGCGCGTCCGCGGCCCGGCCGACGGCGCTCAGCAGCTCGGCTCGTACTGCGTGGAAGAGCCGGTAGTCGTCGAGCTCGGCGGCGAGCAGCTCGACCTCGGTCAGCGCGGCATCCGGCCCTAGCACGTAGCGGGTGGCGACGGCCCGGTTGAGCTGGACGACCGGAGACGGCGTCATGACCTGAAGCCGGTCGTACAACAGCCGGATCTGCTGCCAGTCAGTCTCGGCATACGCCGACGCCGCCGAGTGCAGTGCGGCGATGGCCGCCTGCACCTGGTAGGGCCCCGCCTGGTGCATGGCGATCGCGCGGTCGAGCAGGCTGATCGCCTCCACTGCCAGCGCACGGTCCCACCGGCTGCGGTCCTGATCGGCCAGCCGGATCAGGCGGCCCCACCCGTCGAAGCGGGCTGCCGCGCGCGACTCGTGCAGCAGCATCAGCGCAAGCAGCCCGAGCACCTCTGGCTCGCGCGGCATTAGCCGGTGCAGCAGCCGGCCGAGCGACACAGCCTGGGCCGCGAGATCGCGCCGGGCCGGGGTCCGGCCCGCGCTGGCCAGGTAGCCCTCGTTAAAGACGAGGTACACCACCGCCAGCACAGCCGCAAGCCGCTCGCCCAGCTCATCTGGATCCGGGATGCGCACGGCGACGGAGGCATCGCGAAGCGACCGGCGGGCACGCGACAGCCGCTGGCCCATGGCCTGCTCACTGACCAGGAACGCGGCCGCGATCTCCGCGGTCGTCAGGCCGCACACGGCCCGCAGCGTGAGCGAGATCTGGGAATCGGCTGGCAGCGACGGGTGACAGCAGGCAAATATCAGGCTCAGGAGATCGTCGTCAGCATCGGCGCTGCCAGGCTCGTCGCCGCGGTCGGCGGTCCGGTCCGTCGTGACGGCGAGCAGTGCGAGCTTCTCCCGCCCGGCCTTGGCCCGGCGCTGCCTGTCGATCGCCTTATGCCATGCCGTCGTTGTCAGCCAGCCGCCTGGGTTAGGCGGCACGCCCTCCGCTCGCCAGTGCTCGAGCGCTTCGACGAAGGCATCCTGCACAAGTTCCTCGGCCAGGCCCACGTCGCCGAGGCGCCGGGCCAGGGTGGCGCGCAGCCTGGTGGCCTCGGCCCGGTATGTCCGCTCGAGCGTCTCGGCATCCACGACGGCAAGTCTGGCAAATCGCGCGGGCCGCCGCACGCGTCAGGAGGGGGCGCCGCCGCGACCTGCGCCGCCGCGGAACCGCGACACGCCCTCGACCACGCCCGGATCCGACAGCGTGGCCATGCCGAGCGCGAACTCGTTGGCCATCGCGTCGTCGAAACCGAGCGCCATCGAGTCCAGCGCGGAGGCCCGGTCGCTGCGCATGCAGGCCTGCGGAACGGCGGCGATCTGGCTGGCGAGCATTTCCGCTTCAGCACGCGCGTCGCCATGCTTCACCAGGCGCGTTACCAGGCCCATCTGATAAGCCTCAGCTGCCGGGACCGGCCGCCCCGTCAGGATCAGGTCAAGGGCGCGGCCGAGGCCGATTACTTGCGGCAGCCGGACCGTACCGCCGTCAATGAGCGGCACGCCCCAGCGCCGGCAGAATACGCCGAAGACCGCGTCCTCCTCGGCGACCCGCAGGTCACACCACAGCGCCAGCTCGAGGCCGCCGGCCACGGCGTGGCCGGCTACGGCAGCGATGACGGGCTTGGAAAGCCGCATTCGGCTCGGCCCCATTGGCGCGGGCCCGCTGGCCTCGGTTCGGTTGCCCAGCGGACTGCCCATGGCTTTCAGGTCGGCGCCGGCACAGAACGTGCCGCCCGCCCCGAACAGGACCGCGACGGACGCGTCGCTGTCGGCGTCGAAGTCGGAGAACGCCTCGGCGAGTGCTGCGGCCGTCGGACCGTCGACGGCATTGCGCACGTCAGGGCGATCGAGGATCACGGTGGTAACGGGGCCGGCCCGGTCAACGCGGACCGGACTCGTCTTGGCCGGCGTGAGGGCGTTGCCACCCGAGTGGGCCGGCCTGGCGGCACTCGGGGTCGTCACGGCTAGCCGACCTGCCAGGTGTCGCTGCCGGCCAGCAGCTCTGCGAGGTCGCCGTCGCCTTGCTTCAGCCTCGCCGCGTCGATCTGCGCGGACATCTCCTCGTCGTAGCTTGGCCGCGGCATCGCGCGGAAGACGCCGATCGGGGTGTGCGCGAAGTCCGAGCTGTCCAGCCGGGAGAGCGCGAACGCGTAGGACGGATCGCTCGCGTGCGCGTCGTGGGAGAGGAGCGAATCCGGGTCGGCCTCGGCGATCGGCACAGCCTCCAGCCCGCCGTAGCGCGCGGCGCGCAGGCCCATCTCCGCGTCGGCCCCGAACCGGATCGGCTCGCCGTGCTCGAGTCGGACTATCCGCTGCTCACGCTGGCCGGGCTCGGTGATCGGCAGGAACGCGTCGTCGTTGTAGATCGGGCAGTTCTGGTAGATCTCCACGAACGCAGTGCCTTTGTGATCGGCGGCCGCGCGCAGGACGCTGGTCAGGTGCTTGCGGTCGGAGTCGATGGTCCTCGCCACGAAGCCGGCCTCGGCGCCGAGCGCCAGCGAGATCGGGTTGAACGGGGTGTCCAGCGACCCGAAAGGCGTCGACTTCGTGACCTTGCCCTGCTCGGACGTGGGCGAGTACTGGCCCTTGGTCAGGCCGTAGATACGGTTGTTGAACAGCAGGATCTTGATGTTGACGTTCCGCCGTAGCGCGTGGATCAAGTGGTTGCCGCCGATCGACAGAGCATCGCCGTCGCCGGTGATCACCCACACCGATAGATCGGGCCGGGACGCGGCCAGGCCAGTCGCGATGGCCGGTGCGCGGCCATGAATCGAGTGCATGCCGTAACTGTTGACGTAGTAGGGCAGCCGCGACGAGCAGCCGATCCCCGAGATGATCACCAGGTTCTCGCGGGGGATCTCGAGCTCGGGCAGGAAGCCCTGGAAGGCCGCCAGGATGGCGTAGTCGCCGCAGCCCGGGCACCAGCGGACTTCTTGGTCTGACTTGAAGTCCTTCGTGGATAGCTTTTCGTCAGCCTTAGGTACGAGTGTCAGCGAGGCGAACCGATGCTGCGGCTCGGGGAACTCGACACCGCCCCCAGCGGCGTCAGACATTGCTCATCACATCCTGTATGACGTTCGCTAGCTCGGCGGCCCGGAACGGCAGGCCGCGGACTCGGTTATAGGAGACCACGTCGACGAGGTATCGGCCGCGCAGCAGCAGCGCGAGCTGACCCAGGTTGATCTCCGGCACCAGCACCTTGTCGTAAGACCGCAGGACGTCGCCAAGGTTGGCGGGGAATGGGGACAGGTGCCGCAGGTGTGCCTGGGCCACTGACCCGCCCGCGATACGGACCCGGCGAACGGCCGCGCCGATCGAGCCGTACGTCGAGCCCCACCCGAGGACGAGCACTCGAGCGGTGCCGTCGGGATCATCGACCTCCACTGGCGCGATGTCGCCCGCGATGCCGTCGATTTTGGCCTGCCGCAGCCGCACCATCTTGTCGTGGTTGTCTGGGTCGTAGGAGATGACGCCGGACACGTCGGCCTTCTCGATACCGCCAATGCGGTGCTCGAGCCCGGGCGTCCCGGGCACTGCCCAAGGCCGGGCCAGCGTTTGCGGGTCGCGCTGGAACGGCAGGAAGGGCGGGCCGTCAGTCCCGTCGACGACCACGTTCCCGCTTGCGAATTTGAATTCGTCCCGCAGCTTAGGCAGCGTGTCTACGCTCGGAATCCGCCACGGCTCCGACCCGTTGGCCAGGTACCCGTCGGACAGGATGATCACCGGCGTGCGGTACTTCACCGCGATCCGCACGGCCTCCATCGCAGTGTCGAAGCAGTCGGCTGGCGTTGATGGCGCAACGATTGCGACCGGGGACTCGCCGTTACGCCCGAACAGCGCCATCAGCAGGTCGGCCTGCTCGGTCTTGGTCGGCATGCCAGTCGACGGCCCGGCCCGCTGAATGTCGCAGATGACCAGCGGCAGCTCGACCGAGGCCGCCAGCCCGATCGTCTCGGCCTTCAGGCACATGCCTGGGCCAGAGGTGGTACTCACGCCGAGGCCGCCACCGAAGGATGCGCCGAGGGCGGCTCCGACGCCGCTGATCTCGTCCTCGGCCTGCATGGTGCGGACGCCGAACCGCTTCAGCTTGGACAGCTCGTGCAAGATATCGGAGGCGGGCGTGATCGGGTACGAACCAAGGAACAACGGCAACCCAGAACGCCGTGAGGCGGCGACCAGGCCGTAGGCCAGCGCGGTGTTGCCGGTGATGTTCCGGTACCGCCCAGGCGCAAGGGCGGCGGGCTTGACCTCGTACTGGACCGAGAACGCCTCGGTCGTCTCGCCGTAATTCCAGCCCGCCTGGAACGCAGCCTTGTTGGCAGCCAGGATCTCGGGCCGCGCCGCGAACCTCGACTCGAGATAGCGGAATGTGCCCTCGACTGGCCTGTTGTACAGCCACGACAACATGCCGAGCGCAAACATGTTCTTGGCCCGCTCGGCGTCCTTGCGGGTCACGTCGAAGCTCTCAAGCGCCTTGACGGTCACCGACGTAATCGGGATTGCGTGCAGCCGGTACGCCTCAAGAGAGCCGTCTTCGAGCGGGTTCGCCTCGTACCCGACCTTGGCCAGATTGCGCTTGGTGAACTCGTCGGTGTTGGCGATGATGTCGGCACCGCGTGGCACGTCGTCGATGTTGGCCTTCAGAGCGGCCGGGTTCATCGCCACCAGCACGTCTGGTGCGTCGCCCGGGGTCAGGATGTCGTGGTCGGCGAAGTGCAGCTGGAAGCTGGAGACACCGGGGAGCGTGCCGGCCGGGGCGCGGATCTCGGCCGGGAAGTTAGGCAGCGTTGAGAGGTCGTTGCCGAAGCTCGCAGTCTCCTGGGTGAACCTGTCCCCGGCGAGCTGCATGCCGTCGCCGGAATCGCCGGCGAACCTGATGATCACACGATCGAGCTGCTGGACCTGCTTGGTCACAGTCTCTCGGCCTCCTTCACGCGCCGAGGCCGGATACAGACGGTGACGGCGTGCATCAGTGCGTGGATATATTAAGTCGGCTCTGTCAGTTGGACGGGCTTAGTTGTATGCGTTGTCGCGGGCGGCACCGAGTCTGCGGACGATGCTGTTCCATACTCTGCCGAGACTACGACCTGCGCAGTCATGAGCGGCCCCCACGCCGCGCCAGCGCGCCCGCCTAGTACGGACCCCCTAGCGCTGCTAGAACCACATTCTAGTATAGAAGCCATAACATCCAGGTCTGGTCTCGCTTATAGGACGCGCGACGCACTTTGGGGGTTCACGGGCTGGTCGCCGTGCTCCGGTGGCTTCCTAACCGCTAGCGTGCCGCCTAACCGCCCGTGGGCCGCGACACAGCTCGATGACTGCGAACACCCCAAGATGGTCGGTGCCAGGGACCCGGACAGTGCGCGATTCAATAACCACGGCTCCGGAACGTGAGACTAGGACGTGATCGAGACGCAGGAGCGGGGGTAGCCAGCGGCTAGCTGGCCAGGTGAATCCGGGCCAGGGCCGAATGGCCGCCATGTCGGCGCAGTCCGCGAACTTTGCTGCGAGCAAGTGGCGGAATTCCTTATTGTCGCGAGTGGCATTGAAGTCGCCGATGAGCAGATGGTGCCCCGCAACCTCGGTGAGACTTGACAGCAACCGGTCGAGGTCATGCCGCCAGGCCTGCTGCCGGGCACCGAGCGGCGCTTCCGGGTGCACCAGGGTCATTGTCACCAAAACGCCGCAGTCCAGCTCGAGCCGCGGCATCGGTCGATGGGTATCCGGCACAGCTGGCCGCCGGACCAGCTGCCAGCGCGACCAGACGCCGATCCCTTTAGCACCCGGTCGCGGGTCAAGCTCGGAGTAAGGCAACAGGTCGGTGAGGCCGACGACGCTCAGCCCACTGACCAGGTCCGGGGTCAGTTCCTGGATAGCGAGCACATCGGGTGCTAGCCGCAGCACCTCCGCGCGGATTTCCTTCGCGCTGGCGCCTCCTACCAAGGCATTCAGGCTCAATATCCGCACTTCTTGGCTTACTCCCGTGGAGGCGGAAACCTGATCAGGGGATGACCCGCAATATCGCAGCCTGAGCGGAAACTGCCAGCCGAGCAGTACGACGGCTGGCACTGCGGGGACGATGGCGAGCCAGCCGATAGTAGCCGCGGCGAGGGTCGTCGCTGCCGTGGCGAGCGCGGCAGCTACTGGCGCGAATGCGGCAACCGTCGTTCGGGCTGCTGATCTGCCAGCCGTCACCCGCGCGAGGACCGGGACTGTGAGGATTACGGCGAGGACGATCGCGACGCTGACGGTCACCTGATGTGCCTGCCCGGCTCTCGGGTGACGCCGGCTGTCAGCTCGATGAGCTGCGCTAGCGTGTCCAGCTGCTGACTGCGCCCCCCGGCGAGCTTCGCCTGCAGCGTGGTGACGCCCGCGTCGCGGTACAGCCGGAGGCGTTCCGCGATCATGGCCGGCGTGCCGACCAGGTTGGTCTTGGCGCCGAGTTCGACTGGCACCCGGTCGGCAGCCTCAGCGCGGCGGCCGGCGAGCCACAACGCCTGCACGGCCTCGACGTCGGCGCCGTAGCCCTGCCGTGCAAACGCCGCCTTGTAGAAGTTCTGGTCCTTCGACCCCATCGCGCCGATGGTGAACGCGTAACCACGTGCATGCCGTCGCACGGCGGCCGCGGCCGCCTCTTCGTCCGTCGTGAATTCAATGCTGACCGGTATCACGACGTCAAGGTCGGCCAGCGACCGGTTCGCCGTCGCTGCGCCCGCTCGCAGGTGGCGGAAGAACACGTCCGCGTGCTCAGGCATAAACGCGTTGCCGATCCAGCCGTCGGCCAGCTCGCCGGTCAGTTCCAGGTTCCGGGGCCCGAGAGCAGCCACGTAGACGGGCACCGAGGCCGGCGACAGCACGGAGCGGAGCGCCCGGCCCCGGCTGTCAGGCAGTGGCAGCTGGTAGGCGCGGCCCTGGTAGCTCAGGCGCTGACCCGCCGCCACCAGCCTGACAATCTCGATGGTCTCGCGCGTCACGGCGACCGGCGACGTGAACCTGACGCCGTGCCAACCCTCCATCACCTGCGGACCGCTCGTGCCAACGCCGAGCCGGAACCTACCGCCCGAGAGCAGCTGCAGCGACATCGCCGTCATCGCGAGCATCGCGGGCGTGCGAGCGCCAATCTGGACGATGGCCGAGCCCAGGCTGATCCGCTCGGTCAGCGCGGCGAGGAAGGCGAGGGGCGTCAGCGCGTCCTGGCCCCACGTCTCCGCGACCCAGACGGAGGCAGCACCGATCCGCTCCGCGTCCTTGACGAAAGCAGCGTCCCGCGGCGAGGCCACCTGGGCAGCGATGCCTATCTGCATGTCCACATTGTCTACGCTAGGGCTGCCGGCCTCGCCCGGGCGTACCATGCGACCGTGGAGGCTACCGAGCTCAGATACGCGGACTGCCCGACCACGGAAGCGGAGCTGCGCATCGACGCGCCCTCAGCCGCCGTCTGGCCGCTTGTCTGCGACATCCAGACGCCGGCCGAGTTCAGCTCCGAGTTCCAGGGTGGCCAGTGGCTGGACGACGCGACCAGCCCCGCGCTCGGGGCGCGGTTCCGCGGCCGCAGCTTTCACCAGGCCCGCGGCGCCTGGGAGACGGTGTCGACGATATGCGAGCTTGAGCCGGAGCGAGTATTCGGCTGGGCCGTGGGCGACCCGGATATGCCGGCGGCGCGCTGGCGATTCTCCCTGGAACCGGATGGAACCGGGACGCTTATCAGGCAGTGGATGCAGATGGGGCCGGGTGAGAGCGGCATCAGCGAGCTGATCGCGCAGATGCCCGATAAGGAACACCGCATACTGCGCCGCCGGCTGGCCGAACATCACGCGAACATGGTCGCGACGCTTGAGGGGATTAAACGTCGCGCCGAAGCTCCCTACGCCGCGGGCGACCTGGCGCTTATGCGCGGAGGATGAACCTTCGAACCGCGTTGGCGAAGCCGTCATCCTCGTTGGAGGTTGTAACGCGGCGTGCGGCGCGCTTCACCTCCGGACTGGCGTTGCCCATCGCGATGCTGAGCCCGGAATGCGCGAACATCAGGACGTCGTTCGCCTGGTCGCCGATCGTGGCAATGTCGGCCTCGTCGAGGTTGTACCTGTCCCGGAGGTACTTGACCACGGCGCCCTTGTTGGCGATCGGGTGCGTCACGTCCAGGTAGTAGGGCTGCGACGCAGCTGCAGTTACATGGTCGCCGAACTCGTTGTGGACCGCCGCGGTGGCCCTGGCGACCGCGGCGGTGTCGTCGCTCACACCGACCAGCTTGGCCACGTCTCTCGTCAGGGCACGCACGCCGCCGTCCGGCATGACCTGCGGCTGAAACTGCACGGTCCGGGATTCGCGCGCCACGTGCGGGCCGTCGGGGTCGGGTACGTACCAGCTATTGCCGCAGTAGATCCAGACGTCCAGGCCGTCCGGCTCGATGAGCTCGGCGACGGGCACCACCAGGTCTTCTGGCAGCACACGCTGCTCGATGACGGTGAGCTGCCGGTCGACGATGACGCCGCCGTTGAAGCCAGCGATCGGCGTCTGGATGTCCAGGGGCTCGATGAGCATGGCCATGCCGCGCGGCGGCCGCCCGCTCGTGATCGCGAAGGTGACACCGGCCTGGCGCAGGTCACGCACGGCCGCGATCGCCTCGTCGGTCAGCACCTTGTCCTGCGTGACCAGCGTGCCGTCGACGTCGGCCAGCAGCATCTTGACCGTCGCACTTGTCACTGCCACTCCTTCCCTGGCCTATGCGCAGCCGCCGCTGTGTCGCGGTAGGCGTCGATGACGTCCTGGTAGCGGCGGGCGATCTGGTCCACTGTCTGCTCCCGTGACGCCTGGCCGGCCAGCATGTCTTTAAGCGCTTGCTCCCAGATCGTCCGGCCGACGGCGAAGCCATCGAACCCTTCGACCGAGGCGCCGATCCGCACCCACTCGAGCACCTGCGGCTCGTCGGCGCCGCGGCCGAGCACGATGCACCGGACGCCGTCGCGGCCCCCGGCGCGGGCCTGCGCGACGACCTCCTCGCACGCCTCTTGGCTGTCCAGTCCCTCGATCTTCCAGATGTCAGGCTCGACGCCGCCTGCCTGAAGCGCCGCGATTGTCGCGACGACGAGGTCAGGCCGTAGCCGGCGGTCGTATTCGCGCTGGTCGCCGCCGAACCGGTCAAGTTGCGCCGTCGTGGCCGGCACCAGCAGCTCGAAGAGGAACTTGCGCTCCCGGTCCCGGAGCCAGTGGCTGAGCCGCGCCAGCCGGGCTGTCTGCCGGTGATTCAGGTCAGCGTCGCCATCGGGGTTGTAGCGGACCAGCACTTTCACGAACGTCGGATCGAACGACTCGATGTGCGCACCGAAGTCGTCGCCGTACTGAAACTCAAACTCCTCCTGACCCGACCGCTCGGCCGGCATGGCGAGCGGCACGCCCTCCGCCTTGGCCCGGCGCGCGACTGCGGCGCCGAACTCTTCGTCAACCAGGACGCCGGAGGCGTTCGGCGGAGCGCCTGCCGCGAGCGCCTGGACGTGGCCGTCGAAGATGACCTCCTTGACGCCGGCGATGCCGTCGCGTACCGCGGGCGGGACCGGCTCGGTCGCGCCGAAGAGGTCGCGGGAGAATGAGCCGCGGTGATCAAATGCCATCAGGTACAGCGGCTTGTCGTAGCCAAGGGTCATGCGCACCTCCGGTAGACCATCGACCTGACAGGGCAGCGACGTAATTGGCGGGCGACCTCAGCCGGCGTTCGGCAGATGCCAGTGAAATGGCGCGATCAGCTTGTCAACGGACGCGGGGCCCCACGAACCGCGAGCGTAAGGCTCGACCAGCGGCGGGTTCTCCAGCAGCGGCTCGGAGATTTCCCAGAGCCGGTCAATGCTGTCGGAGCTAGTGAACAGCGCCTGGTCGCCGATCATCGCGTCGAGGATGAGCCGTTCGTAGCCCTCGAGCGCGTTCGCGGCGGCGAACGAGTCGGCGTATTTGAAGACCATCTTCTCATTTCCGAGCGACATCTCAGCGCCTGGCTCCTTGGCCAGGAACCGCGCTGTGATTGAGCCCGGGTCAGCGAAGTCGATGACGATCTCGTTCCGCCGTCCGTCCGGGATGTCCTTGCGGTGGGCCTTGAACATGCGCAGTGGCGGCTCGTGGAAGCCGAGCGTGATGACCTGCCGGCCAGCGCCGAGGCTCTTGCCGGAGCGGAGGTAGAACGGCACGCCGTGCCAGCGCCAGTTGTCAACTTCGGTCTTGAGCGCCACCATCGTCTCCGTCTGCGACCCGGCAGCGACGCCCGGCTCATTCAGGTAGCCGTCGTACTGGCCGCGGATGACATGCCGCGGGTCGAGAGGCCGCAGCGCCTCGAATACCTTGAGCTTCTCCGCCCGCAGTTGCTGGGCGCGCAGCGCCGTCGGCGGCTCCATCGCGACGAAACCAAGGACCTGGAACAGGTGCGTGACGATCATGTCTCGGTACGCGCCGGTCTTATCGTAGAAGTCGGCGCGGCCCTCGATCGAGAGCGTCTCCGGCACATCGATCTGCACGTAGGCGATGTGCGACCGGTTCCAGATCGGCTCGAACAGGCCGTTAGCGAACCTGAACGCCAGGATGTTGTCGACCGACTCCTTCCCGAGGAAGTGGTCGATACGGAAGATCTGCGACTCGTCAAACACTGCGTGCACGGCCTTGCCGAGCTCGATGGCGGACTTCAGGTCCGTGCCGAACGGCTTCTCGATGATTACCCGGGAGCTGTCGCCCGCCAGGCCAGCCTCGCCGAGCATGGCGACCACCGAGGAGAACGCCGCCGGCGGCACCGCGAGGTGGAACAGACGGCGAACGTCATCGCCGATCTCCTTCTCGGCGCGGGCGACCTCGTCTCTTAGCGGCGCGAAGTCGTCGGGATCCGCGGGCGCGAACGACAGATGCTGCTGGAACTCGGCCCAGCAGTCCACCTCGGTATCTGGCTTGCTGATGCAGAAGTCCTGGGCAGCCTGCTTGGCGTGTGCCTTGAATTCCTCGGAGCTCAGCGCGAATCTCGCTGGCGATGACCCGATGATGCGGTACTTGCGCGGCAGCAGGCCGGCCGCGGCGAGATGGAACAGGCCCGGCAGCAGCTTGCGCTTAGCCAGGTCGCCGGTGGCGCCGAAGAGCACGATCACGTGATCGTCCGGATGGCGGATGCCGCCGCGCGCCGACTCGCGGCTAGTGCTGGTTGTTGCGGTCTTGCCGACAATGCCTGCTGTCATGACGTCCTCGAGTCGGAAGGGGGTTCTCGCGCCAGCCAGCGTACGGGCCGCGTCTCACGTGTCGGGCGGCTGGTGAGTCACGCGGCTAGCCATGGGGCGGCGCCGCGGCTTCGTCGGCGAGCACCAGCGACCGCGTCGCGACCACCCGGCCGGCCGGGATGGACTCATCTCCGCTCAGCAGCCTCGCCAGCGCGTCCTGCTTGTCGCTACCGGTGACGAGCCAGAGCAACTGGCCGGCCCGGGTCAGCGCCGGATACGTCAGCGTCATGCGCCGGTGACCCTGATACGGCTGCGTGACGGCCACGAGCCGGTCGGTCACGCCGAGCACCGGGTCACCGGGCACGAGCGAAGCGGTATGCCCGTCCGGGCCGAGTCCGAGGTGCACCAGGTCGAACCGCTCGGGCAGCCCGGTGGCGTACTGCGCCGCGGCTTTGTCTAGGTCCGCGTCGCTGACCGGCATCGGGTGCACGTGCGCGGGAGCGCCGCCGACGCTCTCGCGCAAGTGCGTCAGGTTGCGATCGGGGTCGCCATCCGGCGCTACCCGCTCGTCCACCTGGAACAGGTCGACGTTGGCCCACGGCACGTCTTCCTTCGCCAGCTCGGCGAACATCGCCCACGGCGTATGCCCGCCGCTGACCGCGAAGGTGAACCACCCGCGCTCGGACACAGCCCCCCGCGCCAGCTCGGTGACGTAACGCGCCGCCCGGGCGGCGACCGCCGCCGGGTCCGGCGAAACCTCGAGTTCGTACCGCACCGCTCAGTCCTTCTTCTCCGCATGACCGCCGAACTCCGAGCGCATCGCCGACAGGACTTTGTCGGTGAAGTCGCCCTGCCCGCGTGATTCAAACCGCTCGTAGAGCGAGGCGGTGATCACCGACGCCGGCACGCCTTCCTCCACCGCGGCCAGCACCGTCCAGCGACCTTCGCCGGAATCCGATACCCGTCCGGCGTAGTAGCTCAGGTCGGCATCATGGGCGAACGCGGCGGCGATGAGGTCGATCAGCCACGAGCTGATAACCGAGCCGCGCCGCCATACCTCGGCGACCTCGCCGACATCGATCTGGTACTGGTAGGCATCGGGATCGCGCAGCGGCGCGGTCTCGGCGTCTGCCTCCTGCTCGTGGAGGCCCGCGTCGGCGTGCTTGATGATGGACAGGCCCTCGCCGATCGCGGCCATCATGCCGTACTCGATGCCGTTGTGGACCATCTTGACGAAGTGGCCGGCGCCATTCGGACCGCAGTGCAGGTAGCCGTGCGGCGCCGTGCTGTCGGCGAGGCTCCGGCCGGGCGTCGGCTCGGCGCTTCCTTCACCCGGCGCGATGGTCTTGAATATCGGGTCCAGGTGCTGGACCGGCTCCTTCTCGCCGCCGATCATCAGGCAGAATCCACGGTTCAGGCCAAACACGCCCCCGCTGGTACCGCAGTCGATGTAGTGGATGCCGCTGGCCTTGAGCTGCTTCGCCCGCTCAATGTCGTCACGGTAATACGAGTTGCCGCCGTCGATGACGATGTCGCCGTCGGCCAGCAGCGGTGTGAGCTGGTCTAGCGTCGACTGCACGACGGCGGCGGGGACCATAATCCAGATGGCGCGCGGTTGCGACAGCTTGGCGACGAATTCGGCCAAGCTGTTGGCGCCGTCAGCGCCTTCCGCTTCTAGCCCTTTGACCACGTCAGGCTTGCGATCGTACGCGACGCAGTGGTGCCCGTCGCGCATGAGACGGCGCACCAGGTTTGCGCCCATTCGGCCGAGCCCGATCATGCCGAGCTGCATCGGCTTGTCTGTAGGCATCGCGATTAGCCTTCCAATCTCTATTCAGGGAACGGGGCCGTCACGGGCTCGTCTTGAGTGATCGGTAGCGGCGGATCAGCGCATTGGTCGACGAGTCATGCCGGAGCTCTGGCTCGACCGCGGCCTCTAGCTCGGGTGCGATCTGGCTGGCGAGTACCTTGCCGAGCTCGACTCCCCACTGGTCGAAGGAGTCAATCTGCCAGATCGCCCCCTGGGTAAACACGCTGTGCTCGTACAAAGCGACCAGGGAGCCGAGCAGCCGCGGGGTGAGCAGGTCGACGAGCAGGACGTTCGTCGGCCGGTTGCCGGGCATGACCCGGTGCGGGACAACATTCTCTGGCGTCCCCTCGGCCTGGACTTGTTCCTCGGTCCGGCCGAACGCCAGAGCCTGCGCCTGTGCGAACACGTTGGCAGACAGCAGGTCATGATGATCACGCAGCGGGTTAAGCGACTTCGCGAATCCGATGAGATCGACCGGGATCAGGCGCGTTCCCTGATGAATGAGCTGGTAGAAACTGTGCTGGCCATTCGTGCCGGGCTCGCCCCAGAACACCTGTCCGGTCGGATAGTCAACCGGTCGCCCGGTGATCGTGACGCTCTTACCGTTGGATTCCATGGTGAGCTGCTGCAGATAGGCCGGGAACCGTTTGAGGTACTGGTCGTAAGGCATCACGCCGACAGTCTCGGCGCGGAAGAAATCCGAATACCAGACGCACAGCAGGCACATCAGCACGGGCAGGTTCTTTGCCAGCGGGGCCGTTCGGAAGTGCTCGTCCATCGCGTGGAAGCCGGCCAGCATCTCGTCGAACCGATCTGGGCCGATCGCGATCATGGTGGACAGGCCGATGGCTGAGTCCATCGAGTAGCGGCCGCCGACCCAGTCCCAGAAGCCGAACATGTTCTGCGTGTCGATGCCAAAGGCCGCGACCTTCTCGGCGTTCGTCGACACCGCCACGAAGTGCCGGGCGACCGCCCGGTCGTCGCCGAGCTGCCCGACGATCCAGTCGCGCGCGGACGTGGCGTTCGTGAGCGTCTCCAGCGTCGAGAACGTCTTGGACGAGACGATGAAGAGCGTTTGGTCGGCGCTCAGGTCGCGTGTCGCCTCGATGAAGTCGGTGGCGTCGACGTTCGACACGAACCTGAACGTCAGCTGGCGGTCGGAGTAGTGGCGCAGCGCCTCGTACGCCATAACCGGGCCGAGGTCGGAACCGCCGATGCCGATGTTGATTACGTTGCGGATCGGTTTGCCGGTGTAGCCGAGCCACTCGCCAGACCGGATCCGATCCGCAAACGTGCTCATCCGGCCGAGGACCGCGTGCACCTCGCGGACGACGTCCACGCCGTCGACGACGAGCGAAGCGGTCGCCGGCATGCGCAGCGCCACGTGCAGGACCGGGCGGTTCTCGGAGACGTTGATGTGCTCGCCGCGGAACATCGCGTCGCGCCGCTCCGGCACGCCGGACTCTTCGGCCAGGTCAACGAGCAGCCGCATTGTCTCGTCTGTTACGCGATTTTTCGAATAGTCCAGGTAGATGCCCTCGGCCTCGGCTGTCAGCCGCTCGCCGCGGCTCGCGTCCTCCTGGAATAGCTCGCGCAAGTGACGGTCGCAGATGTCGGCATAGTGACGCTCGAGCGCCTGCCAGGCCTTGCGCTCGCGCAGCGGCGGAACGTCCGTCATGTCGCATCTCCCTTTGCTCGCTGCCACGTCTAATCCCAGCATGGCCAGCGGGCCCGTCGCCCCCCGACCCGGGGAATGGCTAGATGAACCTTGGGCACAATCCCGTCGTGGTTAGTGACATGAGCAGAGAGCGAAGGCCGGCCGTGGGATTGCGACTGCTATTGCGGGTGATAGGCGCAGGATTGCTGATCGCGATCGCTGCCACGCATCTGGATCTGTACTTGACGGGATACAACACAATCCCGACAATCGGCCCGCTGTTCCTCTTCCAGGTCGTCGTGGCCTTTGCCCTCGGCGGGCTGATGCTGGTCACCCGTAGCAGGCTGGTGGCCGCGGCCGGGGCTCTGTTCGCCTTGAGCACGCTGGGCGGGTATCTGCTGACCGTGCAATTCGGGCTCTTCGGATTCCGCGAGGTGCGAACCACCGCGGGCATCGTGGCCGGGATCCTCGAAGTGCTGGCGTTCGTCGTGCTGGGCTACTACGCCGCGACGCCGGATGCGGGAGCGCTGGCGCCGGGCTCAGCCAGACCAGGCGCGGCCGGGTCGGGGTCACGCCCAGCCGGGTCAGCCGAGGCGGCGGGCGCCGCGGCGGCGCGCCGCGGTGGTGTCGGCGGCACCTCCGACGTATTGCCTGGCGGTGTGCACACGGCCGCTGACCGCACCCCGCGCAGTCTTCACGGGCTCGACTCGCTGACCGGAGGCGTCAGCCCGCTGCTCGCCATGCTCGGCGCAGCGGCCGTGTCCGTAGTGGCGCTTGGTCTGCTCGCCGGCGCGCTCGCGGCCGCGCCCGGTGGCGGCGGAGGCGCGTCTAGCTCGGCCTCCTCCGGCACCCAGCTAAAGACTGCCTCGATCGGCGGGACGACCATCCTGGTCAACGCTTCGGGGCGGACTCTCTACTGGTTCGCGCCGGACAGCAGCGGCAAGTCCGTCTGCAACGGCTCGTGCGCCTCGTACTGGCCGCCGGTATCCGGGCCGCTCAAGGCCGGAGCCGGCGTGACCGGGTCACTGGCGACGATAACCCGGGCGGACGGATCGACTCAGGAAACGTACAACGGTCACCCGCTCTACACCTACGTGGGCGACTCAGGGCCAGGCCAGGAGAACGGCAACAACCTGAACCTCAACGGCGGTCTCTGGCACGTAGTGCCGGTGCACAGCTAGCGGTCGGCCTGAATCTAGCCAGGCGATAAGCCACGCTCGGCGGCCGAGCGCGGCGCGCACCACGCCGTCCGGCCAGGCGGGCGCGGCCTGCCGAGTGGCCGTCGTGGTCACGCGCGGGGCCCCGGGCCGGCCGCCAGCATCGCCAGCAGTGCGCCGCCGATCAGGAACGGCCCGAAGCTGATGTGGCTGCGGAGCGTGACACGCCGGGCCGCGAGCAGCGTCAGCCCCGCGATTCCGGCGAGCACGAAGCCGAGCGCCGCGCCGTCGAAGACCGCGCGCCAGCCAAGCCAGCCGAGCGCAAGTCCCGCAAGCCCGGCGACCTTGATGTCGCCGCCGCCGACGCCGCCCGGCCGAATCAGGCCAAGCAGCAAGTACGCCCCGCCCAGCGCCAGCGCGCCCAAGACCGCGCGCGTCAGCGGCCAGGCATCGTGGCCGAGGAGCGCGGCCGCGGCCAGCAGGGCTAGCACAGCCGGATAGGCAGGCAGTGTGAGCTTGTCAGGGAGTCGCTGTACCCTCAGGTCGATGGCCGCCAGGGCGATGCCCACGGCGCCGAGCAGGCAGAACGCCGCCACCTCGGGCGTCCCGGCGAAGCGGCCTGCGAGCGCGCCGACAGCGGCCCCGCTTGCCAGTTCGAGCAGCGGGAACGGCCCGAGCCGGGAGCGGCAGGCACGGCAGCGGATCGCGATCAAGCGGGGCAACGAAGCAGCACAGCACGGGCACGTTGTGCGGACAGGTTCCCCGAATGGCACCGACAGGCGGACTACCACGCCCTGCAGCGTCGCGCCGGCCAGCAAGCCGGCGAGCGCGCCGGCGACAGTCCAGCCAACGTTCATCGTCCGCCCAGTTCTCGCGTCAAGAAAAGTGTGACTTACCTTACGGACGAGGCGACGTTTCTGCGGGCCGGTTCGCGCCGTGCCGGCCGACCGGAGGACATGTCGTCCTACCTGGCAGAACTGTCGGCCGGTCGGCCGATGCCGTGGCCAGCAGCACTAGCGGCGCGCCGCCCGGCCAAGACCCATATGTCGCGGCTGGATGAGAAGCTCGGTGCTCGTTACCGGTAATTAACGAATTGCAGGGCTATATCCAGTTCCTTTCCCCGGAGGAGGGATTGCACCTGCTGCAATTCGTCTTTCTTTTTGGCGGAAACCCTCAGCTCGTCGCCCTGGACCTGGGCGCGGACGCCCTTGGGGCCCTCATCCCGGATGATCTTGGAGATCTTCCGGGCATCGTCTTGGGAGATGCCTTCCTTCAGCCCGACGTTGAGGCGATACTCCTTGCCGGAGAGCTTGGGCTCATCGGCATCCAGCACCTTGAGCGAGACCGACCGCTTGACCAGCTTCTCCTTGAAGACGTCGAGCACGGCCTTCGCGCGCTCTTCGCTATTGGCCTTGATTTCCACGGCCTCCTTGCCAGACCAGGCGATGGAGGCTCCGACGCCGCGGAAGTCGAAGCGCGTGCCAACTTCCTTGACTGTCTGGTTGAGCGCGTTGTCGACTTCTTGATGATTGATCTTCGAGACGATGTCGAAGGAGGATTCACCTGCCACGGCATCAGGTTATCGCTGGGACGACGTGCCTGTCGTAACCGTGATGTGAAGTGCAAGGTGGGTTCCGCTATCCTTCACAGTGCTCGTCCTTCGGGACATTGCACGGCAGGTTGCCCGAGTGGCCAAAGGGAGCGGTCTGTAAAACCGTCGGCTCAGCCTACGTTGGTTCGAACCCAACACCTGCCACCAGTAGCTTTAATGCCATCGGAGCTGGAATAACTCGGTTCAGCGCCGATCTTGCCTACTCGCCATCGCGAGGCCGGGTAGCCTCCTCGATGGCGGCGCTTCGCCTGGTGCATTTGGCCGGAGACGCACTTGGCATAAACGCACAGCAGAACATAGTTCCCGCCAGCGTCGCTGCGGCCGGGACGGCTGCCATCAGGGCACTTGAGGATATAGCCGACCTCACCGTGGCGCAGGAGGCGTTAGCCGAGTGGGAAGCCGACGGTCGGCGCACCTACCGGCTCGCTGACGTTGAAGCCCAGCCTGGCTGAGGGCTGATAGCGGGTGGCCGCTTACGAGGTCGAACTGACCGGACGGGCCCGCAAGCAGTACACGGCCCTCGATCGGGTCTCCCCGCGATCCAGGTAACGGGCACCGCAGGTCACTCCACGCGGCCGGTACACCCCGGCCAACTTGTGGTGCAGCTCCTAGGCGAACGTCCTCGACACGCCGGCCGCCCGCGCCGCCCGCAGCCGGTTCAGCCCCGCTCCAGATGATTCAGCAAAAGCCTCACCCGTTGCGGGTGGGCGCGTTTCAGTCTGAATCATCTCTCCTCCAGCTTTGGCCGGCAGTTTCAAGAGCAGGCCGAGTGGGCCTTTTGACTTGCTCCTGTACAGCGGCGCTGCCGCTTCGGGGCGTATCTGGAGAATTCGCGCGAACGGAACTGCAGGTCGCACAACATAAGTCTTTACCCAACCAGGCGTTCACCGGTGGCCTGGCCGGGGGAGGTGTCCGCTGCGCGGCGGGAGGTGGTGCATGATGTGCGGGATCGCGGGCTGGGTCCGCCACGCCGAAGGCGGCAGGGACCCTTCGGCGGAGGCCCTTGGCGCCACGCTGCGCCATCGCGGTCCAGACGAGGAAGGATTGATCGATCTCGATCGCGCGCAGCTGATTTGCCGGCGGCTGGCATTGCTCGATCTCGGGGGTGGCCACCAGCCGAGGGCCGCTGCGCGTGGCCGGTTCTGGTCAGTTTTCAACGGCGAGATCTACAACCATGCCGAGCTGCGACGCGAGCTCACCGCGCGCGGCCATGACATCCGTGGCCACGGCGACTCCGAGTTGATCCCGCACCTCTACGAGCAATGGGGTGCCTCGTTCGTCGAACGGCTGCGGGGCATGTTCGCACTAGCCGTGTACGACCGGCATGCGGACGAACTGTTTCTGGCTCGCGACCCGTTCGGGATAAAGCCGCTGTTGCTGCTGCGCACGCCCCGGCACGTGCTTTTCGCGTCCGAGGCACGTACGGTGATGGCTGCCGTGGGCCGGCTAGACATCGACCCCACATCGCTCTGGCACTACCTGAGCTTCGGGTACGTGCCCGATCCCGCCACCCTGTGGCGCGACCTGGTTAAGCTTCCGCCGGGCCACCACGCGACCATCCGCGACGGCGAGATCCGCATCAGCCGTTACTGGTGGCCACGCATGACGCCGGGGCCCGACCGGAGCCTGCGGACAAGCGCCGAGGACGTCGAGGCCGCGCTGCAGGACTCGGTGGCCGCACATATGGCGGCCGACGTGCCGGTTGGTGCTTACCTGTCCAGTGGCGTCGACTCCAGCGTAGTTACAGCGCTTGCAGCCAGGCTGGCCCCGCTTAAGACGTTCAGTATCGGCTTCGAGATGACCATGGGGGCCAACGACGAGGTGCCGGCGGCGCGCGACCTGGCCGCGCGGCTCGGCACCGAGCATGCTGAGGAGGTCATAACCGAACGCGACTATGTCGAGGCGCTGCCGCAGATCGTCGCTGCGCAGGAGAGTCCGCTGGCGGACCCCAGCGCGCCTGCCCTGTGGTTCCTCGCTCGCGCGGCCTCGCGGCAGGTCAAGGCGGTGCTGTCCGGCGAGGGGGCTGACGAGCTCTTCGCCGGTTACCCGATCTTCCAACAACCTCAGGCGCTCCGGGTATTCGAAGGAATTCCGGCGTTTCTGCGTCCCGTACTTGGAGGCCTCGCCGACCAGCTGCCTGACGGGACAAAGGGGAAGGGCTACCTCCAGCGCGGTATGACACAGCTGGAGCGGCGGTTCCTCGGTAACAACCCTGTGTTCGACGACCAGCAGAAACGCCGGCTGCTGGCGCCCGTTTTCGCGGAGGGAGCCGAGCCGCAGCCGTCCTACCATCTCGTGGCGCCGGTCTACGCGGCATCGGCGGGGCAGCCTGACGTGGTGCGAATGCAGGAGGTCGCGCTTCAGACGTGGCTGCCGAGCAGCATTCTGGCTAAGGCCGACATGATGGGAATGGCACACTCCCTTGAGGTGCGCGTGCCGTTCCTGGACCCGGAGGTTTACGCCGTGGCGGCGTCGCTGCCGCTTCATCATCGCGTGGCGGGCGGGCGGACGAAGGTAGCGCTGCGCGAGGCGGCCGCCCGGCTGCTTCCCGCAAGGACCGCAAGCCGGCCTAAGCTCGGATTCCCCGTGCCGTTCGAAGCATGGCTCGAGGGAGGGCTCGGCGCCTGGCTGCGGGAGCTTGCCGCCGACTGCCCCGGCTCGCTGCTGGACCGCCGCGAGGTAGGCCGGGTTCTGACCAACCGCTCGCATCCGAACCGGCACCAGCAGCAGTTGGCTCTGCTGGTCTTCCTGTTGTGGCACCGGTCGTTCGTTGACGAGGCAGCTTGCGGGAAGGATTTCGTGCGGCGCGAGTCATCGCGTGAGCCCGTCTGACAGCGGGCGTGATGGATGGGCACAGGTCGGATTTCGCCGGGCGAGCGGTGCTTGAGTTCGCGGCGCTGCCGGGCTGAGCCGCTGTCGGTCCAGCTGGTGTCGCTGTGTCGGTCTCGACGGCGTCCTGCATCTGGTTGCTGAGCACAGCCCGCTTGCGGTCGGCGGTGTTCGCCGGTGCGGCATTCGGTCTTGCTTGCGGCTGATCCGCTCGAGCAGAACTCGGCAGCAGGCGGCGCCTGTACTAGAGCGCACGAGCTCGGATACCAGAAGCGCGATCATCGCGCCAAGATCCCGGCGCCTTT
>DATIOU010000232.1:0-44384 GCA_035472835.1 Streptosporangiaceae bacterium | reverse complement strand
TCGTGTCGGCGATTCCGAGTAGAACCGCACCTCGACCTCGCTGGTCTGAGCCGGGTCAGTCTCGACAGTCCATCGCGGGCTGATATCCCAGCTGAACACGACGCGGTCGGGTGGATCGAAGGCCAGGATCCGTGCCCACCGGCACTCGCTGCCGTCCGCTGCCTGATCAACAATGTTGCCGCCGACCTGGGGCTCGAACACTGTCCTGGCGATAGGCGCACCGAGCATGTTGTGCTCCGGCGGCTTGAAATCGCCGAACCGGTCGGTGAACACGGTGAAAGCGCGCTCGATCGGCGCGTCGACGACGATCTGCTTGCGGACCGTCACAGCTTCGGTCTGGGCCATCACGTCTCCTTGGTTGGCGCTTTCACGGCATCGGCGTAGCCGCTCAGCGCTCGGTGCCAGTAGGTGTCGAGCTGATCGCGCAACGCCGCCAAGGCCACCGGATTCAGTCGGTAGATCCGGCGCGTGCCCGCAGCCATGTCATCCACCAGGCCGGCATCCTTGAGGATCTTCAGATGTTGAGAAACCGCCGACCGGCTCACCGGCAGCCCGGCCGCCAGTTCCCCGACAGCCCGAGGTCCGTCAGCAAGGCTCGCCACGATCGCCCGGCGCGTGCCGTCGGCGAGTGCACTCCAGCCGTCAGGCTCTTGGTCAGTATCCACTAACCGTTAGTATCCACTAACGGATGTGCAGCGGTCAAGCCCCTAACAGGTCGAGCCGCATTACGACGCGGCGTGTAGTCGGCCGACTGACCTCGTGCAATCCGACCGCGAGGAATGTATTGCGGGAACCAACGTTCATCTCGCCCCAGGACACCTTCTGTCCCGGCCTGGGGACCATGGGGTACGCCTCGACGGACTTCGCGCCGTGCGCTCGTGCGTGTTCGACGGCGCCCGCCGCGAGCGGCCGCGTGAGGCCGTGTCCACGGTAACCGGGCCGGATCGCGAAGCAGACGATCGCCCAGACGTCGGGATCGTCCGGGTCCTCGGTCCGGCCGGCCCACGGCACCGACGACCCGCGCAGGCGCCGGTAGTTCGCTCTCGGCTCGACCGCGACCCAGCCCACCGGCACACCGTCCATGTACGCGACCATGCCGCTGGAGTGGTCCGCTTCTGGGTGGCCGCAGTCGGTGTCCTCGCGCAGCCGGTGCGCGCGTTCCTCGACTGGCGTCGCAAAGAAGTCGTGGTCGCCGAGCTTGATTCGCTGGCACTGGCATTTCGCTGCGGATCCGCGGCCGAACACTGCCTGCAGCTCTTCCCAGCTTGCCTGGTTAGCCGGGACCACTGACACGTCGCTCGTCGGCATGACACGTGCATACCACGTGCCCCGTATGTCACGCATGGACTGGCGCATCGGGCGGAGGGCTGCGACGTAAACCGGCACCAACGCTCAGGACTCCTCGTTCACGGGGCCGGGGCGAGAATGATGCCAGGCCAGCGCGATTCTGCTGTGTCGCGGGCAGCCAGGTGAAGGTGGAGTTCATCCGCGGCGCGTACGGACCCTCGCCAGTTACGGAGATCGCCGGAAGTAAAGTCGTTCCGCTGATCCACATATCGAGGGCGCGATAACCCCCGCCGAGTGGCCTGACCTCGGGCAGCTTGCCCACTCCACGCAAGTGCAGCAGTCGCTGGCCGTGCACGATTACCGCTCCGATCGGCCGGAACGACCCCGTGGCAAGCTGGTGGCGAATCGCTGCCGCGGACGGAATGCTCCCGCCCAGGTCGCCCCAGGTCACCGACACCGGAAACAAAGGCCAGTAGCACTGCAGTCCGGAGCAGCGCTGTGCCACGGTTGGCCAGGAAGGTCTCCAGCCCGGCGAACTGCTGAGCCTCGGTCACCAGCAGAGCTCCCTTCCGCATCGACCTCACGTACTACTGCGACGCTGAGCCGAGCCAGGTTGCAGTGCGGGTTTGTGCCACAGCAGGAAGTAGCGCCAGAAGACCAGGCGTTTCACGATCGACCCGGGAAGCAGGGAACGGGCTAGCGCACGTACTTCGCACGTGGTCAGCGAGGGGGTCAGGACCACAGGCATGATCGCGTGGCTGGGCGGCACCGCGTACCAGCCCTCGTTGCCGGCCGCCCTGAGCGTCACGAAGGCGACCCCGAAGAGCTGGTGGGCGATCGCGGCGATGAGCTCGGCAACCCCTTCCCGCAGCGGGTCAGCACGCGGCAGCGCCACGGTCGCCAGTACGCCGCCGGGGCGCAAGGCTCTGGCCAGCCTAGGCAAGACCTCCTCGAGCGGCATGTGGTGAAGGGCGCTCATAGAGACGATCGCGTCATAGGAGGACTCGGGGAGTGGTCGTTCGAGGACGTCGGCCAGGATGCAGGTAACGTTCGAGGGCACAACCCGCCGGGCTAGCTCGACCATCGCCGGCGAGCGGTCGAGCGCATCCACGTGGTCGGCCCGCCTGGCTAGCGCAGCCGCCAGATCGCCGGCTCCGCAACCGACATCAAGCACCCGCCCACAGGGCGTCGGCAGGTGCCGCAGTAGCAGCCGGTGGTAGTACGCGTTGTGATCCCAGGCCAGCACGCTCACCCTTCTTTACCTCCTCGTTATTGATAGCGATATCCATTGGTTCTAGTGTCTTGGCGTGCCTTTGGATGATCCTCCCGATCTGTCCAGTGAGCTTGCACCAGTCGAGCCGCGTAGACGGCGCGGCCCGGTCGTGCTGCTCACACTGGCGGCGGCGGCGTGCCTAGCGGTCGCGGTAGCGGCCGGCGCGGCGGCGCGGGCGGATCTGATCCGCAAGCCCAACGCTTCTCAGCGCGCCGCTGCCGCTGCCAAGGCAGTGGCCGAAAGGTGGCGCGACTGGCCGGCAGGGCGCATCTTTCCGGCGACGCTGCGCTACTCCACGAGCCTGCTCACCACCGAGACGGCAAGCCGCGTCGGTGTCGCGCCGCAGGCCGGGTGCAGCAGCGCTGTCGCGCCAAATCTCGCCCGGCTGGCCGTAACCGATCACTGCGCGGCTGGGCTTCGCGCCACATACCTCGACCAGCTCGACGGTGTGCTCTACACGATTGGGGTGCTGGCGTTCCCGAGCGCGCGCGATGCAGGCGCATTCGCCGCCGAGTTGCCGGCTCGACTAACCGGATCCACATCACTGCGGCCGCTAGCGCTTCCGGACACCGCCAGTTCGCAGTTCGGTCCGTCGGCAGGACAAGCCGCGACCGCCGGACACGGCGGGCCGTTCGTGGTTCTCACGGTCGCCGGTTACGCCGACGGTGAGCCAGCGGGAGCTGGCCAGGAGTCGCGGAGCTCGGTCTTCGCGCCCGCTGTCCAGCTAGCCGGTGAGGTCATCGGTCCGCTGACACGTCCGGTGACCGTCAACTGCGCAAGCCGGGCGTGGTCATGTTGACCGGCGCAGCCGCCCGGGCCGGCGCTGCCGCGAGGTTCGCGGTCGCGGTCGTTCTCCTCGCCGGGTTGTCGCTCGCGATCGGCAATGGCGTCGCCTCGGCTCAGGGCATCGGGCAGCAAGTTCGGACAGACGATCTAGCGACGCTGCGCCAGATCGACGTGCCGGGCGCGTGGTCACAGAGCAGAGGCAGCGGCGTTACTGTTGCGGTCCTTGACACGGGTGTCGGACGCTCCGCCCCGGACCTGGCCGGGCAGGTCACCGTCGGTCCTGACTACGCGGCTGGGGCTAATCCGCCGGGCTACGTGCCGCCGCACCTGCACGGCACCTATATCGGCTCGATCATCGCTGGGCACGGCAGCGGTCCCGTCGACGGCGAGGGCATGATCGGCGTCGCGCCGCGGGCGAAGATCTTGTCGGTCCGGGTGATCCTCGACGACCAGGAGCCGGGCTTCTTCGTGTACAACGAGAACGCGTCGTACGACGATGCGATAGCCAACGGCATCAGGTATGCAGTGGGACACGGCGCCGAAGTGATCAACATGTCGCTGGGCGGCACCAACGCCACCAGGAACCTCAGGGTCGCGGTGGCGTATGCCATCTCGCACAACGTAGTCGTGGTGGCCGCGGCCGGCAACGACGGCAAGAAGGGGCACGCCTTCACCCCGTACTCGTACCCGGCGTCCTTCACCGGCGTGATCTCCGTCGCCGCGGTGGGAGCCGGTGGCAAGCGCGCCTCGTTCTCCGACCAGAATTCATCCGTCGTGGTGTCCGCTCCGGGCCTGAGCGTTGTCGGCGCCGGACCCGGCGGCTCCTATATCGTCGGCGATGGGACGAGTCCGGCATCAGCGTTCGTGGCCGGCATCGCAGCGCTGATCAGATCGCGGTACCCGCACCTCGCGCCGGTGCAGGTCATGCAGGCGATCGTGACATCAACGCGCCGCCGGCCGACCGGTGGTTACAACCCTGGCGTTGGTTTCGGCGAGGTCGACGCGGCGGCGGCGCTGACCGCTGCGGGCCGGCTGGCGGCCGCGTCCGCGCAGCCGACCGGGCTGGCAGCCACCGACCACTTCGGCCGCGGCCCAGGTGGCCCGATTGCCGTCATCCATCGTGACCGCGGGCTTATCATCGCCCTGGCCGCCGTGGCGGCGGCAGCCGCAGTCGGCTTCGCAGTGTTCGTCGTGCTTCTCATCGCTGCGCTCCGGCGGCGGCGTAAGCAGCCGCAGCGGCCGGCCTCGTCGCCGCCAGCCGATCCGCCGTCCGACCCACCTCCGCCATGGCCCGATCAGCCACCGCCGTGGCCGCGGGCCCCGGCTGAGCCAGTCGGCCCGTGAACATAGACCGCCCTGAACTCGCACTGCCGCAGAGGAACCGTGATGACTGATTCGACGGAGCCCTGGCCGCCCGCACCCGGCACGGGCCCGGGCGGCGGGCCGGCCGCACCGCTGCCGGGAGCCCAGGAGCCACCGTTCGCCTCGCCCGCTCCCGCGCCGGAATGGCCGCAGCCCGCCGCGGTGACACTGCCGGTGCCGGGCGCCGCTCCGCCGCCGGGCACCCTGTCGCCATCGGGCACCCTGCCGCCATCCGAAATACCCCTGCCCGCAGCGGCTATGGAGCCGGTACCGGCGACCGTGCCGCCACGGCGAGGGCGCGGCGGACTGGTAGTGCTGGTGGCGCTCATCATCGTCGGCCTTGGCGGCGTGCTGGGCGGCGGCGCGGCGCTCGGCAAGGAACTGACTCGCAAGGCGACGAAAGCCGAGCAGTCGGCGGCGCTCGCCCGGGAGGTTGCCTCGCGCTGGCAGCGGCTGCCGGCCGGCAAGATCTTCCCGGCCACGATCAGCTATGACAACGGCGACGGCGCACAGCTGACGGCGACGCGCGTCGGCATCGGACCCCAGACAACCTGCCAGTCAGCCCTGGACTCGAGCGCTTACGAGCAGGTCCGCCACTTCGGCTGTCTCGCCATGTTGCGCGCGACGTATACCGATAAGGTCGGCACGCAGGCGGTCACCGTGGGCATTGCTGTATTTCGGTCCGGGCAGGACGCGCAGCAGGCCCAGGGCGGTCTGACGGCATCGAGCACGGCGTCCGGCTTGAATGCCATGCCGATCGCCGGCACGATCGCCAGCACATTCGGTAACGCGCAACGCGGCGCTGGCGACGCGCAGTTCGCCGGCCCCTACGTACTGCTATTTACCGCCGGATACACCGACGGCATGCCCGGCAGCGCCGCCGCAGGTAACGACCAGCTAGTCGCTCTTGGCACCGGAATCCTCGGCGCGCTGGAACCGACTCTCACCAAGCACGCAAGCCCGTGCACCATGAAGGACATCAAGTGCTGACCAGAGCCCGGATCGCCGCCATGACGGTACTGAGCCTAGGCATGGCCGGCGCAGTTGGCACCGCGGCGCCCGCGGCGTCGGCGTTGCCCACGGCCCCGGTTTCGCGCACGGCGTCGGCCTCACATGCGGCGCCGGCCGCGCGCGCTTCGGCCGTAGTGGCATCGGCGCACTTGCCGGCCGGGGCGGCGCAGAAACTGAACCACGAGATGCAACAGGCATGGCAGATTACCCGGGGCCAGGGCGTCACGGTCGCGGTGCTGAGCACCGCCGTAGATCCGGTCACCGGCCTCGCGGGCAAGCTGATCAAGGGCCCTGACTACGCGCCGCTGCCGGGCGCTTCAGCGACAGACGGCACGATCCTGGCGTCACTGATCGCTGGCAGCGGACCGACAGGCACCGACCCGTTCGGCACGATCGGCCGCGCACCGGGCGCGAAGATCCTGGCCGAGAAGGTCGCCGACTTCGACTCTCATGGCGGCGACAAATATCTGGCCGACGGAACGTGGCAGAGGATCATGGCACGCGCGATTCGCTACGCGGTGGACCATGGCGCCAGCGTGATCGCTAACTTCCCTGGAGGCCAGGCATCGACGCCGGCGCTGGATTCCGCTGTGGAGTACGCCATCTCGAAGAATGTCGTCGTGCTCGGCGGCGCCACCGCTGATACACGCAAGAAGCCCACCCCGCTTTCCTACCCGGACAGCCTGCCGGGGGTGATCAACGTCACCGGCGTCACGATCAAGGGACTGCCCGGCCCGCAAGGTCCCGACTACGAGCCCGCTAATAGGTCGGTCCTGGTAGCTGTACCTGACAATGTGCTCGTTGCCACCGGGCCGGGCAACAACCCGTATACGGCCTGGGGTTTTTACTCCGACATCGCCTGGGTGGCCGGCACAGTTGCCATGATCAAGGCGGTCTATCCGCAGATTACCCCGGCAGAGGTAGCACGGGCGCTGGCCGAATCAGCCAGTTATCGCCCGCCAGGTGGCTATAACACCAGCGTGGGATTCGGGCTGATCAACCCGATCGGCGCCCTGCACGACGCGGCCACGCTGGTCAAGCTTCGTGCCGTCGCTGCGCCCGGTCCCGGCATTCTCAGCGCGAACTCGAGGTTCGGCACTGCCCAGCCTGCCACGATCAACGCCGTCCATCACATGACGGCCAAGCTTGCCGGGTTCGGCGGCGTCGTCGTCGTCGGACTAATCCTGCTGCTGCTGGCGCTGATCCTGGGTCGTCGCCGCCGTCGCCGGAAGCAGGCGAGAGTCGCGGCCGCCAGCGTGCCAGCGACACTTGGACCGTGACGCGCCAGGTGCTGCCGCCCATCACGTATTCCGCGTCAGTGCAGCCCAGACCAGGTTCCCGGATAATTCGAAGGCAGGAGCCCGAACGCCGACTGGCCGGCGTTCGGGGCGGCGGGCACGCCCAGGGCCTGGAGCAGCGCATCAAAGTTGACCCCTACCTGCGCCGGGAAGGGGCCCCCGCCGCTGATCCCGCCAGCCTCCGGAAGCTGCGATTCGGCTGAGGCGCTGTTCGGCATTGCCCAGCCCGTCTCGATGCCGGCGCCGCCGCTGAACATGTTCGCTATCACGGTCGTCGGCGTTACCTTCGCGCCGACGCTGACCGTCGGCTGCACGTCTTCCGCGACGTAGACGACGAGCCCGGCGGCTGGACCGTCAGTGAGCTGGTAGCAAATCCAGCCACCGCCCGGCCACCCGCCCGAGCTGCTTGTCGCGCTCGTGATGACGGCGTTGCCGATCGGGTAAATCGGCCCCGATCCGGCGAAGTCGGCGCCCATGTCGATGCGCTGGGGCTGCAAGCCGGTCACCGCCCGGAGCGGGTTGAGGTACACCGGCGGGGCCGGCTTCGGGGCCTGGCGGTGGTGCTTGCGCCGCGCGGCGGCTGCTGCCTTAACCGAATTCTGGTCGGCGAGGTCGGCGGCGGCCTTGAAGGTGCTCAGTGACCTCGACATCTCGAGCCCGCTCACAAGTGCGCTCGTTGCCCCCCCGCCTACGCTGCGAATGACCGTGCTCTCCGGGGTCAGGGCCCGCGGCTTGGTCGGCAGGATGAACCCTGCCCCAGCCGCGGCTGCTCCGGCGACCGTCACGGCCGCCGCGATCGTCACGGCCAGCGCCGGCTTGGGTACCAGGACGGGCTTGGCCTGAGGCTTGCGGTGCCTGGCCGGTGCGCGCCCGTGCTTGCCCACGGACCTGGGCGGCTTCGCATGGCGGGGGATGGCGTAGGACACGTTGTGCTTTCAGATGGAGCGCTGCACTGCGACTCGGCTGCCACCGTCGGTGCCAGCAGGTACGCCAATCGGCGCCCGTTGCCAGCGACGTGCGGACGCCGTGCAGGGTCATGGCGGCGGGGTCGCGGTACGTGACCGTCGCGCACGCTCGGTGCTGTCGGCTCACTACCTTGCACTGGATTTGGCCGCGGTGTGGTTCGAACCGGAAAAGACAAACAGATCTCTTTAGGATTCCATGGCCGAAAACACAGCGTCGTCGGCAACTCAGCGTCACCACTGTGCCTTCCACCGTTGCTGACAGTATCGGCGGGCATCCCGCTCAGGCCGGCTGGCGCTCGAAGCCGATCTGAGTCTCGGCATCGATAAAGCCGACCGAGCGGTAGACGCGGATCGCTACGTAATCCGGATCAGCCGCCATCACGAGCGTGTTGGCGGTGCCGCTGAGGCCATGCCGTCCGGCGCGCCAGACCAAGGTGCCCGCGAGTCCCTTACGACGCCAATCGGGGTGCGTCTCGACGTTCTGGTACCGGGCGATGCCCGATCCGTCCGTGATGAGGCCGAGATGAGCGACAAGCTTCCCGTCCACGAAGGCGCCGAACCAGGATCCGTGGCCAGCCTCGGTAAGCGCTCGCTCCGACGCGATCCTGGCCGCCAGAAAGGCGGGCTCGGCCGCTGGCTCGCCTTCGCTGAGCACTGCCCGGAGTTCTTTGGCCTGCTGCCAGTCATCGTCGCCCGCGAGCTCTCGGTAGGTCGCGCGACGGTTGGGCCGCGGCGGCTCGAGCACGGAATTAGTGGTCAGCACCGCTGAGCGCTCCAGGCGAAGTCCGGCGTCAAGAAATTCGCGCACGCCTACGCCGCTGATCTCTGTCACGTCGACGCCCAGCGCAACGTGCTTGGCTTCGGGGAATTCGGCCGCGAACCGCTCGAGCCACGCGCCTGCTCGGCCGGGCTCAGGTGGCTCGGCGAGCAGCAGGAAGTTACCCCACCAGTAGCTGGGATTATGTGGGCTGCGGACGGTGAGATATTCGCCTCGGTCCTCGACGCGACTGCCTTCCAGCAGGCGGATCATCAGGTCGGTGCGGTACCCGAGTGACCGAATGTGCACGCTCAGAGCGTAGCCGCGACGAGCCTTGTAGCCTCGGCAGCATAAGCCGCCTCCGTCCCAACGTCTCAAGGAGCAACTGATATGGGCCTCTTCCAGCGCGCTCACGACGTCGTCGCCGCCAAGGCCAACAAGGCGCTCGACGCAGCCGAGAATCCGAATGAGATGCTCGACTACTCCTACGAGCAGATGCTCGATCACATCACACAGGTTCGGCGTGCTCTCGTTGACATCACAGCGTCGAAGAAGCGGCTGGAACTCCAGCAGCAGCAGCTGCAGCATTCGGTCGACCACCTGAACGACCAGGCCAAGGCCGCGCTGGCCGCAGGCAGAGAAGACCTCGCGCGCGAGGCGCTGTCCCGCAAGGCCGCCGCCCAGCAGGAGATCGACGGCATGACGGCGCAGGGCGAGCAGCTAGCCGACGAAGAACAGAAGATGGAGCAGACGCTGAGCACGCTTCAGGATCGCGTGAACAAGTTCCGGTCCCAGAAGGAAGTGATGAAGGCCCAGTACACAGCCGCGTCGGCGGAGAGCTCCGTCAACGAGGATGCGGCCGGCATTTCCCGGAGCTTCAGCGATTCGGGCGCGGCGCTGCAGCGCGCGCAGGACAAGATCGCAAACATGCAGGCCAGGGCCGCCGCGACCGACGAGCTCCTGCAGTCCGGCGTCCTCGAGGACGTCGGCGGCGACACCGACGACATCCAGCACGAGCTCGACGAGGCTGGCGCGAACGCGCAGGTGGACAAGGAGCTCGCTGCGCTCAAGGCCGAGATCGCCAGCGGGCCCGCGACCCCAGAGCTGCCGTCGGGCAGCTAGCCTCCGGCTCCCAATGGGCGCGAGGTTGGATCCATGGTCTCTAGCGGGGCGCCACCTCCAACATCGCGCCCCTTGGGCCCCCAAGCTCGCGCGGCTAGCATGGCTGCATGGGTTTCCTTTGACTGTGACCTGATCTAGCGGCTCGCGCGCCGCCTTTCCTCGTCTGTCCGAGGCAGCAGACGACGAGGAAGGACGCGGCATGGGGTCCCCGCAAGTCAAGACCCGCCCTGGGCGAAGCGCATTGCTCGCTGCGCTCGCGGTGGAACTTGTCGACGAGCTAGTCGACGGCACGAAGAGCGCGGCGATGCCGCTGATCCGGCACGATCTCGCGCTGACCTACTTCGAGATTGGCCTCCTCGCGGCCGTGCCGCTGGTCGTGGGCAGTCTGCTCGAGCTGCCCGTCGGCGTGATCGCCGGGTCAGGAGCACGTCGCCGCCGGTTCATCCTGGCTGGCGGGCTTGTCTTCATAGCTGCGGTGTTCGCGGCGGGGCTTGCCACGTCGTTCATCGGGCTGCTGGTCGCGCTGACAGTCTTCTTCCCTGCGTCGGGCCTGTTTGTCAGCCTGACCCAGGCAGCGCTGATGGATTCGGCCCCCGCCAGGCGGGCGCAACATATGGCCCGGTGGACGCTGGCTGGCTCGATCGGCGCCGTGACCGGCCCGATCCTGGTGACAGCCGTCCTCGGCACGGGCGGAAGCTGGCGGCTGGCCTTCATCTGCATCGCCGGGCTCGGCTCGGCGGCCTGGTGCGCGGAGGCGTGGAGCAGCCGCGCCGGCGATACCAAGCATCAGGATCGGAACGGGCCCGACCCGCTCCGGGCCAGCGACACCGGCGCCGAGACCAGCGATCGGCCCTGGCCAGGCTGGCGATCGGCCGTCTCGATCGTCCGCCACTCGGGGGCGCTTCGCTGGCTTGCGCTGCTCGAGGTGGCAAACCTGCTGCTTGACGTGCTCACCCCGTTCCTGGCCCTGTATCTGGTCGTAGCCGTGCACGCGTCGCCGCCGGTCGCGGCTCTCGCGGTCGCCGTACGGCTAGGCGCCGGCCTGGCGGGAGATTTCGTCGTGATCCGGCTGCTCGAGCGTCGTGACGGTCGCGGTGTGATCCGCGCGAGCGTGTGGGCGACACTGGTGCTGTTCCCGGCGTTCCTGCTCGCGCCAGGCCTCGAGCTCAAGCTCGTCTTGCTTGCGGCGCTGACGATCGCGACGGCGCCGTGGTACCCGATCCTGCAGGCCGAGCTGTATGGCAGCCTGCCGGGCCGCAGCAACCTGGCAGTATCGCTGACCAGTGCGTCCGCGCTGCTTGGGGCGCTCGGCCCGCTGGTGGTCGGCTTGCTGGCCCAGCATTTCGGCCTGAGCTGGGCGATGGCCGCGTTGTGCATCGTGCCGGTACTGATGATCGTGATACCCACTCGCCCCGGCTGAGCTGCGCCTCCTGTAGCCGCCTCGACGATGACCGTCGCTTATCGGCCCGGGGCTCGCCGGAGGCCCTCGACTAGAATTCCCTGTTGTGACAGACACGGGCGTGGCAAGCACGGTATCCGAGGTCAGGGCGCGCTTTGCACCGTCGCCGACCGGCCTGTTCCACGTCGGGAGCGCGAGGTCAGTGCTGTTCAACTGGGCGTTTGCCCAGCATGAAGGCGGTGTGCTCGTCCTGCGGATCGAGGACACTGACGCTGCTCGCAACCGTCCGGAGTGGACCCAGGGCATCCTGAGCGCCATGGCGTGGCTCGGGATCGAGGTCGGCCAGTACGAGGGCCCGTATTTCCAGTCAGCGAACCTCGCCAAGCACACCGAGGCGGCGCAGCGGCTCTATCAGCAGGGCCGGGCGTATTACTGTGACTGCACTCGCGAGGACGTCGTAGCCCGGACCGGCGACCCGCACCGGGGATATGACGGCTTCTGCCGTGACCGTGGCCTCGGGCCTGGGGCTGGCAGGGCGCTGCGGTTCCGGGCGCCAGACGAGGGCGCGACCGTGGTCGACGACCTCGTCCGCGGCAAGACCGTGTTCGAGAACTCGACCATCGAGGACTTCGTGCTAGCCCGGGCGGACGGATCCGTGCTGTTCCTGCTGGCTAATGTCGTCGACGACATGGATCAGCGGATCACGCATGTGCTGCGCAGCGAGGAGCACCTGCCGAATACGCCGAAGCAGCAGCTGCTGTGGGAGGCACTCGGGCACGAGCCGCCCGCGTGGGGTCACCTGCCGATCGTCGTCAACGAGAAGCGGCAGAAGCTCTCAAAGCGGCGGGACAAGGTTGCGCTCGAGGACTTCCGGGACGAGGGGTATCTAGCCCCGGCGATGCGCAACTACCTGATGCTGCTCGGCTGGGCCCCACGCGGCGACCGGGAGATAGTGCCGTGGGACGAGATGGTCGCCGAGTTCCGGATCGAGGACTTGAACCCGTCGCCCGCGTTCTTCGATATCAAGAAACTGCGTGCATTCAACGGCGAGTACATCCGGGCCATGCCGATGCCCGGCTTCATCGCGGCATGCCAGCCGTGGCTTGCGCAGCCAGCAGCGCCGTGGCCGGCTGACCGGTTCGATTCGCAGGTGTTCGCGCAGCTGGCGCCCCTCGCGCAGACCCGCGTCGCGCTACTGTCAGAGATCACCGCCATGGTGGACTTCGCGTTCTTGCCTGAGCCAGTCATCGATGAGCCGTCGTGGTCAAAGGCGATGAGGGAACCGGCCGCCGACCTGCTGGCCGACGTGGCCGCCGCCTACGCCGTCGTACCGTGGCAGCCCGATGCCCTGCGTGAGCGGCTCGAGGCGATCGGCACCTCGTACGGGCTGTCGCTCAGCAAGGCGCAAGCTCCGGTGCGCGTAGCGGTGACCGGGCGCACCGTCGGCCTGCCGCTGTTTGAGTCGCTGGCAGTCCTCGGCCGCGCCGAGACGCTGCGACGAATCGACTCGGCCCGCGAGCGAATCACCGGGCTGGCCTAGCGCTCGCGGCGGCGACCTCTAGCAATGTTCGAAGCATGCCGCGTGTAATTGACACGATCGGCATGCAACCGTATGGCCCTGCGCTGTGGTCTCAGCGATTGAGGAGGTGGCCATGGACGCCGCGGCGGACGCCGAGTTCAGCGACTTCATGCATGGCCGCTGGTCTCAGCTCGTCCGGCTTGGCTACGGGCTGACCGGCGACCGGCAGCTAGCCGAGGATCTCGCGCAGACCGCGTTCGCCAAGGCTTATGCCTCCTGGGGCCGGGTGCGACGGGCGGACAACCCGGATGCGTACCTGCGCCGGATCGTGGTCAACGCAAACTCCGCCAGATTCCGCAAGGTCCGGGTTGATGAGGTACTAACCGCGGCTGTGCCCGAGCTCGTTGCGGCCGCCGACGACGGCGAATGCCGAGGCGAGCGCGACGCACTCATGACAGCGCTGATGCAGCTCCCGTCTGGCCAGCGGGCCACGGTTGTGCTCCGGTACTGGCTGGACCTGAGCGAGGCGGAGACCGCGGCGATCCTGGGCTGCTCCGCCGGCAACGTGAAGAGCCAGGCGTCCCGGGCGCTCGCCAAGCTGCGCACCTGCGCGGCACTCGTGGAAGGGGGAGCGGCGTGAGCATTCAAGACGAGCGCGAGCTGCGTGGTCGGCTTGGCGGGTTGCTCGACAGCGTCGAGGCAGCGCCGGCTCCCGTTGCCAGCGCAATGCGACGGGGCAAGGTGATCAGGATGCGCCGCTGGGTCTCGGCCGCCGCGGGAGTTGCGGTACTCGCCGCGGGAGCCGTCGTGCTGCCGGGGCTGATCCAGGGCCACCACGCGGTAGCGCCCGCGGCCTCGCGGCACTACACGGTGACCGTGCAGTCGCTGGGGCCAACGGCGAAGAGCGGCCTCGTGGGTACGGGCACGATCAACAACAAGCGCTGGCGAGTCGTCCTCGACACAATCCAGGGCGATGGCTGCTCGCCGATGCCGTACGTGCTGACGTGCGGCTCTACCTTCTACGGCGGCCCTGTCGGGCCGCGCGAGGTCAGCCTCAACGCTGCCGCTGCGAACGACACGCAGTACCAGCTCGGCATCGTCGGTCCGGACGTGACGCGCGTGGTCATCCGGCTGAGTAACGGCACCGAGCTCAGCGTTCGGCCGGTCAGCGCGTACGGCCATCGCTGGGTCGCGGTCGCTGCGCCGATCCACGCGATGGTCGGGGCGGTGAGCTTCGTCGGCGGCTCGGAGTATCAGCACTCAGTCCCGTACGTCACCAGCACGTACGCCGAGTTCGTCACGTGGCTTCGTCCGGGCGAGCCCGGCCTGCCGCGCGCTTCGGGGCTGCTCGGCTCGGGCGAGATCGCCAGCGCGAAGTGGCGTACCTCGGTCGACGCCGGACCCTGGGGCTACTGCGTCACGTTCGCCAATGGGGGAACGTGCAGCCCGGTTGCCCCGCAGGCGCCGCGCATCGGTAAGCCGCTGGTGTTCGACACGTGCACTCTGCTCTCCACCAGCGCCGGCAAGCAAGTCAATGCGTTCTCCGGCGTCGTGGTCATACCTGCGGGTGTGAAGAACCTCGTGCTGAAGTTCGCCGACGGCAGCCGCCTGCGGCTGGTGGCGGTCACCGTGGGCGGCGCGCGCACGATCGGCTACGGGCTGCTGAAGCGGCCCAGGGTTGTGCGGACGCTGGAGTACGGATTCGCGGGTCAGCTCGTGGGCTCGCCGCCGGGCGGCTGGGGCTGCTAGCCAGTCAGACTGCAGCGCTGCCGCACCCGGACCGGTGCCGGTCAAACCGGCGTGTGCTTTGCTACTGCGGTGACTCACAGCCCCTTCTGCGACCGAGTTCGCAGCGGTGAAACCGTCTTCGGCGGCTGGGCGGTAGCGCCGAGCCCAGTCAGCATCGGCGTGCTGGCGCGCGGCGGCCTCGACTACGTGGTCATCGACCTGCAGCACGGGACCGCGACCGAGCACGACCTGCCCGCCCTGACAACCGCGGTCCGGCTGGCCGGAGCGACGCCGCTCGGTCGCGTCCGGCACGCGCATCCGGCGGACATCGGCCGCGCCCTCGACCTTGGCTGCGAGGGCGTGATAGTGCCGAACGTCGAGTCGGCCGAACAGGCGGCCGCGGTGACGGGTGCCTGCCGGTACCCGCCGGAGGGCTACCGGTCGGCCGGCGGCGCGCTCGCGACAGAACCCCGCCCGCTGTGCGTCATCATGGTGGAGTCGAGCCACGCCATGAGCGAACTCCCGGCGACCCTCGCGCTCTCCGGGGTCGACGGCATCTATGTGGGCCCGCGCGACCTCTCGTACTCGCTCGGCTGCCCGCTCGACCCGCACGATCCGGTGCTGCGGCCGGCGTTCGAGCAGATCTGGGCCGACTGTGCCGCGGCCGGCAAGCCCGTGGGCGTGCACGCGACCGACGGTACGACCGCAAAGCTGTACCGGGAGAACGGCTGCCGGCTGGTCACCGTCATCGCAGACACGCTCGCTATCTCGCGTGCGGCCGTTGCTGAACTCGCAACCGCGCGTTCTTAGCCAGGCGGCCGCAGCCTGTCCGGCTAAGATCACGATTAGTAGCCAGGCGTTCGGGCAGGGAACTCCGGTCCGGACAACCGAGCGACCGCTCGGCCAGCCCTTCGGAGGCGCAAAATGGGACTAATGGACAAGGTCAAGGCGCAGGCCAACCAGCTCGCGCAGAAGACCCAGGTAGCAGCTCAAGAAGGCAAGGCCAGAATTGATCAGGCCCAGGCGAACCGGCGCGGAGAGGCACTCCTGCGCCAGCTTGGCGCCGCCGTATATGCCGACCGCACCGGTCACGGGACGCCGGATACGCCCGCCAAGATAGACCAGCTCATCAGCGACATCTCCGCGCACGAGCGCGAGAGCGGGCTCAGCATGACTTCGCCCCCGTCGGGCGGGCCGCAGCCGAACGTGCCGCAGCCCGGGTACCCGCCGGACAACCCGTTCCCAGGTCAGGCCGGATCCACGTATCCGCCAGCTGGCAGCAGTTCAGACGCGGGTCAGGCGTTCCCGCCGCCTGGCGGCGGCCCCGACGCGGGCACGTCGTTCCCGCCCCCGGGCACGCAGTTCTTCCCGCCGCCCGGCGATGGCGACGCGGAGTCCGGGGGCACCCGCGGGTACTAGCGCGAACTAGCCGCGCGCGTCCGGCGGCTCCGGATCGCGAGGCAGGCCGAGTATCCGCTCGCCGATGATGTTGAGCTGGATATCGGTAGTGCCGCCGCCGATCGTCAGGGCCCTTGTGATCAGCACCTGCCGCGCCCAGTGCGCGCCGTCGGGCCTGCCGTCAGCCGTGATGGGACGGCCGGACCCGCCGGCGAGCGCGCCGGTGGCGGCCGACATCTCCCAGCAGAGTTCGGCGACCTCCTGCGCGTGCCGCATGCTCAGCAGCTTCCGCACGCTGCCGGTAGCGCCGGGCTCGGTGCCGGATAGCTGCTTGAGCGTCGCCCGGAGCGCGAGCACGTCGATCGCGTGGCCCGTGGCGACGAGCTCGCCTACCTGACCGATCGGCACGGTCGTCGCTGCTTTCGCGGTCTGCAGCAGCTCGGGCACGCCGCAGCCGAATGTCCATGACCGCGACAGCGACACGCGCTCGTTGGCCAGCGTTGTCCGCGCGATCTGCCAGCCCTTATTCACCTCGCCCACCAGGCAGTCAGCTGGCACGAAGACTTCGTCGAGGAAGACCTGATTGAAAAACGCGTCGCCGCCGATCTCACGCAGCGGCCGGACCTCGACGCCAGGCGAGTGCATGTCGACCAGGAAGTAGCTGATGCCGTCGTGCCGCGGCTCGGCCGGGTTGGTGCGCGCGATGCAGATCGCCCACGACGCCTGGCGCGCCAGCGACGTCCAGATCTTCTGGCCGGTGATCCGCCAGCCGCCGTCGGCCCGTTCGGCCCGCGTGGTCAGCCCGGCCAGGTCGGATCCGGCCCCTGGCTCGCTGAACAGCTGGCACCACAGGTAGTCGGCCCGCAGCGTGGCCGGCAGGAATCGCTCCTGCTGCTCCGGCGTCCCGTACTGGATGAGTGCGGGTACGACCCACGCCCCAATCGCAAGGCCGGGAACGTGGAGTCCGGCTGTGCGCAGTTCTTCGTCAATGATCAGCTGCTCGAGTGCGCCAGCAGCCCGGCCCCACGGCTCGGGCATGTGCGGCATGACCCAGCCGCCCGCGCCAAGAGCGGCGTTCCGCTCTGCGGCGGGCAGCCTGGCTATCTCGCCAAGCTCAGCCCTGATCAACGCGCGCAATTCGTCGTCGCCACCGCCCGGCAGCTCCAGCCGGATCTCGCGCCGGTCACCAGCCATGGCCAGCCGCGCTACCCGCTGCTGCCACCCGTCGTCCAGGCCGTCGACCCGGCTCAGGAGCGCCCGCAGCGTCATGGCGCGCCGGTAGTACAGGTGCGCTTCGTGTTCCCACGTGTAGCCGATCCCGCCGAGGACCTGGATGCATTCGTGCGCGCACGACACGGCCGCGTCGGCCGCGAGAGCGGCGGCTACCGCAGCCGCGAACTCGCTGCCAGCTTCGCCGCCGGCCGCGCGGGCCGCGTCCCACACGGCTGCGGTCGCCCGCTCGGTCGCCACCAGCATCCGCGCGCACCGGTGCTTCACGGCCTGGAACTGGCCGATGGGCCGGCCGAACTGCTGCCGGATCTTGGCGTACTCGGCGGCCGTGTGCACTGCCCAGCCGGCGATGCCGATGGCTTCTGCGCCGAGGACAACCGCGGCCACACTGGCCACGGTTGCCGAGGTGAGGCCGGCAAGCTGCCGGTCGAACGGAACGATGACGTCAGCGGCCGTGACGCGGCCGAGCCGGCGGGTCAGGTCGAGGCTGTCGACAGGCGTGATCTCGAGGCTCGCGCCGTCGACAGCGACCCAGACAGTGTCCTGACCGGAACTGACCGGCAAGATGACGAGGTCAGCGCCCGCGGCACCGAGCACGCCGTCGGCAGTGCCGTTGACGACAAGGTCACCGCCTTCGCCGGCCGCGGCTGTGAGATCGGCGGCGAGGGCGACGGCCCCGTTCCCGTCGCCGTGGGTGAGAGTCGCGAGAAGCTTGCCGGTCACGCCCGCGCCGACCAGGACGGCGCTTGCGAGCGCCGTCGGGACGAAGGCGCCGGGTACCAGGGCCCGGCCGAGTTCTTCAACCGCGACGGTGAGCTCAGGGAGGCCGAAGCCCTGCCCGCCGTCGGACTCGGCGACGTGGAGGCCGAGCAGCCCCTGGCCGGCGAGGCTCGGCCGCAGGGCATCGCGGTACTGCGCGGCCCCGTCTTGCTTGCCATCGGCGACAGCTCGCGCCACCTCGGGCGGGCTGTGCCGCTCGGCCCAGGCGCGGACCGAGTCGGCGAGCTGCCGAAGTTCTTCCGTCAGGCCAAGCGCCATAGCTCCACCTCATTCGCCTCGATCTTGCCAGTCACGCACGCATTCTAGAATGCGATTCGGTTTCCGGCCAGTGGAGAGCGGGGCCGGCGGGCTCGAGGCTGGCGGCCGGGTGAACATCCAATGAAGTCAGGCTGCTGACTATTGCCCGAGGCCAGAGCCGAGTTCTTGAATAGAAACCGCGGCCATGGTGCCCATGTCGTCCGTGCCACAACAACTCTCTGCTGCTGTCTGCGAGTGTCACGGAGGCATGCGAAATGGGCACCGCTCTGCTGGCCAATTCCACGGTTAAGCTGTCGCTCGCCTGGAACACGTTCTTCTTCTGGGGCACCTGGGCCGTCTGCATTCTCGGCCTTGGCGTCGTGCTCTGGTCGGCGCTGCGCTCCAAGCGCTGGGACCGCTGGACTACACAGGACATCCTCATCGTCGCGTCCCTCGGCGTCATCCTCGAGGTCTACGACAACATCGTCGGCGATCAGTTCCTCAAGCCGATCATCGACGTGATCCCGGGCGCCACCCTGCTGCAGCTGCACGACCTGCCGTACATGTTCTTGCTCATGGTCGGCGTCGCGCTGGTACGCAAACCCGGCTGCGTCACGTCGATGGTGTTCATCAACTTCCTGCTGTCCCAGTTGCTGTTCGGCAGCGGGCACGGAGCGCTCGACTGGGCCGACGGCGTGACGCAGGCGATCTTCTGTGACCTCTACATCGTGGCTCGACGCGGCAAGGTCTACGCGCCCGGCGCGAGCGTGCTGTCGATGGTCGTCGACGGCTTCATCATCGGCATCCTGCGCGCCGGCCCGAACGCGTTCCTCACCGCCTTTACGTTCGACCCGTACCTGAACTCGCAGTACTCCACGTGGTACGCCATGTGGCAGGCCGTGTGGTCGAACGCCATCGGCAACGGCGTCGAGGGGGCGATGACGGCGACGCTCGCGCTGCGCGTTGCCCGGTCGGTGACTCCGTCGATCGGCGCGCGCCGAAGAGCTGCGGCCGCGGATGTGGACCCGTTCGCTGAGCCGCAGCCGGCTGGCGGTCCCGGCAGTGGGGCTGCCGAAGCCCTGCCACCGGAAGGAGAGCTGGCGTGAGGCGCATTGCATGGACCTTCTCGATCGCTTCGGTGGTCGTGCTCATCATCGGCCTGATCGACTACCTGACGAAGTACAACTGGGCCCAGGGCGACCACAACGCCTTCTTCGGCAATCAGAACGTCCTGCTGAACGATGGCGCGACGATCCTGATCGCTGGCGGCTTCCTCTCGATCGGCTCGATCCTCATGTGGATCCTGGCACTGCGGAGGGAGCACGGCGATCAGCAGCAGGCCGGTTCTAGCCGCTGACGACATCTCGTTCGCCTATCTCGGCGCGACCACCGCCGCGCTGCGGCATGTCGACCTCACCGTCGCCGCGGGAGAGGTGGTGCTGGTGACCGGCCTGTCCGGCTGCGGCAAGTCCACGCTCGCGCTCGCGCTGTGCGGCCTGATCCCGTCCCGGGTTCATGGTGAGCTGCGGGGACAGGTCAGTTTCGACGGCCGTCCGCTGACTGGGCTGCCGCCCCACAAGGCGTCGCAGCTTGTCGGCATGGTGTTCCAGAACCCCAACCTCCAGCTCATCAACCACACGGTGCAGTCCGAGGTGGCGTTCGGCCCGGAGAACCTCGCCCTGCCGCAGCCGGAGATCGCCGCCAGGGTCGACTGGTGCCTCGATGTCACCGGCATGGCGGGCATGCGGATGGCGTCTACGGTGACACTGTCCGGCGGGCAGAAGCAGCGCACCGCGATCGCGGCCACGCTGGCGATGCGGCCGCGAATCCTGGTGCTGGACGAACCGCTGTCGGACCTGGATCCGGTCGGGGCCCAGGAAGTGCTCGGCACGCTGCGCAGGCTCGCGCGTGACGAAGGCACCGGCGTCTTGATCATCGAGCACCGTGTCGACGAGGTCGCGCCGTGGGCCGACCGCGTCGTGCTCATGGACGGCGGCCGGATCGTGCTCGACCACCCGCCCAGGGTTGCGTGGGCCGACGAGGCCAGGTGGGCTGGCATCGGCGTCGGCGTGCCGGACGTCGTGCGGCTCGCGCACGCCCTGCCCGACGCCTTCACCGGACCGCTCCCGCTGTCCGTCGATGACGCGCTCGCTCAGGTGCGGGAGACCTGGCTCGTTCCCGCTCTGGCGCAGGCCGCTGCGGCGCGGGCGGGTCTTCGCCCGGCGCCCGACGGGAACGGGGCGGCGCGGGCGCCGGTCCTGTCCTGGGACCACGTCACGGTGCACTTCGGCGCCAAGCGCGCCATCGACGATGTGACCTTGTCCATCGCCGAGGGCGAGTGGGTCGCCATGATCGGCGCGAACGGCTCTGGCAAGAGCACGCTGACCGGCCTCACCGTGGGACTCGGCACCCCGAGCGCCGGGCAGGTCTTCTTCCGCGGCACGCGCGTCCGGCCCGGCAGGGTATTCGAGCATGCTGCGCATGTGGCGCTGCTGCTCCAGGCCGCCGACGAGATGCTGTTCGAAGAGACGATCATCAAGGAGCTGCTGTTCGGCAGCCGGTTCCGGGCGATGCCGCCGCATCCGGTTCTCACGGTCGAGGAGGCCATCGAATTTTTCGGGTTCCGCGGCCTGGAGCAGACGAGCCCGTGGGAGCTGAGCCAGGGCGGCAGGCAGCGGCTCGCGCTGGCGGCGCTGCTGGTCGGCGCCCCCGGAGTGCTCGTGCTTGACGAACCGACGACTGGTCAGGATGCACAGCGGATGCGTGCCTTCCTCCGGCTACTCCAAGCGGTCCGTGCGCGCACCGGACTGACAGTGCTCACGGTGACGCACGACATTCGAGGGCTCGCGAGCCGGGCGGCGCGAATCGTCGTGCTCGGCGGGGGCCGAGTCCAGCTTGACGGCCCGACGAGTGAGGTGCTGGCGCGGACGGCTGAGCTGGAAACCCTGGGCATCATCGCGCCGCCGATGGCCAGGTTGCAGACCGCGCTGCTTGGACCAGCGGTCACCGACGTGCTGCTCTCCGTGGAGGAGCTGGCCGCGGCGGTTACGTCGGTTCACGGCGCGGTGGCCGGTGCCGGGCAGCTACCGGCCGGCAGCGTTCCGGCCGGAACGGCGGGTGCGCCATGATGTCGTCGCTGTTCGTGGGGACCGTCATCGCGTATCTGATCGTGTTCGCGATCCCGATGATCCTGCCGGTCTTGTTCTTCAAGCTGGTGGGGCTCGGCGGCGGCCTGCGCGAGCTGGTTACCTACGAGGCCCGGGACACCCCGCTGCACAAGCTGGATCCGCGCCTCAAGGTGCTGTACCCGGTCGCCATGGGCATTCTCAGCATCGTCCTGAACTGGGACTTCATGCTGATCATCTTCGCGCTCAGCATCCTGCCCTGGTTCTGGCTGCGGCCGTCGCGGGCGAAGGTGCGCGTGCTCATGGTCATGGTCGGCGGTCCGGCGCTGACCGGGTTCTGGTCGCAGGGCCTGTACTACCTGCCGCCGCCGCCGATCCACTACATCTTCCAGTTCCCGTGGACGATCAGCTGGCTTGGCTCGCCCGGCATCACCGGTTACGGGCTCGTATTCGGGCTGGAGCAGACGTCACGCGTGCTCGTCACTGTGTCGACGTCGATGCTGATCCTGGTCAGCACCGACGTCGGCGACTTCACCTGGGCGTTCGAGCGGTTCCGGATGCCGCCGCAGGTCGGATTCGCGCTCACGGCCGCGCTGCGCTTCCTGCCCGACATGATTGGCAGGACCACTTTGGTCCTGCGCGCGGTCGAGCTGCGCGGCTACGACCTGTCCCGGCCGCGCTGGTTCCAGGTGAGCAAGTGGCTGGACTACGTGCGTCGAGTTGGCCGGTGCACGGTGCTGGTCACCGTGCCGCTGCTCGTCGGCAGCCTGCGAGGCACGACCACGATGGCGATGGTGGCGGACGCCCGCGGCTTCGGTGCGAACAAGCGTCGCGGCTCGCTGCGCGAGCACAAGCTTACGGCGGTCGATATCGGCGGCTACGTCATCCTCGTCGCGCTTGTCGGCGGCGCGATCGTGCTCAACCACTTCCACGTCGGTGCCCGCCCGTACTGACCGGCGGCCCGAAGCGCTTGCCCGCGGCTGCCCGGCACCCCGACAGGCTTCCGGCCCGCATCGCCCGCCTCGCCCGGTGAACACGAGGAGTCCAGATGCGCTATGACGCAGTCCTGTTCGACAACGGCGGCACGCTGACCCATCGCTCCTCCCCGGTCGCGGCGGTGTGCAGTCTCGCCGCCAAGCTCGGCGTCGACATCACCGAGGAGGACGCAGCCCGTTACTGGCGTCGGTCTAAGGAACACAGCCGGAGCATCATGGCCGAGAAGCGCCAGCGCCGGAACTTGTCCAGGGCAGATCACCGCGACGCCTATGTGACGGGGTACGCGCCGTTCGAGGAGATCGTTCCGGGCCTGGCCAACCTCATGTACGACATGTGGAAGACCAACCCGCACACGATGGTGCCGTACCCGGATACGCCAGCCGTGCTCAAGTCCTTCGCAGGGGCGGGCATCCCCATCGCAATCGTGAGCAACACGGGCTGGTCCATAGACGAGGGCTACGCGGTCGCCGGCATCGACGGGTTCATCGAGACGTTCGTGCTGTCGTGCGATATCGGAATCGCGAAGCCAGATCCCGAGCCGTTCCTGCTCGCCTGCGAGCGACTCGGCGTGCCCGCCGACCGGACCCTCATGGTCGGTAACAACCGCCTGGCTGACTCCGGCTCCATCTGCGTCGGCTGCCACTGCCTGATCCTGCCGCCCGTTCCGCCGGGTGCGACGCGCGGGCTGCGCGCCGCCGCTGACGTGGCCGGCATCCGCTGGGCCGAGTAGCCAGCGGGATGCACCCCGAACGCCCTGGCGCCGAGCTATATAGCCAGAGCTGCCCACTCTTGCCCACAGACCCTGCACAGTTTTAAGCGATCTTGAGTCCCAGTTCGCCCAGGTTTGCGGTCGAGGAAACTGTGCAGAGTCGCGATGGCACCGACCGCGCCGCCCAACGCGTGCCGACTCACCCCCGGCGCCTGCGAGGTGCTGAACGGGGGATGACACCCGGCCGCAAGCAAGGTACTATTGAGTAAGTTACTCGTGAGTAGCACCAGAGACCGATGGTGCAACAGGTGACCAGCGGCCCAGGGAGTGGCAATGGCGCACTTCAAGAGCAACCTCAGGGACATTGAGTTCAACCTCTTCGAGGTCTTGAACCGGCAAGAACTCCTCGGCGCTGCGCCGTTCGCGGATGTGGACGAAGAGACAGCGCGCGGAATTCTGGATGAGGTCAAGCGCCTCGCCGAGGGTCCGATAGCCGAGTCATTCGCCGACGCCGACCGGAACCCGCCAGTCTTCGACCCGGCTACGCACTCGGTGACGATGCCTGAGTCGTTCAAGCGCTCGTACCACGCATTCGTGGACGCCGAGTGGTTCCGCCTCGAGCTCCCGGCCGAGCTGGGCGGCACGACGGTGCCGCGCACGGTTGCGTGGTCGGTCGCCGAGCTGGTGCTCGGCGCGAACCCGGCCGTGTGGATGTACGCCAGCCTCGGCTCGTTCTCGCACGCCTTGTGGCTGATGGGCACCCCAGCGCAGAAGAAGATCGCCGAGCAGGCGGTCGAGGGTCACTGGGGCTACACCATGGTGCTGACCGAGCCCGACGCAGGCTCGGACGTCGGCGCTAGCCGGACCAAGGCCGTTCAGCAGCCCGACGGGACCTGGCACGTCGAGGGCGTGAAGCGCTTCATCACCAGTGCCGAGCATGACCTGTCCGAGAACATCCTGCACATCGTGCTCGCAAGGCCCGAAGGCGCCGGCCCGGGCACCAAGGGACTTTCGATGTTCCTGGTGCCGAAGGTCAGAGTGAACGACGACGGCTCGCTCGGCGAGCGCAACGGCGTCTACGTCACCAACGTCGAGCACAAGATGGGCCTGAAGGCGTCGACAACGTGCGAGGTGACATTCGGCGCCGAGCACCCGGCCGTCGGAACGCTCGTCGGCGATGTGCACGACGGGATCCGGCAGATGTTCATGATCATCGAGTTCGCCCGGATGATGGTCGGCACGAAGGCCATCGCGGCGCTGTCGACCGGCTACCTGAACGCACTCGACTACGCAAAGACGCGCATCCAGGGCGCGGACATGACGCAGATGATGGACAAGGCCGCGCCGCGGGTCACGATCATGAAGCACCCCGACGTCCGCCGCAGCCTGCTGCTGCAGAAGTCGTACGCGGAGGGCATGCGGGCGCTTGTCTTGTACACCGCGAGCCAGCAGGACGCCGTTCAGGTCGCGGCCGCGCGGGGCGAGCGCAACGAGCTCGCAACTGCGGTGAACGACCTGCTGCTACCGATCGTGAAGGGCGTGGGCTCGGAACGAGGCTATGAGCAGCTCGCCCAGTCCCTGCAGACGCTCGGCGGCTCGGGGTACCTGCAGGACTACCCGATCGAGCAGTACATCCGGGACGCCAAGATCGATAGCCTGTATGAGGGCACGACCGCGATCCAGGGCCTGGACCTGTACTTCCGCAAGATCGTCCGGAACCAGGACGCGGCCCTGACCTATCTGCTTGGGCAGGTACGCCAGTTCGCGGCGGCCGACAACGGTAACGGCCGGCTCAAGAAAGAGCGAGCCGCGCTGGCCAAGGCGGCGGACAACGTCGAAGGCATCGTGACCGCGATGAACGGGTTCCTCGGCACCAGCCTGGAGCAGGCGCCGGAGATCTATCGCGTCGGGTTGAACACGACAAGGCTGCTGCTGGCGCTGGGCGATCTCGTGATCGGCTGGCTGCTCGGCAGGCAGGCCGAAGTGGCGCTGACCAAGCTCGACCAAGGCGGTCTGAGCGCGAGCGACGCGGCGTTCTACCAGGGCAAAGTCGCGGCGGCCGGGTTCTTCGCCGCGACCGTACTGCCACGTCTCGCCGCTGAGCGCGAGATCACGGAGACGACCTCGCTCGAGCCGATGGACCTAGCCGAAGAGGCGTTCTAGCTAGCCTGCAAGACCGGCGTTGGCCGTCCGCGCCCCTCCCCCAGCGGGCGGCCGCGCTGTTGCTCGCGGCTCCCCGGCCGTGGTCCGCGGCGACCGCCAGCCGATCAGATCTCGTACTGAACAGCGGCGCGCGACTTAGTGTTCGGACCGCTGAACCGCCGGATGGTGTCCTTGTGCTCCGCGTTGTCGCGGTACCCGAGATAGCTGTCGACGTCGTCGAAGTCAGCGACCACGGCGAAGTCGAAGTTGCCCTCGTTAATCCCGGCGTCAGGGCCGGCGTGATACGCGTGCACCCCCGACAGCGTGGACGCGAGCGCGGTCAGTTCGGCCGCGAACTGCTGCTGCATCGCATCGGTCATGCCATCGGTCCACGTGAACAGCACGACGTGCCTGATCATCAGGCTCCCTCCGCGGTGGGTGTGCTTCGGCAATATCGCGCCAACCCCATGTTCACGACCAGGCGAGCATCGTCAGCGGGTCGGTCAGCATCGCGCCCACGTCTCGCAGCACGGCGGACCCGAGATCCCCGTCGACGAGGCGGTGGTCGAACGAGAGCGAGAGCGTGCATACCTTGCGCACGGCTAGCTGGCCGTCGATGACCCACGGCGCGTCCTTGACCTGACCAAACGCCAGGATCGCCGCTTCCCCCGGAGACAAGATCGGGGTCCCGGTGTCCACACCGAAGACGCCGACATTGGTAATCGTGACGGTGCCGTGCGACAGGTCGGCGGGAGTGGACTTGCCCGCCCGCGCGGTCTCAGACAAGCGCGCCAGCGCCCTCGCCAGCTCAGGGAGGGACAGCGCGTGCGCGTCCTTCACGTTCGGCACGACAAGTCCGCGCTCGGTCGCGGCGGCGATGCCCAGGTTCACGTAGTGCTTGACCACGATCTCCTGCGCGGTCTCGTCCCAGCTTGAATTGATCATCGGGTGCCGCGCCACGGCCACGATGAGCGCTCGCGCGACCAGCAGGAGCGGTGACACCTTGACGTCGGCGAACTCCGGCACCGTCCGCAGCCGCGCCGTCGCTTTCATGGTCTCGGTCATGTCGATCTGAAGGAACTCGGTGACGTGCGGCGCCGTGAACGCGCTTGCGGCCATCGCCGCCGCAGTGTGCTTGCGGACACCACGGATTGCGATCCGCTCCTCGCGCGCGACCGCCGTGACCGTCGGCACGCTATGGATGGGAACGGGGCCGACGGCAGCACCTGTCGCGGCCTGCTCGACGTCGTCCCTGGTAATCGACCCGTTCGGCCCGGTCCCCGTGAGCCCCGCGAGGTCCACGCCGAGATCCCTTGCCATCTTGCGGACGGGCGGCTTTGCCAGCGCGGTCGGCGGCTGTCCCGGGCCGCCGTTCGCTGCGGCCTGCCCGGAACCGTTGGCGCCCGAGCGCGTCGCGCTCGGCTCAGCCTGCGCGGTCGCTGGGGCCGGTCCAAGCGACTGCCGTCCGCCTGCGCCAGCCGACCGCGCCGCCGTCGTCTTGCGCGCGCGGCGGCTCGTCGTGCCGAGCTTCACTCCGTAGCCGACGAGTACCGCTTGCCGCTCGGCCTTCGGCGCCGGACTGCCATGCATGCCGGGTTCTACGGCACCCTCGATCGGCGGCGTCGGCACGAGATCATCGGCCTCGCTGATAGCGCGCTGTTCAATCGCCTCCGCGGGCACTGCCTCGGCCGTCGCGTTCGCTGCCGTGGCGTCCGCGCCGACCTGCACCGCGATGATCGGCGTGCCGACGTCGGCGGTCTGGCCCTCGGGGACCAGCAGGCGCGCAACGACGCCCTCGTACGGACTCGGCAGCTCGACGACCGCCTTGGCCGTTTCGATCTCGACGATGATCTGGTTCACGATGACCTGGTCACCGGGCTTGACGTGCCACCTGACGATGTCGGCCTCGGTCAGGCCTTCGCCCACGTCAGGGAGCTTAAACTCCTTGAGTTCTGACATGTGGCCCTCTCAGTAGGCGAAGGTGCGGTCGACAGCATCCAGGATCCGGTCCAGGTCCGGCAGGTAGTGATCTTCCAGCCTGGATGGCGGATACGGGGTGGTGTACGCGCCGACGCGCAGTACCGGAGCCTCGAGGCTGTAGAAGCATTCCTGCGTCACCTGCGCCGCGATTTCCGCGCCGATGCCGCCGGTGACAACCGCCTCATGCACGACGACGCACCGACCCGTCTTGCGGACCGAGGCAAAGATCGTCTCGGTGTCGAGCGGTGCCAGTGAGCGCAGGTCGATGACCTCAAGCGACTTGCCGTCGCCCGACGCTGCCACCGCCGCCTCGGCGCAGGTCCGCACCATCGGGCCGTAGCACAGCACGGTGACGTCGGTACCCGGTACGAGCACGCGCGCCGAGTCCATCGGCAGCGCTCCGGCCAGGCCGCTATCGGTGTCGACCTCGGCCTTGTCCCAGTACCGGCGCTTCGGCTCGAAGAACATGACGGGGTCGTCGCACGCGGCCGCTTGCTGGATCATCGTGTACGCGTCGGCCGGGTCGCCGCACGACACCACGCGCAATCCAGGCGTGTGCGCGAAGAGGGCCTCGGGCGACTCGCTGTGGTGCTCGACCGCGCCGATGCCGCCACCGAACGGGATCCTGATGGTGACGGGGAGCCTGACGGTCCCGAGCGATCGGTAGCGCATCTTTGCTAGCTGGGTGACGATCTGGTCGAACGCCGGGAAGACGAAGCCGTCGAACTGGATCTCGCAGATTGGCCGGTAGCCGCGCAGCGCGAGCCCGATCGCGGTGCCGATGATGCCCGACTCGGCGAGCGGAGTGTCGATGACCCTGGCCTCACCGAAGTCTTTCTGCAGGCCGTCGGTTACCCGGAACACTCCGCCGAGCTTGCCGACGTCCTCGCCCATGATGAGCGCCTTCGGGTCGTTCTCCAGCGCCTTGCGCAGGCCTTCGTTCAGCGCCTTCGAGAGCGTCAGCGTGGTCATCGCGCGCCCTCCTCGGCGAGGAACGAGTCAAGGTAGGCAGCGAACTCAGCGCGCTCGGCGGCTAGCTGCGGCGTCTCCGACGTCAGGACGTTGTCGAACATGGAGTCCGGCGTCGGGTCAGGCATCCGCTGGCAGCCGGCCCGGATCCTCGATCCTACCGCTGCGGCTTCCGCGTCGACCTCGTCGAAGAAGCTCATCTCGGCCTGCTCGGTGCGGATGAGGTACTGCTTCACGCGTTCGATCGGATCCTTCAGCTTCCACGCTTCGAGCTCAGCCGACAGGCGGTACCTGGTCGGGTCGTCGGTTGTCGTGTGCGCGCCCATGCGGTAGGTGAACGCCTCGATCAGCGTCGGTCCCTGCCCGTCGCGCGCGGCTTGCAGCGCCTTACGCGTGACGGCCAGGCAGGCCAGCACGTCGTTGCCGTCGACGCGGACACCGGGGAAGCCGAACCCCTGGGCCCGCATGTACAGCGGGGTGCGGCTCTGGCGCTCCAGCGGCTCCGAGATGGCCCACTGGTTGTTCTGGCAGAAGAATACGATCGGCGCATTGCTGACCGATGCCCAGATGAACGCCTCGTTGACGTCGCCCTGGCTGGTTGCGCCATCTCCGAAGAACGCGATCACCGCTTCGCCGCCCTCGCCGACAGCGCCGTCGCGCTGGATGCCCATGGCGTATCCGGTCGCGTGCAGCGTCTGGCTGCCGATGACGATCGTGTACAGGTGGAAGTTGTGCGCGGTCGGATCCCAGCCGCCGTGGCTGACCCCGCGGAATAGCTCGAGGAGCTTCATCGGGTCGAGGCCGCGGCACCAGGCCACGCCGTGCTCGCGGTATGTCGGGAATGCCATATCGCGCGCGCCGAGCGCACGGCCGGCGCCGACCTGGGCGGCCTCCTGGCCCAGCAGGGACGCCCAGATCCCGAGCTCGCCCTGCCGCTGAAGCGCGATCGCCTCGAAGTCGATCCGGCGGACGATAACCAGGTCCCGGTAGAGCGCCTTGACCTCGTCGGCGGATATCTCGAGCGAGTAGTCCGGGTGCTCGACTCGCTCCCCCTCGGGAGTGAGGAGCTGGATCAGCTCAGCCGGGTCCGCCTGTCGTTCTGGCTCACGGGCACTAGCCCGATTGGCAGAGCGGGCGGCGCGTCCGGCGTCTTTGACGGCCACGTGCCACTCCTTGCATCCTCTTGTCGGGCCAGGGCTAGCCCGGACCGTCCTGTCGACCCATCAGTGACGGTGCGACAGTACTATCGCGGCGCCTGGGACGGTCAAGCGCTGTGAGCCACAGGGAACCGATGGTGACGCACGTCACGAATCGGGTCACGGTAGCCACCTTCAAGGCTACTGCCAGGCGGCCCGGATCCCTACCCGCTGTCAGCGATCAAGCTCGCGTACTGTTCGGGATGTGCCGAGATTCGTGATCAACGTGATGCTGAAACCCGAGATCCACGACCCGCAGGGAGAGGCGATCGCGAGCGCCTGCCGCCGCCTCGGCTTCGGCCAGGTGGCCGGCGTCCGTCAGGGCAAAAGGTTCGAGATCGACCTGGCCGAGCCGGTCGAGCCGGATCGGATGGCCGAGCTCGCGGGCGAGCTGCTCGCAAACCCCGTCATCGAGGTGTTCTCCGTCCATCCCGCTTAAGCGTCGCCTTACTGATTAGCCCGAAAGCCGGCGCATTATTGCGGCGTTACCGAGACTCGGGATAAAAGGTATCGGGGGCGGAGACTGCACCATTTCTTTGTGCCAGCACGGCTGCGCCCCTCGCGGTCCTGTCGCGGCCGTCATCCACCGTCGTGCTTACCTGATTGTTATTTTCGCGTAGCTCGCGCAGTGCGCCGCGACTGTGCGCGTGCGATCTATCGCAGCGTGTGTTTCCGCAGGTCAGCGACTCGTACGGACAACCGGATGCCGACAGGTGGTAGCGCACTGTTCGTCCAGAGATCGCCTGAGTTCAGGATTACCGGGCTCCGTCCGGGGAAGCCTTCACAATGTGAACTGACTGTCACAGTAGGGGCGAGGAGCGAATGCGATCTCGGGTGTTCCATTCTGGGGAACCAGCCGCAGACGTGGAGTTCTGCCTGGTCTTCCCCCGGGAATCGCTGAGCGTCCCGGTGATGCGCCGAGTACTGGGCGACACTCTCACCCGCCTGGGCGTGGACGAGAGCTGCATCAACGACATCCTGCTTGCAGTCACAGAAGCGTGCACGAACGTGCTGCGGCACGCCGGTCCTGGCCGGCGGTATGAGTTGGTCGCGCACGTCAGCAGCAAGCGATGCCTGCTTGAGGTGCTCGACAGTGGCCGTGGGTTCGACCCCGCCACCGTCAGCCGCCGGCGTCCAGGTATCCGGCACTCGGTCCGCCCGGTCGGCGGGCTGCGCAGGCACCCGCCCGCGCCTGCTTCGACCGCTCCTGGCTCGCCGACCACGCTGCGCAGCCGGATCGCCCGGTCGAGGCGGCTGGCCAGGGAACGGGCCATTGCCGAGCTACCCGAGTCGGGGCGCGGCCTGGCCATCATGCGCGCCTGCGTGGACGACGTGACCATGCGCAGCAAGCCAGGCCAGGGGACCGTGGTGTCCCTTAACAAGCGGATCGAATGGCGCAGCGACGCGCCGCTCGCGCGCCTGCCGGCCTCGCAGCTCAGGGACGCCGGCTGACCGGGTAGCCTGCCAGCATGCGCCGCCCCCGAGGACGCCAATGACGGCCCGGATCGGAGTCGTCACCTTCCCCGGTTCCCTAGATGATCGTGACGCGCGGCGAGCGGTGAAGCGCGCGGGCGCGACGCCCGTCGAGCTGTGGCACGGCGATCCCAGCCTGCACCAGGTCGATGCGGTCATCCTGCCTGGCGGCTTCTCTTACGGCGACTATCTACGCTGCGGTGCCATCGCACGATTTGCTCCGGTAATGGCGGAGATAGTCGTCGCGGCTGCGCACGGCCTGCCGGTGCTCGGCATCTGCAATGGCTTCCAGATCTTGTGCGAGGCGCACCTCCTCCCCGGCGCGCTGACCCGCAATCAAGGCCAGCGATTCATCAATCGCGACGTACGGATCAGGATCGATAACAACACCTCGGCGTGGACCAGCGGGTACGACGCCGGCGCCGAAATCACTGTCGTGCTGAAGAGCGGCGAGGGGGCCTACGTCGCCGACGATCAAACGCTAGCCGAGCTTGACGCCCGCGGTCAGATTCTCGGCCGGTACGTTGACGGGAACCCGAACGGATCGGTCGCCGCCATCGCCGGCGTCGTCAGCGAGTCCGGCAACGTAGCCGGGCTCATGCCGCATCCTGAGCACGCCATCGACGACCTCACCGGGCCCGCGACAGACGGCCTCCAGTTCTTTACCTCGGTCCTGCAGGCGGTTGCTGTCGCATGAGCAGGGCCGCGTGAACACGACACCGGCGACCACGGTTGCGGCGCAGGACACCGTCGCCGCGGCGGCAGCGACGCCCGACCGCCCGCAGGCCTTCGCCGCTCTTGGACTGACCGCGGACGAGTTCGCCCGGATCGTCTCCATCCTCGGGCGGCGGCCGACCGACGCCGAGCTAGCCGTCTACTCAGTGATGTGGAGCGAGCACTGCTCCTACAAGTCATCGCGCAAGCACCTGCGGCAGTTCGCCGACAAGGCACCGGAGACCGATGTGCTGCTCGCGGGCATCGGGCAGAACGCCGGCGTTGTCGACATCGGCCAGGGCTACGCGGTGACGTTCAAGATCGAGTCGCACAACCATCCGTCTTACGTGGAACCGTTCCAGGGAGCCGCGACCGGTGTCGGCGGCATCGTCAGGGACATCCTCGCCATGGGCGCGCGGCCGGTCGCCGTGATGGACGCGCTGCGGTTCGGGCCGGCCGACGCGCCTGACACGCACCGCGTGCTGCCGGGCGTCGTGGGCGGCATCTCCTTCTACGGCAACTGCCTCGGGCTGCCCAATATCGGCGGTGAGCTTGCGTTCGATCCGTGTTACCTCGGCAACCCGCTGGTGAACGCGCTCTGCGTCGGCGTGCTGAGGCATGAGGACCTGAAGCTGGCAGCCGCTACCGGGCCGGGCAACCAGGTCATCCTGTTCGGCTCGCGCACCGGGCCGGATGGCATCGGCGGCGCGTCCGTCCTGGCCAGCGCGTCGTTCGGCGGTGCCGGCGAAGGCGCGAAGCGACCGAGTGTCCAGGTCGGCGACCCGTTCATGGAGAAGCTCCTCGTCGAGTGCTGCCTCGAGCTGTACCGGGCCGGACTCGTGGTCGGGATTCAGGATCTCGGCGCGGCCGGCGTCGCCTGCGCCACGACGGAACTCGCGGCCGGCGGCGGCACTGGCATGCGCGTCTGGCTCGATCAGGTTCCGCTGCGCGACGCCGCACTGGGCCCGGCCGAGATCCTCATGAGCGAGTCGCAAGAGCGCATGATGGCGATCATCACGCCCGAGCACGTCTCGGCGTTCATGGCAGTCTGCGCGAGGTGGGACGTCCAGGCGACCGTCATCGGCGAGGTGACGAACTCCGGCCGGCTGGAGATGACGTGGCACGGCGCTCAGGTGGTCGACATCCCGCCGGGCAGCGCGGCCGACCAGGGCCCGGTGTACGACCGGCCCATACGTCGCCCGGACACCCAGGACGGGCTCAACGCCGACGACGCGGGGCGGCTGCCCCGGCCCGCCCCCGGCAGCGCCGGACTCGGCGCGACCGTGCGGGCCGACCTTTTGCTGCTGCTGGGATCGCCGGAGGGCGGCGATAAGACGTGGGTGACCGAGCAATATGACCGGTACGTACGCGGTGACACAGTGCTGGCGACCCCGCACGACGCTGGGCTACTGCGGGTGGACGAGTCGACCGGGCTTGGTGTCGCCCTCGCGACAGACGGCAACGGCCGGTACTGCCAGCTCGATCCGTACACGGGCACCCAGCTGGCCCTCGCCGAGGCATACCGGAACGTGGCCATGTCCGGCGCGCGGCCACTGGCGGTTACGAACTGCCTGAACTTCGGCTCGCCGGAAGACCCCGCGGTCATGTGGCAATTCACCGAGGCTGTGCGCGGCCTGGCGGACGGCTGCCAGCAGCTCGGCGTGCCGGTGACCGGCGGCAATGTCAGCTTCTATAACCAGACCGGCAGCGCTCCCATCCAGCCGACGCCCGTCATCGGCGTGCTGGGTGTCCACGACGACGTGAGCCGCCGGGTTGGATCCGGCTTCACCGAGACCGGCGCGCAAATCGTCTTGCTGGGCGAGACGCGCGCCGAGTTCGGTGGCTCGCTGTGGGCGTGGCTCCGTCACGGTCACCTCGGCGGCATGCCGCCGGCAGTTGATCTGGAGGCCGAGCGCGCGCTGGCGCGCGTCCTCGTCACCGCGGCCGCCCGTGGACTGCTTGCTACGGCCCATGATCTATCCGACGGCGGCCTCGCCATTGCGCTGGCAGAGGCATGCCTGTCGGGCGGGACCGGCTGTGCGATCGCACTGCCAGCCGATCCGGCCACGTTCCTGTTCAGTGAATCCGCAGGACGTGCCGTGGTCGCGGTGCGCTCCGGTGCTGAGTCGCAAGTGGCGTCCCTGTGCGCGGAGAGCCGGGTGCCGACCCTTGCGCTCGGCGCGACCGGCGGCTCGGCGCTGGAAGTCAGCGGGCTGTTCGCGGTGCCGCTCGACGAACTGCGCGACGTGCATCGCGGCGCGCTGCCAGCCCTATTCGGCTGACCTACACGGCCGACCACCAGAACGCCAGCAGCTGCTCGATTGGCTGTTGCTGCGAGCAGGCGCTGAGTCCCGCCCCGAAGATCTGCCCCGACTGCGCGTCCGTTCGCGTCAGGCACTCGCCATCGCTGACATTCGCGTACTGGTAAAACTCGTGCGCGTCGGAGAGCACCGCGGACCCCGACCGGCGCCAGCGCTGGGCGCCGCTGAGGTTGCAATGCCGCAGGGCAAGCTTTGGCTGACTGGCGCTGCCGGTCGCGCTGAGGCACTGGCCCGTCGGCAGGTAGATGAAGATGTAAGTGGACCCGGCCATCAAGTCTGCTGTCCAGTCCGGTGAACCCTGGGTCTGCTGAGCCTGCGCCACCGGGCTGAACGCCACCCCGCCGCCCTGGTTTCGCAGCTGCAGCAGCTGAGTGATGTTCGTCCCCGGCTGCTTTTCCGCGATCACGAGGCCAACCGTCTGGTACTTGACCACCCTGGTGGGCAGCGGCGGCGGGCCGTGCGCGGCGGTCGGGCGGAATGCGATCAGATAGGCGGTTACTGCAGCGGCGGCCAGGACAATCACCACGGCGAGGCCGGCCAGCCTGGGCAGCCAGGATCCGCGGGCCCGCTTGCCCGCCGACCGGCGCTGACCTGGCATACCGAACGAATACCAGATGGGGCAAGAATCCGGAAGAAAATTGACACATGCCTCTGCGTACCTGCGTTGACGGCCGGGTCGGCTAGCCTGCTTAGCCGTGGCTCCGCGGGGACCTGATCTGGCCAAGCTGCTCGCGGCCGTGACTGAGCAGCGTGCCGCGCTCGGCCAGCCGCCCTGGTCAGGCGCGGTGACCGAGCGCACGCTGGGTGCGGCGAGCCTGGCCGCCGTGACCGAGGCGCTGGCGGCTGGCGCGGAGCCCCTGCGTGCTGCGTTGCGCGCCGCCGTCAGGTACAGCCTTGGGCTGCTAGAACAGCGCGTTCCGGGCCGGACTGTGGAGGTCCGGGTGCCGCCGTTCGCCGCGATCCAGTGCGTGCCCGGTCCGCGGCACACTCGCGGGACGCCGCCGAACGTGGTCGAGACTGATCCGCTGACGTGGCTGGACCTCGCAGCAGGCCGCCTGGACTGGTCCACAGCGGTCGCCGACGGCCGCGTGCGGGCCAGCGGCCAGCGTGCCGATCTTTCTCCGTACCTTCCGCTCACGTCTAACGGACCTGGCGGGCCACAAGGTCAATAGAATTGACCAGTGATCAAGCCCGACGGCCAGTTGTCACACGATCCCTACCTCGGCGACTCCATTGGGGTCAGCGAGGCGGCCACCGCCGGCGACTCCGGCTGCGCGGACGAGCAGCCGCCCCGGGACGCCTGCGGGGTCTTCGGCGTCTGGTCGCCCGGCGAAGACGTCGCCAAGCTCGCCTACTACGGCCTCTATTCACTCCAGCACCGCGGCCAGGAGTCCGCGGGGATCGCCGTCAGCGATGGTTCCCGGGTCGTGGTCTACAAGGATATGGGCCTGGTCGCCCAGGTATTCAACGAGTCGGTGCTCAAGACGCTGCGCGGGCACATCGCGGTCGGTCACTGCCGGTATTCCACCACCGGTTCGTCGGTCTGGGAGAACGCGCAGCCTACGTTCCGCGCTACACCCTCGGCCAGCCTGGCGCTCGGCCACAACGGCAACCTGATCAACACGCGCGAGCTGGCCGGCCTGCTGAACGGTCAGGCGAGCTCTCTCGCAGGGCGCGCCACGTCCGACACTGACGTGCTGACTGCGCTGTTCGCCGCCCCGGGTGCCGCAGGTGCCGCAGGAACCAGCGCACATCCGGGCGTCGAGGCCGCGGCGCTCGCGGTGCTGCCGCTGGTGCGCGGCGCGTTCTCGCTCGTGTTCATGGACGAGCAGACCCTGTATGCGGCGCGCGACCCGCAGGGCTTCCGGCCGTTGGTGCTCGGCAAGCTGGCGCGGGGCTGGGTAGTCGCCAGCGAGACGGCCGCGCTGGACATTGTCGGCGCCGCATTCGTCCGCGAGATCCAGCCTGGCGAGATGGTCGCCATCGACGAGCGCGGGGTGAGGTCGCGGACGTTCGCGGCCGCGCAGCCCAGGGGCTGCCTGTTCGAGTACGTGTACCTGGCCCGGCCCGACACGGCCATCGCCGGGCGAAGCGTGCACGCGGCCAGGGTCGAGGTCGGCAAGCGCCTCGCCGCCGAGCACCCGGCCGATGCCGATCTGGTCATCCCGGTGCCGGAGTCGAGCACGCCCGCCGCCATCGGGTACGCGCAGGCCAGCGGCATCCCATACGGCCAGGGACTGGTCAAGAACTCGTACGTGGGCCGGACGTTCATCCAGCCCAGCCAGACGATCAGGGAACGTGGCATCCGGCTGAAGTACAACCCGCTGCGCGACGCGATCGCGGGGCAGCGCCTAGTCGTGGTGGACGACTCGATCGTTCGCGGCAACACGCAGCGCGCGATCGTGACTATGCTGCGCGAGGCCGGAGCGGCGGAGGTGCACGTGCGGATCTCCAGCCCGCCGGTGGCGTGGCCGTGCTTCTTCGGGATCGACTTCGCCAGCCGCGCCGAGCTGATGGCCGGGAATCTGAACATCGAGGAGATCAGGCAGTCGATCGGGGCTGACTCACTCGGTTTTGTCTCTCTCGAGGCGCTCACCGACGCGACGACCGTGCCGCGCGGTCGGCTGTGCCGCGCGTGCTTCGACGGCGACTACCCGATCCCGGTGGCCGAAGACGAGCGGGGTAAGCACTTGCTGGAGCCCGTCGGCCCGACTAAGGGACTGTAGTTGACCAGCGAGACCGGCTCCGGCCGTCGGCCACCGGCGGCAGGCCTGCCCCTCACTTACGCGTCCGCGGGCGTCGACATTGCCGCCGGGGACCGTGCCGTCGAGCTCATGAAGGCCGCGGTGGCCAAGACCGCAGGGCCGGAGGTGATCGGGGGGATTGGCGGGTTCGCCGGCCTGTTCGACGTCTCCAAGATCATCGGGATGCGGCGGCCCCTGCTGGCGACTTCTACCGATGGCGTCGGCACGAAGGTCGTCATCGCCCAGCGGCTCGGCGCGTACGACACCATCGGCCTGGACCTCGTCGGAATGGTCGTTGACGACCTGGTGGTGTGCGGTGCCGAGCCGCTATTCATGACTGACTACGTCGTATGTGGCCAGGTGCGGCCTGAGCGTGTCGCCGCAATCGTCGGCGGCATCGCGGCCGGCTGCATCGAGGCAGGCTGCGCGCTGATCGGAGGCGAGACCGCGGAGCACCCAGGACATCTTGCGGCCGATGACTTCGACCTCGCAGGCGCTGCGACGGGGGTCGTGGACGGCGACCGGCTGCTCGGCCCGGACCGCGTCCGCGTCGGCGACGTCGTCATCGCGATGGCTAGCTCGGGCCTGCACGCGAACGGATTTTCCCTGGTCCGCGCGATCGTTGACGCGCCCGGCGCGGGCCTGGACCTCGACGGCCAGCCAGCCGAGCTGAGCCAGCCGCTCGGGGCCGAGCTGCTGACCCCGACGCGGATCTACGCCAGGGACTGCCTGGCCCTCGCTGACGAGTGCGCCGTGCGCACGTTTGCGCATGTCACCGGCGGCGGACTGGCGGTGAACCTGGCCAGGGTGCTGCCGCCGCAGGCGGACGCCGTCCTTGACCGCACAAGCTGGCGGCCGGCGCCGATCTTCGGGTTGCTCGCCGAGCGCGGCAACGTCCCGGTTCAGGACCTAGAGCGGACGTTCAACATGGGCGTCGGCATGGTCGCGGTCGTCGCCGCGGCGGACACCGACAGGGCGCTTGACCTGCTGTCCGACCGCGGTGTGCCAGCCTGGGCCCTCGGCCGCATAACAGCCGGATCGGGCCGTGCACAGCTAACGGGCCGTCACCCGTCCTGACGCCAGCACGAATCGTGCATGGCCAGCGCGCGTCCTGACTGGCCACGGCCAGCTATCGCAGCTAGCGCGCGTGCATCTTGCCTGACGAGCGGTCAGGCACCGTTGGACGAGCCGGACTGCCGGACGAGACCCTCGGCGTCGTACGCCGCGTAATCCCCGTCTTCCCAGTCCTCGTCGTCGTCGTCTTCGTCCGGTGCGTGATCGGTGTCGTCGTCCCCGGAATAACGATCACCCAGGTCCGCGTACGTGGAATCCCCGCTGGCACCATGCTCTTCCGAGCCGACGCCTAGCTCAGCCCGCAGCCGGTCGAGGTCCGTCCCGCCGCCGCTGTACTTCAGCTGACGTGCCACCTTGACCTGCTTGGCCTTGGCTCGGCCGCGCCCCATTGGCTCGACCCCCTCTAAACGTACGGAACCCGACGGGTCCCTGGTCACCGCACTAAATAGTTGCCCGTTGCCACGCCAATGCTGGCGGTTTCGTGCACACAAGACTGAACCCGCCGCAGCTCCGCCAGCCGGTGTGCGGCGCGCTCGCCCTGACGTACAGGTACAACCGTACCTGCTTTGGGCGCCGGGCGCCTCCGATGATTCGGCCGAACCGCTGCCGATCTGCCGGCGAACGGCCCGTCGTCCGTCCGGCGAGAGCATAACGGCATCGTCAGCGACCAAGATAGATGCCCCGGAGCCGGCCCACCTCGGCGATCCGCCGTTCAGCGAGCCGGTCCGCGGCGACCGCAGGCGGGATGCCGTCGGCGTCGGCCATAGCCAGGATCTCCCGCGTCGTGCCCAATATCTGCGCCGCCCTGGCCTTGGCCCGCTCGAAGCTGAATCCGTGCAGCTCATCGGCGACCTGGATGACGCCGCCAGCATTCACCAGGTAGTCCGGCGCGTAAACAATGCCCAGGTTCGCGAGCGTCTTCTCCACGCCGGGGTGAGCGAGCTGGTTGTTCGCGCCACCGCAGATGACCTTCGCGGTCAGGACCTCGACGGTGTCGTCGTCGATCGCGCCGCCCATAGCACAGGGCGAGTACACGTCAAGGGAGCTGGCCACCAGCTCGCCCCGGCTGGCCGCGACGGTGACCTCGGGGTGCTCGGCGCGAACCCGCTCGAGCGCGGTGTGGCTGGTGTCGAAGATCACTACGTCGGCGCCGTCAGTGACGAGGTGGTCAACGAGCCGGTGCCCGACCTTACCCACGCCCTCGACACCGACCGTCTTCCCGGACAGGCTGGTGCTGCCCCACGCGTTCTCAGCGGCTGCCCGCATCCCCTGGAACACGCCGAACGCCGTCAGCACCGACGAATCCCCGGCGCCACCGTTGGGCACTGTCCGGCCGGTCACAAACCTGGACTCCCGGGCGACTACGTCCATGTCTTCGCTGTACGTGCCGATATCGCAGGCGGTGATGTACCGGCCGTTCAGCGACTCGACGAACCGCCCGTAAGCACGTAGCAGCGCCTCGGACTTCAGCTTCGAGGGATCGCCGATGATCACCGCCTTGCCGCCCCCGAGGTCGAGCCCGGCCAGGGCGTTCTTGTAGGCCATGGCTCTCGAGAGGTTCAGCACGTCGGTCAGCGCCGCGCTCTCGTCGGCGTACGGGTAGAAGCGCGTCCCGCCTAGCGCGGGGCCGAGTGCGGTCGAGTAGATCGCGATTATGGCGCGCAATCCAGACGGCTCGTCCTGGCAGTACACGATTTGCTCGTGCCCGGGCAGGCCGTCAGCTTGGCCGGCCCCGAAGACATTACTCACTAGGTGGGCTCCCGGTATCAGCCCGCGTCGTCGTTGACACGGGATCACGCCCCAAGGGTAGCGCCGGGACGGCGGATGGATGAGAGACGCTTGATCACTACCGACGCGTAACCCTTTGCCCAGACGGGTACGGCATGTCACGATTAGTCATGCTGCCCAATGCGCGACAAGTGCCAGACTTTCGGCCGCTTTCACCGCAGCCGTCCCCTGGCATCGTCGCGGCGAAGACGGCGACTGTGGACACCAAGGCGCTGTTCTGCCAAATGCCCGCGAAGCAGTTTATCTACTGCAGTTCGGGATTAATGGCAGACTCTGCCCTGTTGCACAGAAATAGCGCAGCACGCGCGCCACCGGCGGTCCGGCGGCGGGCGGGCTGATTGGCCGGCAATCGGGGGCCACGCTAACTTTGCGTGGCGGGAGGGAGGATTGCGGCTCTCGCGGTACGTGAGCGGGTGCCGGCTCAGTACCTGATCTCGAACCCTAAGTTGCCGACCTGGAGGAGAACGGCAGCTGGATAGGGGTGCACAAGGACAGGGAAGGCAGTCGAGCTAAGTATCCGATGGGAGGCGCGGATTGACTTTTCCGAATCTGCCCGTTGCGACGGTGCGTGTCGCTAGAATCACACAGCGTGACATGATCGCTACGGGGGACATGAGGCGACTCGCGTCAGAACTTTGCTCCCGGTTGTCGACTTGTCACGGCTGGTGATGGCAATATGGTCTCAGTGGACTATATGGGACATCCGAGGCAGGCTTCGCTAGAAGCCGCGAACAACAACAGAAGTAGGTAGGGATCGCAGTACCGGTCCAGGAGGAGAGGCCGTCAACATGTCTGCACGTACACCAGAGGCAGAACCGCTGCTTACCCCGGCGGAAGTTGCCACAATGTTCAGGGTTGACCCGAAGACTGTGACCAGGTGGGCAAAGGCAGGAAAGCTCACGTCGATCCGGACGCTCGGCGGTCATCGCCGGTACCGGGAGACGGAAGTCCGCGCCCTTCTGGCGGGCATCCCGCAGCAGCGCTCGGAATGAGGCAAGGCCGCGGTCCGGCGTCAGATCGCCCGGACGGCTGGCGCACTGCGCCGTCAGCCAGCGGCCATATGCCTTGCAGTTGGGGGGGTCGACCCCGGCGGCCAGCACGCCGCATCGGGGGGCGCACTTCGCGTTCGATGCGACAATGAGCATCGGTCAGTTGAAGTTGCCGGGGTCGATCCGGCCTCTTAACCAGATCGGGAGCCGGTGAGCTGTCGCTCTCGACAGCCATCATGTCAAGACCATTCAGATTCAGGGAACGGGCTTCGTTCCCGTACTTCCTCGCCAGTCCGTGCGAAGACACCGGCGGTGCGCCACAATCGCACGATTACGTCGCGGCCAGCAGGCTGCGCCGGAAACGCGCGGCATCTTAAAGGGCGCGAAGTTGGATCTGGGGCCCTAGTAGCGGGGCGCCACTTCCAACCTCGCGCCCGTTGCGTTGTCCGACGCGCGTCGGCACATCGCTAGGCCCAGGCAACGCCCGCTCGCGGACGCATAACGGGTCTCTGCGCCCGTCGTGATGCTAACTGTCCGTAGCGGGATAACAACTTGGTGTCATCACCAATGTTCAGGAACGGACGTCGGGATACTGGCGGAGCACGCTGTGGCAGCCCGAGCCGCGGCAGCAAAATTGCGTCGTGCATCACCGCGTCGGCACCCTGTAGCGTCCGGTGAAGCACGCAGCGTCCCGGGGGGACCGGCCTAGGCAGGCCGAATGTGCGGCGCTTAGAGGGGAGGTACGCACAATGCGTGATCCGGACTTGGTGCACCGCGCGGAGCGGGCCGCCAGCGCATTGGAGCGGGCTTGGGATCGCTGGCGGACCATGCACGGACTGGGCTCGGATCCGGCATCGCCAGTGTCGAGCTATGTGGGTTACTCGATGGAGGAACCGTGGGGCCAGCCCCGCGTAGTGTTCGGCGTCGACGCCCTCGAAGCCGAGCGCCTGGCAGCGCTGCTCGACGGACACGACTGCTTCGGGCCCGTCCACGCGGAAGTCGCCGGCAGGCCGGACTGGCGTCGTTCGCGGGCCGGCGACATTGGCGCGCCGGCTCGGCCGATCGACGACCACCTGAGCATTCCAGCTCAGGCACCGCCACCGGCAGCAGACATGATCGGGTCGGCCTGGCCAGCCGACGGTGCGCCGGATCTGGATGGGCACGTGTTCGAGCCTGGCGCGTTGGGGCCGAGCACGGCCGAGCCCGATGCTCCACCGCCCCCTGCCGGGCAGGCAGAAATCGCGAGCGAGGCGCTTGAGGTCACGCCGCAGGAGCTCGCTCCGTTACCGCCGATGCCTGACCCGTCGCCAGCCGGACCGCTGGGCTCAGCCTCGCTGGCCCCCCGCAAAGGGCGAGACAACGACGTCATGCCGAGCGAGAGGCCTGGCTACCGAGAGGCGCGGTATCAGGGCGTCCCGGCCCGGTTCAGGCCTGCCAAGGAGCCAGCGAAGCCGCCGTCTGCCGAATCCGCTGGCGCCGAGCTGAGCAGCGTAGCGCCCGCGAGCGAGGCTAGCGCCGCAGCGCCCGCGAGCGAGCTGAGCAGCGTAGCGCCCGCGAGCGAGGCTAGCGCCGCAGCGCCCGCGAGCGAGCTGAGCAGCGCAGCGCCCGCGACCGAGCTGAGCAACGCATCGTCCGCGAGCCAGCCGAGCGCACCAGCCCCCGCGAGCGAGCTGAGCAGCGCAGCGCCCGCGCCCAAGCCGGGCAATGCACCGTCCGCCACCGAGCCGAGCGGCGCAGCATCCGCGCCCAAGCCGGGCAGCGCCGCGCCCAAGCCGGGCAGCGCTACATCCCCCTCCGCGAGCAAGGCAACCGGCGTCGGCTCCGCCGCGGTCAGCAAGTCGAGCGGGACCGCTTCCGTGGCGGCGGCCAGGCCGAGCAGCGCCAGTTCTGTGTCAGCGAGCAGGTCGAGTGGGGCCCGTACTGCCTCTGCGCCTGCGAGCAAGCCCAGAAGCGCCTCATCCGCCCCGGCCGGCAAGCCTGCGCGCGCTAAGCCCCGTCCGGCTCCGAAGACTGCCCGAATCCGACAGCAAGAGACAGGCGCACCCGAAGCCCCCGAGTCCGAGGGCGAGCAGGCCACCTAGATCGGCGCTCCTGACCAGCTGCGATCGCGTGGATTGTCGCGTGTTCCGGAGTCAGCGCCGGTTGGCCTGGGGCTAGCGCGCCAGGCCCTGTCGGCGTCATGACGCACAATCTGCATGTGCGGATCGCAGTCGTGCCGGGTCGTGTCGGCAGTGGCCTGCTGGGCAGGCTCGAAGCCGACGACACGCTCGCTGCTGAGCCGGAGCCGGTAGCAGATCTGCCGGCCGCGATTGCCGAACATGAGCGCACGACCCCTGGCGTTCGCTGGGTCTGGCGGTCCACCAGGTCCGTGTATCCGGGGTTGCTGCGGTCGGGCGTGCGGGCTGGCCGTTGCCACGACGCGGAGCTGACGGCCGCTCTGCTGGTGGCTCGCGATGGCGTAGCAGGTCAGCCGGACTGGCCTGGCGCACAACACCGCGACGCGGACGAAACCGCAGCGCAAACCGCTCAGCTGCCGTTCGACGCCGACGACTCGGAGCGGCACGACCCGCGGGACGACCTGGCTGCTCTTGTCGCCGTGCATCGCGAGCAGCAAGCGCGGATCCGGGCCGATGACGAGCCTGCCAAGTTCGCGCTGCTGGCCGCGGCCGAATCAGCGGGTGGCATAGTGGCCGCGGAGATGACGGCGGCTGGCCTGCCCTGGCGCGCCGACATACACGACCGGCTCCTGACCGAGGTACTTGGGCCGCGACCGCCGGTGACAGGCGGACTGCTGCAGAGGCCGGCCAGGCTGGCCGACCTCGCAGCGCAGATCTCGGCGGCGCTCGGCGCTGTCAGGCCGGTCAACCCCGACTCGCCAGCCCAACTGCTTCGGGCACTGGCGGCCAGCGGCATCCGGGTGTCGTCCACGCGGTCCGCCGTGCTTCGCCAGGTTGACCACCCGGTGATACCGCTGCTGCTCGAGTACAAGGAACTGGCGCGGCTGTACACCGCGAACGGCTGGTCCTGGCTCGACACCTGGGTTTCGGCCGGACGGTTCCGGCCCGAGTACGTGGTCGGTGGCGTCGTGTCTGGCCGATGGGCCTCTCGCGGCGGCGGCGCGCTTCAGATCCCCAAGCTGCTCCGCCAGGCGGTCGTAGCCGATCCGGGCTGGACTCTCATCGTCGCGGATGCCGCGCAACTCGAGCCCCGCATACTCGCCGCCCTCGCTGGCGACAGGGCATTTGCTCAGGCCGCGGGCAGCGGCGATTTGTACGACGCCGTTGCCGCCGCAATCGGCGGCGACCGGGCCACGGCGAAGCTCGCGTTGCTCTCGGCCATGTACGGCGGTACCGGCGGCGATGGAGGCCAGTCGCTCGCGCTGCTGCGACGGCGATTCCCGCAGGCGTCCGCGTTTGTTGAAAGCGCCGCGAGGGCCGGTGAGGAGGGCCGGGTCGTGCGGTCGGTACTCGGCCGGACGTGCCCGGCGCCGTCGGCGGAATGGCGGTCGCTGACCAGTGAGTCGGGCGACCCCGACCAGGAGCGCGATCCCAGTGCTGGCGCCGCGGCCAGGGCCAGGGGCCGCTTCACTCGTAACTTCGTCGTACAGGCGAGCGCCGCCGACTGGGCGCTCGTCCTGCTCGCGCTCCTGCGATCGCGCCTAGCCGCGCCCGCTCAGCTTGTCTTCTTCCAGCACGACGAGGTCATCGTGCACTGTCCCGCCGCGCAGGCCGGAGAGGTCGCCGCGGCGATCGACAGCGCCGCCGCCGGTGCAACGCAACTGGTCTTCGGGGCGACCGACGTCAGCTTCCCGATGACCACCGTGATGGCCGACTGTTACTCGGACGCGAAATAGCCGTGCCGCGGGCGTCGCGGAGCGGGCACGTCGGCCGACGGCTGCACCACAGGTACCTCGGCCGTGCAATACATGCAGCGCTTCGCGGCCCCGGGGATGGTGCTCATGCACTCTGGGCACTGTCGCTCGGTCGCAGCCTGGTTGCGGTTGGCGAGGGCT
>DATIOU010000231.1:0-20883 GCA_035472835.1 Streptosporangiaceae bacterium | reverse complement strand
ACGAGGAGGTGACGTCCGTGACGAACGCGTGCGCTCCCGTTTCGCCGAAGCGCCGGCGCAGCCTGGTCAGCGCGTGCCGGTGCGCGGTGTCCGACGCCACCACGTAGAAGTCCTCATCGGCGAGCTTGGTGACGGTGAGGTCGGCCTCGAGCTTCCCGGCGGGATTGAGCCACTGCGTGTATGTGATGAGCCCTGGCTCGCCGTTGACGTAGTTCGCCGATAGCTGGTCGAGCTCGAGACCTGCGTCCCGGCCCTGAACCGCGAACTTGGCCATGAACGACATGTCCATGAGGATCACGCCCTCGCGGCAGGCGTGATGCTCGGCCTCCCAGTTGCGATACCAATCCTGGCGGCCCCAGGAGAGCTCGCCAGCGTCGGGTGCCACGCCAGCCGGGATGGAACCTTCGGGTGCGTACCAGTCGGCGCCTTCCCACCCGCTGACGTCGCGGAAGAACGCGCGCTGCGCGACCAGTCGGTGGTGCACTGGCGAGAGTTTCGCGCCCCGGGCGGTCCGCATGGGCCGGCCAGGGTAGTGCGTCGCGTAGACCATGCCGAGGGACTCGACGGTCCGGGTCGCCCGGTACTCGGGGTTGGCCTGGTAGGCGTGCAGCCGGTCAATGTTCATGCCAGTGATGTCGACGTCAGGATGGCCGGTGGTGATCCAGTGCGCCATGACCCGGCCGACACCACCGCCGGTCAGGATGCCGATGGAGTTCAGGCCCGCAGCGACGAAGTAATTCCGCAGCTCCGGCGCCTCGCCGAGGACTGGTGCGAGGTCGGGCGTGAAGCTTTCCGGTCCGCAGAAGAACTTGCGGATGCCCACGTTGGACGAGATAGGGATCCGCGACATCGTCTTTTCCAGGAACGGGGCCATCCGGTCCCAATCCGGCGGCAGCTCGCCGAAGCTGAAGTCCGCCGGGATGCCGTCGACCCGCCAGGGGGCACAAACCGGCTCGAACATCCCTAGCATCAGGCCGCCGCCTTCCTCGCGGAAGTAGCCATAATTTGCCGGATCCTCCAGGACGGGCCAGTCGCGGCTCACCTCGGCGATCGGCTCGGTGAGCAGGTAGTAGTGCTCCGCGGCCTGGAGCGGGATGCTGACCCCGGCGAGCGCGCCGAGCTGACGCGCCCACATCCCGGCGGAGTTGACTACGAACTCGGCCTCGATGTCACCGCTCGCGGTCCTGACGCCCGTCACGGCCCCGTTCCTGGTCAGGACGCCGGTGACAGACACGCCTTCGATGATCCGGGCACCCCGCTGGCGGGCGCCCTTGGCCAGCGACATCGTAACGTCCACGGGGTTCACCCGGCCGTCCGCCGGGATGTAGAAGCCGGCGAGGACGTCATCGGTGCGCGCGAGCGGCCAGAGGTCCGCGACTTCGGCCGCGGAGATCTCGTGCACTTCGACGCCGCAGTGCCGGTTGAACGCCGCGACCCGGCGGTACTCCTCTAGCCTTCCGGGCTCGATCGCCAGCTCGATGAGGCCCACCTGCCGCATTCCAGTCGCCAGGCCCGTCTCGGCTTCGAGCCGCAAGTACAGATCCCTCGTGTATTTGCGCAGCTCGGTAGACGTCTCGGACGTGGAGCCGAACGTCGCCATCAGGCCGGCCGCATGCCATGTCGTGCCCGAGGTCAGCCGGTCGCGCTCCAGGAGCACAACATCACGGACTCCCATGTGCGCGAGGTGATACGTGATCGACGTGCCGATGACGCCACCACCGATCACCACGACCCGGGCCCGGCTGGGCAGGTCGCTGGTTCTGGCCACTGGCCTGGCCGCGGCCCCAGCCGCTAGCCCGGCGGCTGGCCTGCCCGCTGGCCTGGCCGCCAGGCCAGGACCCGTTTCGGCGCCTTGCGTGGTCATTCGAAGCACACCTCGGGTCCATGGTCATGACTAGGTCCGCGACGTCGGTACTGGAGCTTATGGCATAGATCGTCCCGGCCGAGTCGCCGAGCCGGGCCATTCCGGCTCACATCTCGCTCACATAGACGCTGGCTAGTGTGGTCCCATGCGGGTGTTGGTCGTCGAGGATGATGTGCGGACCGCCGGGCTGCTCCGGCGAGGGCTGGCAGAAGCCGGGTACTCGGTCGACATCTCGGCGGACGGCCCGGACGCGGTATGGCGTGCCACCGAGTTCGGTTATGACGTGGTCGTGCTTGACGTGATGCTGCCCGGACTTAACGGGTTCGACGTGTGCCGGACGCTCCGCGATGCTGGCTGCTGGGCTCCGGTGCTCATGCTTACGGCGCGACATGAGCCGGCCGAACGGGTCCGCGGGCTGGACGCAGGCGCCGACGACTACCTGACCAAGCCATTCAGCTTCGACGAGCTCGGCGCCCGGCTGCGCGCTTTGCTCCGGCGCGGAGCTCCCGAGCGTCCGGCGCTGCTCCAGGTCGGCGACCTGCAGCTGGATCCGGCCGCCCGCCGTGCATGGCGCGGCCAGGCAGAGCTCGACCTGTCCGCGCAGGAGTTCGCGCTGCTCGAGTTGTTCATGCGGCATCCGGGTGAAGTGCTGACGCGGACCCGGATCCTGGATCACGCTTGGGATTGCGCCACCGACAGCGTGTCCAACGTCGTCGATCAATACGTGAGCTATCTGCGACGCAAGATCGACCGGCCGTTCCGGGTAGCTCAGCTTGAGACGGTCCGCGGTGCCGGTTACCGGCTGCGCACCGGGCCTGTCGGTCACGCCCGCCCTGCCCCCAGGCCTGGGCCTGCCCCAAGGCCGGCCCCGAGCGGCTGATCCGGCCATGTCGCTGCGGCTGCGGCTCGCCCTGGTGTTCGCGCTGGGGACGGCTGTCCTGATCGTGGTGGCCAGCCTGACATTCATGAGCCAGCTGTCGTCGTCGCTCAACGCTGCGCTGGACAGCGGGCTGCGGTCGCGGGCTGCGACCGTAGGGACTCAGCTGGATAGTCACACACTGCCCAGCCAGCAGGGTGCTCTCCCGTCGGCCCAGGCCGGCAACCAGACCGGGCAGTGGCCCCGGCCGGGCGTCGACGAGTTCACCCAGATCGTCACCCTCGGCGGAGCGGTCATCTATGGCCCTGGTGGCACCGACCCGCTGTTGTCACGAGCGCAACTGCTGTCCGCGAATAAGCGCGGGAACATGACGCTCACTACGACACTCGAAGGCGAGCCAGTCCGGCTGCTCGCGACTCGGGTGCACCAAGCGGGGCTCGTGACGGTCGTCGGGGTCAAGACTGATGTGGCCGATGCAGCCCGCGACCGGGCTCGCAATGTCGCGCTGATCGGCGGGCCAGTGGCGGTGCTTGTCGCCGGACTCGGCGCCTGGCTGCTGACCGGCGCCGCCCTGCGGCCAGTAGATAGGCTCCGGCGGCGACTCGAGGACATCACCGAGCACGACCGAGGCTCCCAGCTGGAGGTGCCTGCGACCGGAGACGAGCTCGCCGCGCTCGCCATCACGATGAACCGTCTGCTGGGGCGACTGCAACTGGCCTTGGCCCGGCAGCGGTCCTTCGTGGCCGACGCCGGCCACGAGCTTCGGACGCCACTGACGGCGCTCAAGGCCGAACTGCAGCTAGCGGCCCGGCCGGGCAAACCGAAGGCCGAGCTGGTCGCCGGCGTCAAGGCGGCCGCCGGCGACACCGACAGGCTCATCCGGCTGGCCGAGGACCTGCTGCTGCTGGCTCGGGCTGACGAGGGATCTGGGTTCCTGAACGTCGCCCACGTCGAAGTGGCGGACGTGATCTCGGCGGCCGCGCGCGGGCTCGCGCCCAGCGCAGCGGAGCATGACGTGGCGATCGCTGTCCAAACGGATCACGAGCTGATCGCCCTCGCCGACCCGGACCAGATCCGCCAAGTCCTGGACAACGTGATCGGCAACGCAATCAAGCACTCACCACCGGGCAGCACCGTCGACGTGACAGGTCGCCTTCAGGCGGCGAACGGACACCAGCACGTCGCAGTCGAGGTGCGCGACCACGGCTCTGGATTCCCACCCGACTTCCTGCCGGTGGCATTCGAGCGGTTCCGGCGCGCTGACGCTGCGCGTGGCCGGGCCGACGGCGGTGCCGGCCTCGGATTGGCGATCGTCGCCGCGATCGCGCGGGCGCATGGCGGCAGCGTTACCGCTGCCAACCACCCAAACGGCGGGGCCGTGGTCGGCCTGGAACTCCCGGTCAACGGCCCGGCTGACGGCTGAACACCGGTCCTCGGCCCGCTCATTTTTCACATTTTTCTCACACGGTCATCTCATGCTCCATAACGCATGCTGGTCGCGAAGCCAACGAAAGGAAGGTGGAGTTGTATGCGCATAAAGCACAAGATCGCTGCGGCCTCGATAGCGGCCCTGGCGCTGACCGGCGGCGGAATTGGAGCCGCCGTCGCGGCAAGTGCCAGCGCTAGTCCGTCCACTCCTGCGGTCAGTGAGTCAGCAAGTCCCGACCACGACGCTGTCCAGCAGGGTGATCAGACCTCGCCGGACAGCACCGCTGCGACGGCGAGTGGCGAAAACGCGCCTGAGAACAGCAACGAGAACGCGCCCTCTGACGGTCCCGGCGGCTGGGCTGACCCATCCGGCAGTGCCCAGCACGAGTTCAACGGCGTCGAATAGGTAGGTCGCGGCGGGGGCGCTGGTGATGTTCTCCGCACAGCGCGACCCGGGGCCGCGGACGTGACGTCCGCGGCCCCGTCTGTCGTTCGCCGCGCGCGCCGCCTCAGGTCAGTGCCTCGGCCGCCGCCTGAGGTCAGTGGCTCGCACGATGCTTGAGGTCAGTGGCTCGCACGATGCCTGAGGTCAGTGGCTCGCACGATGCCTGCGGTCAGTGGCTCGCACGATGCGGATGTGACGTCCGTTAGTCCCGGGTCAGCTTCCGGTAGGTGACCCGATGCGGCCTGGCCGCGTCGGCGCCGAGCCGCTCGATCTTGTTCTTCTCGTAGGCCTCGAAGTTGCCTTCGAACCAGAACCAGCTAGCGCCGCCCTCCCAGGCGAGGATGTGGGTGGCGATCCGGTCAAGGAACCAGCGGTCGTGGCTTGTGATCACGGCGCAGCCGGGGAATTCCAGCAGCGCGTTCTCCAGCGACGACAACGTCTCGACGTCCAGGTCGTTAGTCGGCTCGTCGAGCAGCAGCAAGTTGCCGCCTTGCTTCAGAGTGAGGGCGAGGTTGACCCGGTTCCGCTCACCGCCGGAGAGCACGCCGGCCGGCTTCTGCTGGTCGCCGCCCTTGAAGCCGAACGCCGCGACGTAGGCCCGGCTGGGAATCTCCGTCTTGCCTGCCGTGATGAAGCTCTCGCCGTCTGAGATGACCTCCCAGACGTTCTTGCCGGGGTCGATCCGGCCGCGGGACTGGTCCACGTAGGCGATCTCGACCGTCTCGCCGATCTTGATCGTCCCGGCGTCGGGCTGCTCCTCGCCGATGATCATCTTGAACAGCGTTGTCTTCCCGACGCCATTCGGACCGATGATGCCAACGATGCCGCCCTGCGGCAGGCTGAAGCCCATGTCCTCGATGAGGGTCCGGTCGTCGTAGCCCTTCGTGAGATTGCTCACCTCGACGACCTGTGTGCCAAGACGAGGGCCCGGCGGGATCTGGATCTCCTCGAAGTCGAGCTTCTTGTTCCGGTCCGCCTCGGCGGCCATCTCCTCGTAACGCTGCAGCCGGGCGCGGCTCTTGGCCTGCCTGGCGCGCGGGCTGGAGCGAACCCACTCCAGCTCGTCTTCCAGGCGCTTGCGCTTCTTGGCGTCCTTCTGCCCCTCGATCTTGAGGCGGGCCGCCTTGGTCTCCAGGTACGTCGAGTAGTTGCCCTCGTATGGGAAGGCGCGGCCACGATCCAGCTCAAGGATCCATCCGGCCACGTTGTCGAGGAAGTACCGGTCGTGAGTGACCGCGACGACGGTGCCCGGGTATTTCTCGAGGTGCTGCTCCAGCCACAGCACGCTCTCGGCGTCCAGGTGGTTGGTCGGCTCGTCCAGCAGCAGCAAGTCCGGCTGGGACAGCAGCAGGCGGCACAGCGCGACCCGGCGGCGCTCGCCTCCGGAAAGGACGCTCACATCAGCATCCGGCGGCGGACAGCGCAAGGCGTCCATCGCCTGGTCCAACTGGCTCTCCAGATCCCAGGCGTTCTTGTGGTCCAGCTCTTCCTGAAGCCTGCCCATCTCCTCCAGGAGCTCGTCGGAGTAGTCCGTGGCCATCTGCTCGGCGATCTCGTTGTAGCGGTCCAGCAGGGCCTTGGTCGCGGCGACGCCCTCCTCGACGTTGCCGAGAACCGTCTTGGAGTCGTCGAGCTGCGGCTCCTGATCGAGGATGCCTACCGTGAAGCCCGGCATCAGCCGCGCATCACCGTTGGACGGCTGCTCGACACCGGCCATCATCCGCAGCAGCGTCGACTTGCCCGTGCCGTTAGGACCGAGAACGCCGATCTTGGCGCCGGGCAGGAACGCGAGCGTCACGTCGTCGAGAATGACCTTGTCGCCGTGGGCCTTGCGCACACGGCTCATCTGATAGATGAACTCCGGCATGTCAACAAGGGTAGGGGCTGCCGACCAGGGCTTCGAACCAGCGGCCTGCCAGCCAAACGGGCCCGGTCGAGACACCCGCGTTGCGCCGTCGCGCTGCCTGGCTGGCCCGACCCGCGATAGTCTGCGGGCCCTGACCCGCCACATCACCATCGCGGCGGGCTGGTGGCCGGTCAGGCTAGGACGGCAGCTGGCTCGAGCGAGTCATCCGTACCGGCCGCCTCGTCCGCGGCCATTGGCTCGTCGTACTCCTCGTCGACGGCAAGCTGGGCGTCCGCGCCCGCTGGACCGATCGGGACGTCGTCGCTGTGGTGCGAGTCCTCGCCGGAACTGGCGCCTGGCTCCTGACCCCCCTCGGGCGACGCTTGCTCGAGGTCGGCTGGTAGCGGGCTGCGCGTGGTCGGCGCCACGGACTGCTCATACTCGTCGGCCGTCATATCTGTGCGCACCGGCAGCTTGCTGTACGTGGAGATACCGCGGCCTATGTCATGTCCAATCGAGTCGGCCTGCACTTCTACCGTGTTGCGACGCTGGCCGTTCTGATCGACGTACTCGCGCACCCGGATCGTGCCACGGACGACGATCGGCTCGCCACGTCGCAGGCAGACGGATGCGTGCTCAGCGACCTTCCGGTAGCAGTACACGGTAACGAACGAACTCGGCAGGTCAGTCCACTCACCGGTCGTCTGGTTGAGGGCCCGCGGCGTCCACCCCACGCGCATGGACAGACTCGTCGACCCGCTCTTGGTCTGCCCCTTCTTTGGCTGCGTCGCGACGAACCCGATCAGGCTTACGTACGCTTCATTGGACATCTGTAGTCTCCTCCGATTCATGTCGCGGCGGGCGTCATGCCGTCGGCGCCAGCCGCGAGGTCCGACGGCCCAACGCCGCCGGCGGCGAGACCAGAATGGTCAGGGATGCAGCTATTGCGGCGTGACAGCCGACGGCTTGTGCAAAACGACCTCGGTGCAAGCGGCCCTGTGGACGAGCGCCGGAACGCCGGCCGCTGATCATGCGACACTTCGGCCGCGCCCGCGCCGAACCGCTTCAGGTGACTGGCAGGGGTGCGGCCGAGCCGGACGCGATGCGCAGTTCGGTCCGGAACTGCTTCAAGTCCTGCAGCTCACGCTCGGCCGGTGCGATGACGAGATCGCGCGCCAGCGCCGCCATCCGCCTGTCGATGTCCTGCTGCAGCAGGCCGGTCTCGCGGCCAACGGCCGCGCTGACAGAGCGTGTGCAAATCCTGGCCGTTAGCCAGCCGGCGACGAGGCCGCCGACCACCAGCGCGGCGGCCCACGCCAAGTACAACGCGTCGGTGAACAGCTTCGGCAAGCCAGCCGTGGAAACGGCTCCTGACCCGAGGATGAGCAGCGCGACGAACCAGGCCACTCCGACCAGAACGGAGCCGAGCAGCAGGCCCTGCAAGACACCGATGGCGCGCCACCAGCCGTCAATCGCGGCATCCGCTGGGAGCGCGGCCCCGATCTCGGCGCCCACGGCGGCCGGAATGTCGTCAGCGTTCGACCTGAGCGCAGCGCGCACAGTATGCGACCACGGCCGCGGCAGCGGGGGCACCTGCTCGTCCGCCACCTTGGTGAGCGCGTTGTCGATCTCAGCGCCCTGCGCACCGGACGGGCCGGCCGTGACGCCCTTTAGCTCCGCCCAGATCTTCCCGAGCCGGATTTTCCGGATCGGGTCCGGGCTGCTGAGGCGTTCGATCAGCCAGCTCACCGGCCAGCCCACGTAGTCGAGCGCCCGCAACTCGCGGGCGCTGCGGAGCGCGGCGCCGATGGCGCCGACGCCAGCGGCGGCGGCGAAAGCTGCCGACAGCTCCTGCTCGACCACCGCCGGCAGCGCTTCCGGCATGAACTCGGCCGAGCGATCGTCGGCCGCCAGCGCGCCAGCAGCCTCCGCGCCACCGTACGGCTCGAAGCGCGACGCGACCTTGTCGACATCCGCCGAGATCCGCGCGGCTGCGGCCTTGCGCGCCGACACCGCGTCAATCAGCAGCTTCCGGAGTTCCTCGATGCCATCGCCGGTTTTCGCGGACGTAACCAGGATCTGGACGTCCTGGAGGTCTTCGGAGTCGAGCAGCCGGCGCAGATCGTGCACGCAGTCCTCGACCTGACCACGGGTCAGCAGGTCAGCCTGATTGAGCACAACCGCGACTACCTCGGAGTGCCCAGCGAGCGGCACGAGGAAGCGCCGGTGCACTGCGGCGTCCGCATACTTCTGCGGATCGAGGACCCAGATGATCAGGTCCGACCGGCCGACCAGCTTGTCGACGAGATCAGTGGCATGCCCCACGACCGAGTCGTGGTCTGGCAGGTCCAGCAGCACGAGGCCCGTCATGGACTGCTCGCCGTGCCCGAGCGCACTGGACCTCGCATACCGGTACCGGCGCGGAACCCCGAGCCACTGAAGCAGCGGACCCGAGCCACCGACGCCCCAGACGCATGCGTGCGCGTCCGTGGTGACCGGCCTGGTGACGCCCACCGCGGAGAAATCAGCGCCCGCGAGCTGGTTGAACAGCGAGGACTTGCCGCTGCCAGTCCCGCCCGCGAGTGATACCACCGTGTGGTTCGAGGACAGCATCAGCCGCTGGTCGGCCCGCGCCAGGACATCGCTCGCGTCGTCGAGCAGGTCCGCGCTGAAACCGTCCGGTCCCCTGCGGGCCCAGCCGATCTGGACGAGCCTGGCCAGCGCGGCGAGGCGACCAGACAGCCCGGCGCGGTCAGCTGCGTCGGAAAGCTGCGGCGAAATCGTGGCCGTCATCGTGCAGCCTCAAGCGCGTAGCCAGCCTGGAGGAGCTCGGTCGCTGCGGTCTCTCCCGGCACCCCTGCCGAGTCGATGATCGCGAAGTAGCGACGGGCTTCCGCCTCGAACAGCCCGCTTACTCGCTGGCGCAGATCCTCGCGGACCCGGGCGCCCATTTCCCGGAGCAGGCCCGCGCCGAATAGCTCGGTCAGCAGCTCCTGTGGCACCGCATTCACGCCGTCGACCGCCGCCGCGTGTGGTGCTTCGTAGCTGAGCACGCCGATGCTCAGAACCAGCGCGAGCGACTCCTCGTCGAACGAGACGACCCGCGCGATCGAGCGCTTCGTGACGTTCTCAGCCCGCATCAGGCGCAGGACATGCTGCTGCCAGCTGGCGACGGCCCGGTCGGCTAGCGGCGGCAGGCCAGCGGTCGCCCTCGCCAGGGCCGCCGAATCTTGCCTGCTGCCGCCCGCGCCGATCCCGTTGGCGACGCCAAGGTCGTGGAGCGCCGTCGCGACGTAATCCTCCTGGCTGGTCACCCCACCGCGCCTGCTGGCGGTGTCGATGTCGGCGAGCAGCCGCGATCCGGCGGGCTGCTGCCGCCAGTCAGCCACGACAAGCTCGGCAGCCCGGTCCGCGGTCGCCACGATCAGCGACTCAAGGCTCGCCGCGAGCGCGTCCTTCAGCGCGCGAGCCCTGGCCGGCATGCGCTGTTTCTTCTGCTTGCCGCTGCCGCGACCGCGCCGTTGCAGGGTGCGAAGCAGGTCCCCGGTACCCGCGAAATCCTGCCACCGCGCGAGCACCTCACCGCGTAGCAGCGAGGCGTCCTTGCTGGCCTCGTCGAAGTCATCGAGGCTGGCCGCGTACGCGGCGTCGACGGATTCGCGCAGGCCCTGCCTGACCGTTAGCTGCTCGCCCACCTGATCAGCGAGCGCGGGCACCCGACTGCGGAAGGTGTCAAGGACGCCGGACATGGTCTGGGTCAGCACCGCGACGCGACGATCCTCGCGCCGTGCGGTGTCGGCCAGCCAGTCCCGGACCGGCGCTGCGACCTCGGCTGGCAACAGCCCGTCGGTGAGCATGGTCTCCGGGACCAGGAAACGGCGGACGTCGCGCAGCCCGTTGGCCTCGAGCATCGCATCGAAGTGGGCCGCCAGCTCCGCCGATGAAGTCGGTGGGACTCGCGACAGCCCTATCGCGAGCGCCGCTCCCCTGTCCCTCGCGTCCTTGAGCATCTCCCAGACGGCCGCGTCAGCGTACCGGCGGGCAGTGGTCACGAAGAACCACAGGTCTGAGGCGTCCAGGAACTGGTCGGCAAAGTCGCGGTGCGCCTGCACTACCGAGTCGATGTCAGGCGTGTCCAGGAGAGCGACGCCCTGCGGCATGCCCTCGCTGGTTGCGAGCACGAGCAGGCCGTCTCGTCCGGGCATGGCGAGGCCCTGCTGGCGCACGCGCGGCAGGGTCGGCAGGAAGACGTTCTCGGCGAACCACCGGACGTCGTCCGGGTGACACGCGAGGACCGGGCTGTTCGTGGTCGGCCGCCGAATGCCGGTGGCGCTGACCTGCTTACCGACAAGGCTGTTCAGCAACGTGGACTTGCCTGCGCCTGTCGACCCGACGAGGGCCACAAGGATCGGCGCCCCAGATTGCCGCAGCCTCGGTAGCAGGTAGTCATCGATCTGGCTCAGCAGCTTGACCCGCTCAGCTCTCGCCTCGGCGACCCGTATGGCCTCGAACTCCAGGGGCACCGTGACGATCGGCCGCCGCAATGCGAGAAGCGCAGCCTCGAGCTTCCGCGCGTCCACCCTGGCGAAGGGCTCATCGTGGTCGTCATGATCGGCTTTGGGTGTGCCCTCGGACCGGGCGCCCGCAGCCTGGCGGAGCTGTTGACCAGTTGCGTCAGCAAGACCCGAGGAGTTGCCTGTCTCAGGTCGCGGCCGGCTCGTGCCGCTCGGGTCAGGTCCCGGCCCGGGCCACCCGGTCCCCGTGAGGGTGGGCGTGCCCGCGCCTCGATCGGAGGCGCTCATTGCCACCGCGTCCGGCACCGGAGCACCCACATAACCGCCGCCTCGCGCGCGATCACCGGCGCCATCGCCGGCCAGGCCGTCGACTGCGCCGCCGGGACCAGCCGCAGCCGGTTCAGCATGACCCTGGTCGGGCGCACCCGGAATCCGGCGGCTGGCGCCCGTCCACGGCGCTGGCGCCGCGGACGCCTCCTGTCGCTCGGTCATACTCCCGGGTCTCCCGCATGTGCCGGCACGCTTTTCCTCTTCGGTCTGGCCTGCTGGGGAGCGCGCCAGCCGCCCGTCCGGCGCGCTAGCCCGAGCAGGTCACACCTCACCACGACTTTCAAACCTCGGGCCGCTATTGTCCAGACCTCGCGGGACAGTAACCGGCCTTGAGGTAATTGTGCGCTGCTAGGGCAGATTACCGGCACCAATGCTGCAAGTTGTACCTAGGCGACCACCAAGCGGCGTCATCCGGTCGAATCGCAGACCGCTCCGGCGGCTCGGCCAGACCGACATCGCGGCACAACAATAGCTGGAAAACGCCTGTTCTTCGAGCACGCGTTTGAATCAGTTGGTGAGCTACTTCTCGGTGACCCCGGCCGAATCAAAGGTCGCAACTTCCCGTAGCGCCCTGACCGCGCTCTGCACAATCGGGAGTGCGAGAAGCGCGCCCGTTCCCTCTCCAAGCCGAAGGTCCAGATCCACGAGCGGGCGGAGTCCGAGGTGCTCCAGCGCAAAGGTGTGCCCCGGCTCGACCGACCGGTGGCCGGCGATCAGGCAGGAAGCGGCGCCGGGCGCCAGCGCGCACGCCGCGAGGGCGGCGCTGCCTGCGATGACGCCGTCGAGGATGACCGGGACGCGGAGCGCGGCCGCACCGATGATGTAACCGGCCAGCGCGGCGTGCTCGAAGCCGCCAACGGCGGCCAGGACTCCGAGGGGGTCGGCTGGGTCAGGCCGGTGCAGTGCAAGGCCACGCTGGACCACTGCGACCTTCCGGGCGAGCGTGGCGTCGTCGACGCCCGTACCGCGGCCAGTCACCTCGGCAGCGTCGCGGCCAGTGAAAGCGCAGATCAACGCCGCCGACGCAGTCGTATTCGCGATGCCCATGTCGCCGGTCAGCAGGCACCTGTTACCAGCCCCGACCAGATCGCGCGCCACCTCGATGCCCACGCTGATCGCGGCCGCTGCCTGGTCCCGGCTCATCGCCGGGCCGACGGTGAAGTCAGCGGTGCCGTTGCCGATCTTGCGTGCCAGCAGGCCAGGCACCTGGTCCAGGTTCGACACGACCCCGACGTCGACCACGACGACCTCCGCGCCGGCCTGGGCGGCGAAGGCGTTCACTACCGCACCCCCGGCCAGGAAGTTAGCCACCATCTGGCTGGTGACCTCCTGCGGCCACGGCGTCACGCCCTGCGCGTGGACGCCGTGGTCAGCGGCGAAGATCGCCACGGCGGACGGCTCAGGCAGTGGCGGCGGGCAGGCGCCAGCCAGGCCCGAAAGCTGCACGGACACGTCCTCCAGGACGCCGAGGGAACCCGCTGGCTTGGTCATCTGCGCCTGGCGCTGCCTAGCCGCGGCGACTGCCCCGGCATCCAGCGGCCTGATCGCGGCGATGACGTCGTCAACGAGGCCCATGGCCCCCGCCGATTCCGTTTGACCGTCGGGCGTCAATCCGGCCTCCCACCTTCCGCTCCGCTACCATCCCGCACCATCGTCGTCCGCTGCCGCAGCTGGCGGCCCGCCATCTGGCCCCCAGCCGGCCCGCGTTCCGGTGGCCGCCAGGGCATGCTGGAGCAGGGCATTGAAAACGGCTACGGCTACCGCCGGGCCGCCTTTTTCCGACACGTTGCTCACGGCCGGGAGTCCGCTGGCCCGCAGCGCGTCCTTGGCCTCGGCGGCGCCGACGAGGCCGGCCGGCAGGCCGACGACGAATGCCGGTTCGACCTCTCGGGCGAGAATCTCAGCCAGCGCAGCCGAACCGCCGCCGACGACCCAGACCGCGCCCGGCCCGGCGTCTCCGAACGCGAGCCGCACCGCGGCTGCGGCCCTGGTTATCGACGCTGTCCTCGACAGCCGCTGCGTCAGTGGCTCGCCGATCTTGCACATCACCGGGCTGGCGGTGATTCCGGCCGCGACCATGCTCGTGTCGGCAACCACGGGCGCCCCGGCCGCGAGCGCGGCGACTCCCTCGGCCAGCGCGTCCTCGACACACACGAGATCAGTGAAGTAGTCAAAATCGGCGCTGGCGTGGATGACGCGCTCGGTGACATCGCGGCTCAACTTGGGCAGACGGGACAGGTCGATCCGGGACCGCAGGATCCGGTACGACTCCTCGATGACCTGACTGGTCACGACTGGCGCCCTCTAGGCCAGGCCACGCCGCGCCCACCTCCTGGGTATCTGCACGCATAGGCAACAAAAGCCGACGCCAGCTCCGGGCCGCCAATAGCGGCGTCGGCTACTCAGCATGGCATATGCCGCGTCGGCCCGGCGTCGTCATCGCCGGGCACGGCTATGAGCGGGGCGGCCCCTGATCGCCCGAAACGAGCGCCATCGGGCCGGTGTCGCTGCCATGGGTCGCGTCGGCGGCGGCTAGTTCCGGCTCAGCACCCTGGGCGGACGAGCGCGAGGACGCTGACGAGGCGGACGAGGCGGACGAGGTGTGCGCACCGCCCGGCCCAGGCCCGTTCATGCTGCTGGCCGCGGCGCCCTTGTTCGCGAAGAGCACATAGTGGAAAAACAGGAACCGCGCGACGAACGTCACGCAGTTCACAAGGAAGTACGCACCTTGCACCACGATGTGTTTCTTGAGGTGCGTGTAACCCTCCGAATGCGCCCACACGCTGGCAAAGTGCGAGGTGAGCCCCAGGATTGCCCACACCGCCATCGAGACCAGCCAGAACGGCACGGCCTCCCGCAGCAGGCTGGGCCTGCCTGTCCGCTCCCAGGCCCAGCGGCTGAGCACATAGCTGACCAGAGCGGCGGTCATCGACGCGATAACGCCTGCGGCGCCCGCTGAGTTCAGGTTGACGGGGCCGGTCAGCAGCCCCAGCACCACCTGGCTGGTGACCACGCCGACGACGGCCACCAGCACGAACCGGCTGAATCGCTTGCCGGTGTCGTTGCGCAGCTTGCGCTCGATCGGCGCCGGCATAAAGCGCCATGCGGCATCAACGATCTTGTCCGGAACGGATGTCATCGAAGTCCTAGGTCGGCGGACGGCGGGCGCTGGTCAGCGACGTATCTGGTCAGCGATGTATCTGATCAGCCACTATCTGGTCAGACAGGTCTACAGTACGGGAACCTCGCGAAGGCTTACCCTGAAACCCTCAGGCCCTCAGAGTCCCGTCAGCAAAGGCTCCGGTCGCGCTGAGGGCCCAGCACCCGTCAGATGGTGACGCCGCGGGAAGGCGAATTGAGCTAGCCATCGGCCAACCAGCTTAGGCCACCGATACCACGAACCCGGCAGCGCGGAGCTCGAATGAAGATCCTGATACTCGGCGGGGACGGCTACCTCGGCTGGCCGACAGCTCTCCATCTGTCGGCCACCGGTCACGAGATCGCGGTAGCCGACAACTTCGCCAGGCGCGGCTACGACTACGAGATCGGCGTCGACAGCCTCACGCCGATCGAGACATTGCAGACGCGAGTGACGACGTGGCGACAGCTCACCGGTCGCGAGATCGCCACCTACATCGGCGACCTGTGCGACGCGGACTTCACCTACCGGATGATCCGCGAGTTCGCGCCTGAAGCGATCGTGCACTACGCCGAGCAGCGAGCGGCACCGTACTCGATGGTCGACCGCAAGCACGCCGTCTACACGCAGACCAACAACGTCGTCGGCAACCTCAATGTGCTGTACGCGATCGCGGAGAACGACCCGGACATTCACCTCGTCAAGCTCGGGACCATGGGCGAATACGGCACGCCAAACATCGACATCGAAGAGGGCTGGCTCGAGATCGAGCACAAGGGCAGGCGCGACCGTGTCCTGTACCCGAAGCGGCCGGGCTCGTTCTATCATTTGTCCAAGGTCCACGACAGTCACAACATCGAGTTCGCCTGTCGCGTGTGGGGCCTGCGCGCCACGGACCTTAACCAGGGCGTGGTCTACGGGCAGCAGACCGACGAGACGGCGATCGACGACCGGCTCGCGACCCGCTACGACTATGACGCGGTCTTCGGCACTGTCCTGAATCGCTTTGTCATCCAGGCCGTCGTGGGACTGCCGCTGACTGTCTACGGCAACGGGAGCCAGACTCGCGGGCTCATCGACATCCGTGACACCGTCCGCTGTATTCAGCTGGCCTGCGAGGCACCGGCCGACCGGGGCGAGTTCCGTGTCTTTAATCAGCTGACGCAGACCATGTCGGTCCGCCAGATCGCCGAGACAATCGCGACGGCCAGCCCCGAGGCAGTGACGATCGAAGAGCTGGACAACCCGCGCGTTGAGCTCGAGGACCACTACTACAACGTGGTGCACTCCGGCCTGGCTGAGCTCGGGCTCCAGCCGCACTTGCTGTCAGACACGCTGATCGAGTCGCTGTTCGAGATCACCAAGCGGTACGCGCACCGCGTCCGGACGGAGGCCATGCTGCCGACCATCCAGTGGCGCCGAACCTCCAGCGTCATCAGTAATTAACGATCAGGTCACCCGCGCGACAGTGACCAGCGATCGCTGGCCGGGTCGTGACACAACTCGTAGGTCGTCGGTGGAACTGTCCGCTCCGGCGTCGCTTCTACCCGCCAGCACTCGCGCCCGCCGCCTGCCGCAGGCTCAACGACGTCGGATGTCGTCGCACCTGAATCCGCGGCGGGCTGAGATGCCGGCAGCGCTGGCCGTTCCAGCACGAACATGACGGTGTACATCCGCCCTCGCCACCCGAACCGGGCGGGCCTGCCGTCCCGCAGCCAGACCTCCACTGGTTCGGCGCGCATCGCCTGCATACCGCCGCTCCCCGGCAAGGCGCCGCGTGGGCGCCGGCTCACCGCCCAGGGGAAGACAGGCAGACTTGCTTTCTTCGAACATACATTCGTCCGAGGTCACAATCAAGACCGCGGCTTGGAACGGGGTCGCTCGTTGTGCGACCAGCGTCACGCTGGCGCGGCCCAGCCTGGCATCGCGAACACGGCCAGCAGTTCCCGCACTTCGGCCGCGACCCGCTCAATGGTCTGCTCATCGTCCTTGGTCGCGGCGAGAATTGCGGCATCCATCCACGCCGCGATCTGCGCCATGTGCGGCTCGGTCAGGCCCCTGGTGGTGATCGCCGGCGTGCCGATCCGGATACCCGACGGATCGAACGGCTTGCGCGGATCGAAGGGCACGGTGTTGTAGTTCACCTCGATGCCCGCCCGGTCGAGCGCCTTCGCAGCTGGCTTGCCGCCGATTCCCTGTCGCGTCAGGTCCATCAGGATCAGGTGATTGTCCGTGCCGCCAGACACCAGCATGTAGCCCCGCGCCTGCAGAGCCTCAGCGAGGGCTTGCGCGTTCGCCACGATCTGACGGGCGTATGTGCGGAACGACGGCTGCGCGGCTTCGCGGAGCGCGACCGCGATCCCGGCCGTGGTGTGATTGTGCGGCCCGCCCTGCAGGCCGGGAAATACGGCCTTGTCGAGCGCGGCCGCGTGCTCAGCCGTAGACATGATCATCGCGCCGCGCGGGCCCCGCAGCGTCTTGTGCGTCGTGGTGGTGATCACGTCGGCGTGTCCCACCGGCGACGGGTGTGCGCCGCCTGCGATCAGGCCGGCGATGTGCGCGATGTCGGCAACGAGGATCGCGCCCACTTCGCGCGCGATCTCGGCGAACCCCGGGAAGTCGATCGTGCGCGGGATAGCGGTTCCGCCGCAGAAGATGACTTTGGGCCGCTCCTCAACCGCCTGCCGTCGCACTTGGTCGAGGTCGACGCGGCCGGTATCGGCGCGGACGCCGTACTGGGCCGACCTGAACCACTTACCAGTGACCGAAACCGGCCAGCCGTGCGTCAGGTGACCACCCATCGGCAGGGCCATCCCCATGACCGTCTCGCCCGGCGAGAGGAAGGCAAGGTAGACGGCCAGGTTGGCGGGCGAGCCAGAGTATGGCTGCACGTTGGCGTGGTCGACTCCGAAGAGCTGCTCGGCGCGGTCAATCGCGATGCGCTCGATCTGGTCGATGAACTGCTGGCCCTCGTAGTAGCGGCGGCCGGGGTAGCCCTCGGAGTACTTGTTAGTGAGCACGCTGCCGGTCGCTTCGAGCACGGCGACCGAGACGTAGTTCTCAGAGGGAATGAGCCTGACCTTGTCGCGCTGCCGTCGGGCCTCGGACTGAATGAGCTCGGCTATGTCAGGGTCGCTGCCAGCGACGTGCGGGATCGGCGGCTGAAGCATGAATCCATCATGCCCAGCGGGCCAACCCTCCCAGCGTGGCGCCACACTTCGTGGCTTCGCCGACTACAAACCAGCCGAAACCCACACTAAAGGTCGCGTGAGCCCATGAAGTCCGCCAAGAATGCCTCGCCGTCTCGGCGCATTGACTGGAGCGCACCGCGTCGGCCGCGCCCGCCGCGGGCTGAACCGGGCGCCGCCGACGAGGCGGCCGCCCGGTCTCAGCTCATCCCGATACGGCCCCAAGCAGCTTCTTGCGCTGCTGCTCGCCCAGCCCGCCCACGCGACGGTTGTCGTCGATGCCAGCCTCGTCCATCACGGCGGCGGCCTTCGCCGGGCCGTAGCCGGGCAGGGCCTTGATGACCTGAGAAACCTTGGTCTTCTTGGTGATGTCGTCGGTCTTGGCGAGCACCTGCGCGATGCTCGTCTTGCCCGCCTTGACGGACGCCAGCAGTTCGCTGCGCTTCTTGCGAGCAGCTTGCGCCTTGGCCAGCGCTTCGGCGCGCTGCTCAGGAGTAAGTGTTGGGAGAGCCATGTCACTCCTTCGGTTGACTCGATCAACTGTCCCACATACCCGATGTCGGAGTTGGTAGGCGCGAACGTGTCGGCTTCTACCTGCGCCGGAATGCATCCTTGCTGGTCAGCGGCCTGCGGAGGATTACGGCCTGCTTTGACTGATTTATCCGGACAATCGCGTGAGCGAGGCGGCTGCGGCCGGTCGCGCGAACGCCCGAATAGTTTTGCGCGATCTTGAGCCAGGCTTTGCGCAGAATGGCATGGGTCGGCCTGTGGCGCCTCATTGCGCGCGTGATCGCGGGCCGCAAAGAGCACTCTGGCTCTGCACGTAAATAATGTGGCGCCCGCGATACGGTTATCTTCGCGATCATGAAGTTCCCGTTGCTCGGGCGGGGTTGTGGTCTCCTCGGGGCGCTACGCCCGATGTCAGCGCGAGCCGCCACGACCGCGGCCGGCCAGTCACATCCGCTATTGCGTCGGTGCGGAGTCGGTTCGGCCGGGCGCACTGCAGCGCGCAGCGCTCACGGGCGTTCCGGCGGCCCCGTTCCGTCCCTGTTGGCGGTTGAACTTCGCGGTAGAACCTGTTCTACTCGCGGCGACAGCCAGGCGAGCCAGAGGAGACGGTGGTCGATGTCGGATCAGGAGTACACCGCGCGTGACCTCGCGCGCCGGTCACAGGCAGCCGTGAAGGCGAAGGACCGCGCGGGGTGGCTCAGCTTGTTCGCGCCGGGCGCGATAGTCCAGGACCCGATCGGGCCGTCGCCGCTCGACCCGGCTGGCGCCGGGCACCGTGGACCCGATGCGATCGCCGCGTTCTACGACACTGTGATAGCCCCGAACGACTCGATCACGTTCGAGATCGAGGATTCCTTCCTGTGCGGCGACGAGGTCGCCGACGTCGGCGTCATCCGGACCGTGCTGCCCGGCGGCAAGCACGTTGCGGTCGTGCACGGCGTCTACACCTACCGGAGCAACGGCGCCGGGCAGTTGCTTGCCCTGCGGGCGTTCTGGGAGTTCGACAAGGCCGAGCTGACCCCGCCGTAACCCGGCGTAACCCGGCGTAACCCGGCGTAACCCGGCGCTGCGCGACCCTTGCCAATCAGCAAGTAATCTGCCTACGCGGCCGCTCAGCCGAGCGGGCGCGCGGCGTTCGTCAGCGGGCCGCTCACCCCCGACCTCGGAGCTGGCATGCGCATCGGGCAGATCGCCATCGACGTCGCCCCGCTGCGCGAGAGCCGGGACTTCCGGCGGCTGTTCACTGGCCGGTTCGTGTCCATGGCCGGGAACGCCGTCGCCACGACGGCCGCCGACTGGCAGATCTACGGGCTGACACACGACTCGCTCGCCGTCGGCCTGCTCACGCTCGCATCGAGCGCTGGCATGCTGATCGGCCTCCTGACCGGTGGCATGCTCGCCGACCGGCACGACCGTCGCACGCTGCTGATGGCCGTGCGGTTGCCGCAGGCCGTGCTCGCTGCGCTGCTGATGGTCAACAGCCTGCTGCCGCACCCGGCCTCGTGGCCGCTGTATGTGATCACGTTCGCGATCGGGCTGCTCGCCGGTCTCAGCTCGCCCGCTTCGGCCGCCGCCACGCCGGCGCTGGTCGGCGACGACAAGATGCCCGCGGCCGCCGCGCTCAACGCGACGGCTAGCCAGGTGGGCAATCTCGGCGGCCCGGCGATCGCTGGCCTGCTGATCGCGGGTCCGGGACTGGCAAGCTGTTACGCGATTGACGCGGTGTGCTTCGCGGTGTTCGGCCTGGCAATGATCGGCCTGCGTCCGATGCCGCCCGGCACCAGGGCGCAGCGACCTGGCTTCAAGTCGCTCGGCGAGGGATTCCGCTACGTCCGGCAGAACCGTGTCGTGGGCGGCATGCTGCTGGTCGACACGAACGCGATGCTCTTCGGCATGCCGTCGGCGCTGTTCCCGGCGCTGGCGAGTACGCACTTCCACGGCGGTTCGGCGACATTCGGGCTGCTGGCCGCGGCACCGGGCCTCGGCGCGCTGGTAGGCGCGGCAACTAGCGGCTGGACCGGCCACCTCAAGCGGCCAGGCCTCGTCGTGATCTGGGCCGGGATCATCTGGGGTGCGTCGATTGCTGCGTTCGGCCTGGTCCGCAGCCTGCCGCTCGCGCTGTTCTTCCTCGCGCTGGCCGGGATGGGCGACCTTGTCTCTGAGGTACTGCGCAACGCGCTTCTGCAGATCTACACCCCGGACCAGCTACGCGGACGCGTCTCCAGCCTGTACCTGGCGCAAGTGACCACCGCCCCGGCCCTGGGGAACGTCGAGGCCGGCGGCGTGGCGGGACTGATCTCGCCGGTGTTCTCGGTGGTCAGCGGCGGGCTGGCGTGCGTAGCCGGGGCCGTCCTCATGGGCACGCTGATCCCCTCGCTGCGGAACGCGACCCTGACCAGCCAGCACGCTATGAGCACGAAGGATCCGACGCCGCCTGCGCTGTCAAGTCTTACGTGATCATGGCGTCAGGCGCAGTCTTGCCGCGCGCCCGCGGCTCCGTGAGGCGAACTCGTGACCTGCATCGGGCACAATGTGCGCGTAAGCGCCTGTAGCTCAGCCGGATAGAGCAGCTGCCTTCTAAGCAGCCGGCCGGGGGTTCGAGTCCCTCCAGGCGCGCCAGTCAAACGCCAAGGTCATAGGCGTTTGGGATGCCCTTTGAATGAACTTCAAGAGGCGCGGCCGATCCTGTGGTGCTCCATAGATTCGGCCCGGCGGTGCGAACTCGCTTGTATGCCTGCTGAT
>DATIOU010000230.1:0-10472 GCA_035472835.1 Streptosporangiaceae bacterium | reverse complement strand
AGATCAGCCCCGTCACCGTCACCGCCGACGCCGCCCGCTCGCTCGCGCTCTTTGGCACCCCGGTATCGCTGGGAGCAGCAGCGGCCTGGATCGGCGGCCTGCTGACCGTGTTCATACCGCTGTCCGTATGGCGCTACCGGCAAATGAGCTAAGCCGTATTCCGCCACCTGAAAATCCTCATCACGTCAACCACGGGGGTCCCGCAACATCCACCGCCGCCAGCGTTGCCTCACCGCGAGCGACCTTGGTGAGATCCAGCCCCTCCTCTGCCTAGCCGAGAACCCCACCACTTCCAATCGAACAGGGTCTGGACCGGCGAGGCCGCCTTTCCCGCGGCCCGCAATGAGGCCACGCCCACTGGGAAATAGCGGGAAGGACACACCCGCCCGGGTCCCATGCCGCCTTCCCTCGGGCCGCGATCTTCCTCACGGTCGTGGGATTCGGCATGCTGGACAGCGGATGTCTGCCCCGATTGCCTGACAAGGGGGTCCCCGAGATGATCATTGATTGTGCTCACTACCAGGATGGCCGGAGGCAAGGTGAAGGCGCGGTGCCGCTCGAGGAGGCCGCGGCCCGTTGCGGCCAGGGCGGATTCGTGTGGCTGGGACTGTTCGAGCCCGGAACGGAGGAGCTGGCCCAAGTCCGGGACACCTTCGGCCTGCACGAACTGGCGGTGGAGGACGCGCAGACCTTTCATATGCGGCCGAAGGTCGAGAGCTACGACGGAGACGTGCGGCTGGTAATCCTGCGGACGGCGCGTTACGACGACGAGGCCGAAGAGGTCGAGTTCGGTGAGATCAGCGTCTTCCTCGCGCCGACCTTCGTGATCACGGTGCGGCAGGGCGTGGCGAGCGAGCTGCGCGGGGCGCGGCAGCGGCTGGAGCAGCGGCCAGAGTTGCTCGCTGCTGGCAGCGCATCCGCGCTCTGGGCGATCTTGGATCAGGTAGTAGATGGGTACTCGCCTGTCGTGGCCGGGCTCGAACGTGACATCGACCAGATCGAGGCCACCGTATTTTCGGGCGCCGTGGCGCCTACCGAGCGGATCTACTCGCTGCGACGCGAGGCAACCGACTTCTACCGTGCCGTCCACCCGTTGCTCGGCGTTGTCGCCAGCGTCGAGCGCGCCGCCGTCCCGGTACTGCAGCCGTATCTGCGTGACGTCCAGGATCACCTGCTGCTGGTCAACGAGGAGGTCGCTGCACAGCGGGATCTGCTCGGCACGGTTCTGGAGGCCAACATGGCGGTGATCTCGGTCGAGCAGACGAAGGTCAGCGTCCGCCAGAACGCAACCATAGAGCAGCTCACGATCCTGGCTACGGTCTTCCTGCCGCTGACGTTCGTCACCGGCTTTTTCGGCCAGAACTTTGCGTGGCTCGTTGGTCGCATCCACGGCCTCGGCGCGTTCCTCATCTATGGCATCGGCGGTCTCGCAGTGCCGCTAGTGCTCCTGTTCTTGTGGCTGAGAGTGCGCAGGCAGCACACCAGCGCCGACCCCACGCTGCACGAGGTCTCGCTGGCGGCTGGTGCGGCCGGCAGTCGCGAGACGTGACACAAGGAGATCCGTGGGACAGGTGATTCGCCTGAGCAGGCCTATGCGCGCGTGCAGACGGGCGGGAAAGCGGCGGGAAAAAGTCAGGAGCCGGGCACGGATCGCGATCCGCCGTCGCCGAACGCCATCGGAACTCGGAACACGGCGCCCCCCGGTCGCCTAGCAGCGTTGCCACCTGCAACCGGCGGCGCTAAGGGCGCCTCAAATCAGAAATTAGCGGCGCCAGGCCGTGCCGCGATGTATCGTCCGCGGCCCCCCCGTCGGCCGCGCCGCGCCCGTCATCGCGTCTCGGTGGCAGGAGAGTCCGGGGTGGGCTCGTGGGCGGCCAGGTCGGCAGGATCATAGCGTCGTGGTCGGGGTCGCCGGCTGGGCGTGGTGGAAGGTTTTGCGTCCCTGGCGGTGGCCTTTGACGTCATGGCGTTCCCACAGGCGGGCGAAAGTCGGGGCCCACTGCTTTTCCGTCCACTTCCGCGGGCAGGACTGTTACGCGGTAATGCACGAGAACAAGAGCCAGGCCATTGGCGGCGATGGAACACTCGTCCAGCACCCCAAGACCTACGGGCAGGAAGTCGAACTGGTCCCGAAGCCTGCATAGGCCCGGACTGAGTAATCTCACTATGAATCGCATGGATCTCGCGCCGACGGCGGCCAGCTGAGGTCCGCCACCACGGCTGCCTGCGAAAGGCCACATGGGACAGCATCGGACCCGCAAGGGCAGGCGAATCTACGCACTTGCGGCTGGCCTTACCGCACTGGTGCTCGCGGCTGCGATCACGGCGATCGTCCATCCCTGGGCCGGCGCGGCGGCGAGGCAACCCGTTCGATCAGCCGCCACCTCGCACGCCAGCCCGTCACTCTGGGCCCGCCGAGCGACACTGAGGCCCAGCCCCTCTCCGGCACCAGCCACGAGGGCGCCGACGGCCAAACCGGCCCACCGGGCCGTCCCCGACGCGCCGCCCAGCAGCATGCCCGGCTGGCGGCTGGTATACAGCCAAACCTTCGACGGCAGCGTACTGCCGCCAGGCTGGGAGGCCTACAAGGGGCATCCGAACAATGACCCATATAGCACCTGGGACCCGGCTAATGACGTCGTGAGCGGCGGTGAACTGCACCTGCTCGCCACGCCAAGCGGGAGCGTCGGCGGAGTCGGTTACCGCGGCAACCCGCAGACCTACGGCTTGTACCTGGTCCGGTTGAAAGGTGACAACGAGCCTGGCCTGCAGATGTCCGACATCGCGCTGTTGTGGCCCGACAGCAGTGCCTGGCTACCAGAGATCGACTTCTTCGAGGACCACGGAGGCGCCCGGCGCGGCTACCTCGCCACCGTGCATCCCGGGCCCGACGGTGACAACTCTCACCAGGTGCACGTCCCGGTGGACAACAACGCCACCCAATGGCACATCTACGGCGTCGAGTGGACTCCGACGACTATCACCTTCACCCTCGACGGCCATCCGGCGGGCTCCGTCGTCTCCAGCACTGGACTGCCTGCCTGGCCCGACATTCGGATGAACCTCGATCTGCAGTCGCAGAACCTCGGCCCAGCCCAGCCGCGCCACACGATCGAGACAATGACGGTCGACTGGGTGGCTGAATACGCGACGGGATGACTGGCGGCCAGACAATTGACGATAAGTCCAAAGCGTCTGGGCCAGCACCAGTGCGATGATCGCCAGCTGTCGGTGTCGTTCGCAGGGAGCTGATGGTTCGGCTGCAGAAGCTGGGAGACTGGCGCGATTGCGCGTCAGGCGATCCGCCGATGAGCCGGCCTCCCTGCTGCGCGTGAGGTTCGGGCGTCACCGCAATCTCACCGCTATCACCCGCTCAGTCGGCTCGCTGCAGGCCACGTATAACGGGCACCCGCTCTACAGCTACACCGGCGACATTGCTCGCGGCCAGAAGAACGCCCACGGGCTCAACGGCAACGGGGCGTCTGGCACCAGGTCACCGTGCCACGAGGTCACCGTGTCAGGCTAAGCGCCGGTCTCCAAGTCCTCCTCAAGCGCGGGCGGTGGAGGCGGCAGGTACGGGTACTGATGCGGCCGACTCACGGGCGCCGGCCTGAATGCCAGGGGCGACCGGGAAACGCGTCCCAGGCGAGTCGGGCACGCCCGACGTGGGTACCGAATAGTCGCGAAGTACTCGCAGCGTGATTGCCGGAGGGACATGGCCGCGCCTGAAACCCCGAGCCGCAGATCGGCCGCATTGCGGCTGACCGGCATCGGCATACTCGCCGCCGCGGTGGTGGCGGCACTAATCGTGATAGGCCGGGTCCACACGGTCAACCCCGCGTTCAGCCTGTTCGGACGCCAGTACGTGGCAGCCGTGACGCTGAAGGCGCTGCTGGCCACCGTGGTCCTCGGCGCGGCCGCGCTGCAGGTGCTACTCGCTCTGTGGATCTACCGGAGGCTGCCGCTCGCCGGCAGCGCGCCGCGGCCAGTGCGGGTGGCGTACCGGGTAGTTGGCTTCGCGCTGTTCGCGCTGACCGTGCCGATCGCGTTGCATTGCCTTCGCCTACGGCGTGCAGTTCACTAGCGCGCGAGTGGCGGTGCATTCCCTGGCCGGGTGTTTCTTCTACGGCGCGTTCGTCGCGAAGGTGCTCCTGGTCCAGACCAGGCGCCTGCCCGGGTGGGTGCTGCCCGTGGCAGGCGGAACGCTTGCGGTCATCGTCGTCGTACTTTGGTATACCTCGGCGCTGTGGTATTACAACGGCTTCCAGCTCCCGCACTTCTAAAGCACCGCCGCCGTACGGCGGCAGATGTCGCGTTTGACGCGCTCTTGCGGCTGGCCTCGCGGGGCCAGCGTTCGCGGACAGTGGCCAGGCAGGCGAAAATGAGACCGCTTGCTCAAGGCGAAATTTGCGGGAACGTGCGTCATGGAGGCTGCCGACATGAACTATAAGGTCACCAACCCCGCGCCACCGGGGAAGTCGAGAGTGAGTACCCGACAGCCAGCGGCCCTGAGATCAGCGACCTGCTAGCCAGGGCGGCGAGTGGCTACGCGTCCTGGAAGTCCACCGACATCGCCCGCCGGTCCGAGATTGTGGCCCGCGTCGGTCAGCTGCACGCGGAGCGGGCTGACGAGCTTGGCGCGATTATCACGAAGGAGATGGGAAGCCGACCCGGCAGGCGAAAGGCAAGGTCCTGTTCACTGCGTCTATCTACAGGTACTACGCCGACAATGCGGCTGAGCTGCTGAGGGACCAGCCGCTGCAATCCAACACGCCGGGCACCGCGGTAGTGCGCAGAACCCCGATCGGACCGATCCTAGGCATCATGCCGTGGAACTACCCGTACTACCAGGTCGCCAGGTTCGGGGCGCCCAACCTGATGATCGGCAACACGGTGGTGCTCAAGCACGCGCCGCAGTGCCCGGAGTCGGCCCTGGCCATGGAGCAGATCTTCCGCGACGCCGGACTTCCTGCCGACGCCTACATCAATGTGTTTGCCACCAACGAGCAGGTTGCCACCATGCTGGCCGACCCGCGGATTAGCGGCGTGTCGGTGACAGGCAGCGAACGAGCAGGCGCGGCGGTAGCCGCTGCAGCCGGGCAGAACCTCAAGAAGGTAGTGCTGGAGATGGGCGGATCGGACCCGTTCATCGTGCTGGACGCGCCCGACATCGCCGCCGTAGCGAAGGCCGCAGTCGCCGCCCGAATGTCCAACGCGGGCCAGGCCTGCAACGCCGCCAAGCGGATGATCGTGGCGGACTCGGTCTACGACGACTTCATGAAGGCGTTCGTTTCGCTGATGGCCGCCCAGATCACCGGCGACCCAGCTGACCCCAGCATCACCTACGGACCGATGTCCTCCGAGCAGGCCGCGGTTACCCTGATGAGCCAGATCGAGGACGCTGTGAGCAAGGGCGCAACGGTGCACACCGGCGGGCACCGCGTCGACCGACCGGGCGCGTTCGTGCAGGCCACGGTGCTGTCGGGAGTTAACCCGGAGATGCGGGCATTCAGCGAGGAGCTGTTCGGCCCGGCGGCGGTGGTGTACCGCGTCAAGAATGCCGACGAGGCCGTGGCGCTGGCCAATGCGAGCTCGTTCGGGCTCGGCGGCTCAGTCTGGACGACCGACGAGGCGCTGGCCACGCAGGTAGCCGACCAACTGGAGGTCGGCATGGTCTGGATCAACCGAATCGAAGGCGGCGGGGCCGAGCTGCCATTCGGCGGAACCAAGCGCTCCGGCGTGGGCCGCGAACTCGGGCCGCTTGGCATCGACGAGTTCGTGAACAAGAAGCTCATTCACACCAAGCCCGCAGATGCCTAATCCGGACCTCATTGTCCTCGGTCCAGGCAGCTGGGATGAGTTCACTCAGTGGCGCTGGATGACCGTCTGCGACCAGGCGCATGGATTCCCATTCTGATCGGCTCGCTCGGCCCTTCAGTTACCGATCGGCCCGGCGTCGTGCACGCGCATGCGCGGGTCCGGTGGACCGGCAAGACGCTGCGCGTCGACATCCAGGTCTGGTCGATCCGGGCCCGACCGCCCGCGACAGTGACGCGCTGGGCCGTCATGAAACAGTCGCCATCGCCAAATAGTTCCCCGAAGCCGGCAGCCTCACGTGGATTACCAGAGCAGGTCGGTAATAAGCACAAAGGACACCGCGCCGTATCAGGAAGGCAGGACCGGAGATGGGAAGTCGCGGGTGCGGTGGGCATCTGTCGCGCTCGTGAGACTCGCCGGCTGGCCGCCGGCGACGATGCGGGCATGGCCCTCCTGCCAGTCCGGCAGCTCGCCGTCAGCCTGCTCCCAGTCAGCGAACGTCGCCTCGTCACACCACTCATCGATGCGGCCCATAGTTCGTAGGTGCGGCTCGGTCCCGACGAACGCGTCCATCACAGTGCGGTCGCGCCAGGCCGTCCGCGTCCAGTAGGTGTTGTTCGCCTCGGCCAGCACATCGGCGCCGAGGTTGCCCTCTGACCTCTGCGCCTGCTCCGTCACCGCGACGGCGCTGGCGAAGAAGTCATCGAAGAACGCGGGATCGCGCAGCCGGAGCCTGGTGACAACGATGACGGGCATAGCCGTACCTCCTCAGCCTGCCCCCGCTCATTCAAACATGCCACAGTGTCCACCGAACTAGTCTTCGCACGGGTAGCCCGCTGCTGGGAGGGCAGGCCTGCGACGGCGCCCGGAGGTTACCTCGCCAACGATGTCGGTCTTGCCGAGATCTACGAGCGCCACCGCCAGGCCGCCATCGCTGCCAGCTGGCTGCAGATCAAGATCGAGCCAAGCCCGGCAAGTCAGATGCCGTCCCGTTTGCCGGCATCCCGGCGCCTGCGCCCGGGCGGTCCGGGCTCCGTCCAGCTGTGGACCGCACCTGGTTATGACGCCGTATTACCTGCCGCAGATGGGGTGAATGTACCGTCGAGTAACGGTGAAGATAATGGTCCGACGCGGCGCCGAGCGCTCGGCGAGGTCTGCGGTCCCGCTCGTTGCGGTGGGGTGCGGGCTTGTCCTCGCCCTCGGCGGCTGCAGCGGATCCTCGGGGACAGCCGCGGCTGCCGCCGCGCGGCCGTCCCCTGGCTCGGCCTACACGTTGATGCAGATGAACCTGTGCCTGTCCGGCCTGGGCGGCTGCTACGCGAAGGTGGAATACCCCGCGGTAGTACGGGAGGCAATCACCCGCGTCCGTGAATTGCGCCCGGACGCGGTCACATTCAACGAGGCGTGTAGCGGTGACGTGGCGCTGATCGCCCAGCGGACCGGCTACCACATGCGCTTCTCGAAGGTGATCTACAACGGCAAGCCCCTGCCCTGCAGACGACCGGGCGACCGTGGATTCTTCGGTGCCGCGGTGCTGTCCAAAGCATCCATCTTGAGCGCCGCCAGCCAGCCTTTCGAGGCGCAAGCCGGCCCCGAGCGGCGCGTGTGGCTGTGCGCCAGCACCCGGATAGGCGTTGACGTGTGCACGGCTCACCTTGCCTCGCACGAGCCCGTTGAGGTGGCCGCGAACGAGCTGCAGTGCGCCGAGCTCGGAGCGATCCTCGCCCGCCGCGCGGCGGCCCACGCCGTCATCTTCGGAGGCGACGTGAACCGTCGCCCCTCCTGCGCCCCGCGCGGCTTCTGGATCCGCACCGACGGTTCCGCGCACCAGGATCCCGGGAGTCAGCACGTCTACGGAACAGGAGCGTTTCGCTCGCCCTCGGCCCGGGTGGTGCCCGCCATACACACCGACCACGACGTCCTGCTGGTCCGTGCGCATCTCAGTGCTCCCAGCTACCTGGGCATCGCCGGTGTGCAATCACGGTCGACCCGATGACGCCGGGCGGCGGTCAGGACGGGACAAGGCCGGGCGTAGCCTGCCACGAACGGGCCCAGCGGCCTGGCCCGAGCCGCGATCCGCTGGAGGCGACATGGCAGAGCAGGATTTTGACCAGCCGGCCGAGCAGTTCCACCGCGACCGCCATCAGCACGGCGGCATGCCGGAGCACCTCGATGATGACCAGCTTGCCCGCTTGACGGAGGAGGAGCGAGTAGCGGCCGGGATCGACGACTACGATCCCGACGAGGTGCCACCGGCGACCGATGCTCCGCCGCAGTGGGACGTCACACACACCGACGAGTACCAGGCGGAGCGGGCCGAGATCCGCCGTGAGGTCGACAAGGACGAACTACAGATCGAGGGTGAGCGCGACTCGCTCCCGCCGACCCACTACGACCGCTGAGACTGCCGCCGAGATCTGCGCTGCGGGCGGTCATCACGTGCTGCCGTTAGGCCCGCCGGGCGTCGGCAACTGCAGTCCTGCTGCCTCTGACATCTAGCGAATGTGAGCCAGACCAATCGGTCCGAGCTGACTGGATCACCCTGGCCGCTTTGGACCGAGGACGATTGCGCGCGCGATGCGAGATGCGCGTTCCTTGTCACCGGTACCGATGGCATCGGCGAGGGCGCGGTGCGGCAACTGCTCCGAGCGCGCGCCGATGGCTCGGAGGAGGCTGGCGATGGATCGTTTCATCCCGCCCCTGGTGTCGAGTGACGCGTCGAAGGCACGATAGAAATCGCTCACGCTGAGCTCGAGTGCGAGAGAACCCGTGAGCGCAGCAACGGTGTGATGGAACTCGCGATCAGCAGCGATGATGTCATCGTCGGTTCCGTCGGTGACCGCTTCCTCGAGCGCGGCGACTGCTCGCTCGAGTTCGACCAGCCCCTGCCTGGACCGCCGCTCAGCGGCGAGCGCCGCTGTGCCCTCGTAGGTGATGGCTGTCGCCTCCCGGATGGACCGGCCGATCCCCGGGATGCCCAGTCGGACGAGGTGCGGGATCAGCTCGAGCGATCCGTTGCGGCGGTAGTCGAGGACACGGCACCGCTTGCCGTGGCGCCGCTCGATGATGCCGAGCAACTCCAGGTGCGTCAAGACGTCACGGACGGTGGACCGGTTAATGGCGAGCTGCAGGGCGAGCTCCCGCTCAGATGGCAGCTCGTCGCCGGCGGCGATGTCGCCCGACAGGATCGCATCGCGGATCTGGCCGACCGCGGCGGCCGCCAGGTCGACCTTGGGGATCGCGGCGAATCCCGCCATGTCAGGCCAGCCCGAAATGCTCGGCTCCGTTACGCCAGAAGAACCGGTCGTGCGCCGCATCGCCGAGTCCGGCCAGCGCGGCGCCGAAGATCTCGAATGGCCGCCGGCCGCCTTCGGGGTGCGGGTAGTCGGTTGAGAACATGAACAGCTCGGGTCCGCATTGCTCGATGAGCCAGGGGGTGTCCTCAAACGGGAACGGCGTGAACCGCACCTGGCGTCGGATGTACTCCGACGGCTTGAGCTCGAGCTCTTGCAGCAGCGGCTCGAACCGCGAGAACGACCGGTGCGCGTGATCGAGGTTCCTGAGCATTCCGGGGACCCAGCTTGCGCCCAGCTCGATCACCGCGCCTCGCAGCTGCGGGTGGCGCTGGAAGACGCCGTCGAGAACCAGGCATGCCAGGAACCGCTCAGGTGAGTGGTGCAGGACCGGGAAGTCCTTGCCCCGGAGGTTCTCGCCGCCGCCGAGCCAGTCGACAGGGCGCGGACGGCCGTTCGCGTGGAACTCCCTGGGCAGCAGCTTGCCCCCTCCGACGTGCAGCACGAACGGCACGCCGGCCTCGGCGAGACGGGCCCATACCGGCTCCAGGTCGACGTGTGCGGGTGAGAAGCTTCCCGGCGCCTCAGACGACAACCAGACGGCGGTCACACCGAACTTGAGCGCGGCGTCGATCTCCTCGATCGCGCGGCTCGGCTCGTTCAGAGGGAGATAGCCTACGGCGAGCAGCCGGTTGTCAGTCGCGCAGAACTCGGCCATCGCCCGGTTCAGTGCCCGAGTGCCGCCGTAGCGCACATCCGGATCGGCGGAACGCGCAAACTGGCCCAGCGCGAACGTCGGGAACACAAGCTGCGCGTCGATGCCAAGCGCGTCGAGCACCCGAGAGCGCACCTGAGGGTCCAGGGCACCGGGCGCCTTCCATCCCTTGGGGCCCGAGATGACATCTGCGCTGACGTGCTCACTGCGCTGCCGCTCCCACAGCTCCGGTAGCGACGCGAACAACTGCGCCGCGCCCTTGCCAGCCTTCTCCAGCCCCAGGGAGCCGAGCCGCTCCCGCACATCCGGGTCGGCGTAACCGCCAAGCCAGTCCTCTATTTCCATCACGTGGCTGTCGGCATCGAAGATCATTGGTACGGCTCCTACTGGTTGGTGGTCCAACCAGATTACCTGGGCGATGGCCACAATCAAGAGGCGCGGCTCGCTGTCCAGAGCCGTCGTCTCCGATGTACAGCGTGGCTAAGCAGGCGCGCTCGCCTCCGGTCGGCAGGCCGTGCGCCGGGCCTGACTGCTACTTAATCCAGGCGTCGGCAATACCACTGCCGCTTCCGACGCCCGCTCCCAGTCGGCCGCTACTATCGCAGCTCCCAGGTCATTCGGCATCGGCTGCGTCGAGCGCGGTCATC
>DATIOU010000229.1:0-37855 GCA_035472835.1 Streptosporangiaceae bacterium | reverse complement strand
CCCGACTGCACCTTCTTCTGCGATGAGCCCATATTGCGGCCACCCACGTCGATCGTGCCGAGCTCGGCGTGTAGTGAAAGCCGACAGGATTGTTCTGCGGCGCGCAGTTCGGGTCGACGGTGGCGAGCCGGCCTAGCCGCTGAGATGCCAGGTACCGGACGACGTCGGCGCTGAGCGGACTTGTCGCGTTGGACAGTGCGAATCTCCTCCTGCTCGGAATCCCCGCACATCTGTGAGCGCTGACCTGCGGCGGCTGATCGCTCGTGAAATGCTCGGCGATCGGCGGACATGTATCCGGTGTCGAAGGGAGCAGCCTTGCTATCTCCGCCTGACGTCGCGCAGACCGAGCGACGGCACCGGTTCGAGGAACTGTACGCGGCGCACCGGGTCACGGTGCTCGGATACGCGCTACGCCGAACGGACAACACAGACGATGCAGCCGACGTCCTGGCCGAGACATTCCTGACTGCCTGGCGGCGGCTGGAGGAGGTCCCGCGGGGCGACCAGGCCCGGCTGTGGCTGTACGGCACGGCCCGGCGGGTGCTTGCCAATCAGCGCCGGGGGGAGCGCCGACGCCTCGCGCTCGCGGACCGGCTCAAAGCGGAACTGGCCGTGAGTTACTGGCAGCCTGACCTTGCGAGCGGAGCGGCTGAGATCGCCGCGGCCTTCCGCAGCCTCCCCGCGCCTGACCGGGACCTGCTGGCGCTGGCTGGCTGGGAGGGCCTAAACCCCGCGGAGATCGCGACGGTTGTCGGCTGCTCACGTAACGCGGCCCGGATCAGGCTGCACCGAGCCAGGCGGCGCCTCGCGGCTGAGCTTGAGCGGGTCGTGCCCGGCACCGCGGTCGGCCGCGCTCGCGTTACGAACGGAGACCTCGCATGAACCCGATCACCCAGATTTGCCCGGTGAGCGACACCGAGGCTGCCCACCTAGTGCGAAGCGTCACGATGGACGGGCTGGCCGAAGACATCATCCGCAGCGCGGCGACGTCTCCCGCCGACATGCCGCCGGCTGACGCGCGGAGCGTCACCGGGAGCGGGACCGGGCTCCGGGGCGCCTGGCGACCGCGGCTGCGCAGGCGGCTGCTGATCGGGGTGCCCGTCGCGGCCGCCCTGGCCGTGACTGGCTTGATCGCCACGTCGGTCGGCGCGCCTGGTCAGCACCTAGGGCCGGTCTCCGTCGGCCCGCCCAAGGCCCAGGCCGCGGCCCTCGAGTTCATCAGGCACGGCCGATACATCGAGGTCATCGTCCGCAATCCAGTCGCCGACCCGAAGCGCTACCGGGCGGAGTTCGCCGTGTACCACCTCAACATCAGCCTCACGATGGTCCCGGCGTCGCCGTCAAGCGTCGGCACGCTCGTCGCCGAGGGCCTGTCGGCGGGCGCAAGCGATCTCAAGCCGATCACGGCCCGAGGCAGGTGCTTCACTAGAGCTGAGGGCGACGCGTGCCCTGTCGGGGTCGAGGTGCCGGTCGACTTCCGCGGGTCCGCGACGATCGTCTTCGGCCGGGCGGCGAGGCCAGGGGAGCACTATGACGCCGCTGGTGACCCGACTGCTCGCGGCGAAGCCATGCATGGCCTGCCGTTCCAGGGCAAGACCGTGGCGGCGGTACTGGCCATGCTGGCACGGCGAGGTGTCACGGTGGCGTTCTGGCGTGTGCAGTTGCCAGCGGCCTGCTACACCGAGGAGCTCCGTTCCGTGCCCGGGGACTGGCTGGTGTACCAGGCTGTGCCGTTCGCGCCCGGCGAGGTGGTCCTATGGGCAGCGAAGGCGCTGCCGGTCCCAGCCTGCACGCCCACCCCGGGTGCGCCGACGCCATCGGCGTCGCCGACCGCGGGCTTGTGACGGCGACGCCTACCGGGTCAGCGGGGTCGTCAGTGTAGTGGCAGGACCAGCAGCGCGGCCGGGATAGTCACGATCGCGGCGGCCGCCGAGATGACCAGCGCGACAACGGTGTTGCTCAAGCCGGGCGTTGGGCGTAGGAGTCTGATCACCCTGGCGGTGACCTCACACTCCTCCGCCCGGCTCGCCGCCGCGAGGGCGCCAGAGGGGACGCCGCCGCCGCCGGCCGCCCCGACGCGCAGCAGCGCCGTCGCGAGCTCCCTTGCGGGCCGCTGCTGGAGCGCCCTGTCGTCGGCGTGCATCTCGATTAGCAGGCCAACCGCCCGGTACGCTCGCCGGGCGGTACCGGACCAGCGGAACGCGCGCAGCAGGGCCAGGAACGGCAGCAACACGAGGTCATGTCGCTCCCGCAGGTGCGCGCGCTCGTGCGCGAGCACGGCCGCCAGTTCGTCTGCATCGAGCAGGTCGAGCGTGCCGGCGCTGATCACGATCGCGGACCGGAGCCCCGGCAGGCAGTACGCGGCGGCAGCTGGATGATCGACCACCAGCGCCCCCGGCACCTTCGGGTCGCCGTGGGCGAGCAGGCTGAGCAGCACGTGCTGCCGCTGCCGGGCACGCAGCACCGAGGCCGAGGCCGCGACCAGGATCCAGCAGAGCACAGCCAGGAGCGCGAGGCCGGCGCCCAGGCAAAGCAGGCGGATGTAGCCGGTCAGATCGGGCGCTGACCGCAGGCCGCCCGTCCGCGCCAGGCTCGCGAGCTTAGCGAACGCGCCAGTCGCGACCGCGGCGCCCGGCGGTGCCACGCCGAAGCCAATGAGCGCGCCGACGGCGGCCAGGCCCCAGGCGAGGCCGAGAGCCTGCCAGAGCAGGATCGCGGCGGCCGGCGCCCGGCGCGGCCACGATGCGGTGGCTAGGGCGTTCGCCGCTGGGATGCATCCGATGGCGACCGCGGCGAGGATAAGTACAGCTGCGGACACGGCCTCAACCTCGGCTAGCCTCGCCGAGCGCTCCGAGGGCACGCAACAGGGCCTGCGCCTCAGTGCCCGAAACGCTGCGGGCAAACCTCGCCAGCGCGGCCTGCCGATCCCCGGTCTGGTCAAGCGCACTCAGCATGAGTTCGGTCACGTACGCTTCCCGGCTCTCGGCGGCGCGATAGTGCCAAGCGCGGCCGTTGCGCTCCCGGCGGGCGAAGCCCTTCTTGGCGAGCCGATCGAGGACAGTCATCACCGTCGTATGCGCCAGGTCGCGATCGGTGAGCAGGCCGCTGACTTCGCGCACGCTCAGGGGGTCGGCGGCCTCCCAAAGCACGTCCATGATGGCCCGCTCGAGTTCCCCTAGTCGATTCACCCCGCAATTCTACGTGCTGCGAAGCAACCCCTCCAGGGCAGGAGGCGGCCATCGGCGCTACCGTGCGACTATGACCGTCCCCCGGATTGGCGTCAGCGTCGATCTCGTGATCCTGACAGTCCGCGCAGGCCAGCTGGCTGCCCTGGCGTGGCGGCGCGACGGTGAGCCATATGCGGAAATGCTGGCGCTGCCGGGCGGCTTCATCAGGCTCGACGAGGACCTGCCGGCCGCCGCGGCCCGTGTTCTGGCCGAGCGGGCGGGCCTGCCGGGCGAGCCTGTGCACCTTGAGCAGCTGCGTACCTACGGCTATCCTGACCGCGACCCGACGAGGCGGGCGGTATCAGTCGCCTATCTGGGACTGGCCCCGGACCTGCCCGCTCCCGACCAGCCGCAGATGAGCTGGCAGCCAGTAAGCGCCCTGACCCGGATGGCCTTCGACCACGCCCGGATCCTTGCCGATGGCCTGCAGCGGGCCGGCGCCAAGCTCGAGTACACCTCGCTGGCCGCGGCTTTCTGCCGAGACGAATTCACCGTCGCCGAGCTTCGGCGCGTCTACGAGATTGTCTGGGGCACATCCCTAGACCCGCGTAATTTCCACCGGAAAGTGACGGGTGCGCATAATTTCCTCGTGGAAACCGGCGAGGTTACTTCCTCAGGCGGAGGTAGGCCGGCCCAGCTGTACAGGCGCGGCAGCGCCGTCCTGCTCCACCCGCCGATGCTGCGACCGCACTGGCATGGTGATGATCGCGAACTACCCTGAGAGAGGTAACGACGCTCAGGGACGAGCAGATCGGCAGTGAAGCAGAGCAGGAGGACAACGGTGTCCGAGCAGTACCCGCGGTTCCGGTCGGTACTCGACCAGGTAGCCGGCTACCGGCCAGGCAAGGCGCCAGCACCGGCAGCCGGCCGCACGTTCAAGCTGTCGTCGAATGAATCGCCCCACGATCCGCTGCCCTCGGTCAGGGCGGTCCTCGCCGATGCCGCCACCCAGATCCATAGGTACCCGGACAACACCGCGGCGGCGCTTACTGAGGCGATCGCCAGCCGGTTCGGCGTGCCAGCCGGGCACGTCGCGGTCGGCTGCGGGTCCGTCGGCATCGCTCAGCAGCTGCTCGAGGCGGTGGGCGAGCCCGGGGCCGAGGTCCTCTATGCCTGGCGGTCCTTCGAGGCCTACCCGTACCTCACCGATCTGGCGAACGCGACCTCTGTCCAGGTGCCACTCGTCAACTACGGCCACGACCTGGACGCCATGGCGGCCGCTATCACCGAGCGCACGAGGCTGATCTTCGTGTGCACACCCAACAATCCGACCGGCACGCCGGTGCGGCAGGACGATCTGGCGGAGTTCCTCGACCAGGTGCCTGCCGACTGCCTGGCCGTGATCGACGAGGCCTACGTGCAGTACGTGCGCGATCCCGCGGCAGCCGATGGCCTGAGCCTTTACGCCGGTCGGCCGAACGTTGCGGTGCTGCGGACGTTCTCCAAGGCCTATGGCCTGGCAGGCTTGCGGGTCGGCTTCCTGATCGGGCATGAGCGGGTCGCGCAGGCCGTGCGGAGGACGATGCTGCCCTTTACGGTGAACTCGCTAGCCCAGGCCGCCGCTGTCGCATCCCTCGCGGCCGAGGCCGAGCTGATGGAGCGCGTGGAGCTTGTCGTGAAGGAGCGGGACCGGGTCCGGCGCGAACTGCTCGGCGACGGTTGGACGGTGCCCCCGACGGAGGCTAATTTCGTCTGGCTGCCGCTAGCCGACCGATCGGCCGAGTTCGCCGACCACTGCGACGCTGCAGGCGTCAGCGTCCGGCCGTATGTGCCCGACGGGGTCCGGGTCACCGTCGCCGACCCCGAGGCGAACGACGCGTTCCTGGCAGCGGCGGCACGGTTCGGCCACCGCGTATAAGGCGAAGATGGATGCGCTGGCGGTGTTCGGTACCGGGCCGCGGCAGGTGCTGCTGCGGACAGCGGCAGTAGCCGACCTCGGGGCGATCGTCGATCTGATCGCGGCCGATCAGCTGGGCGCGACGCGGGATGGCGTGCGAGACGAGGCTGACCTGGCCGCCTACGCCGCGGCGTTCCGGAGCATCGACGCCGATCCCGCGCACATGCTGGTCGTCGCCGAGCAAGACGGTCAGATCGTCGGGACCTTCCAGCTTTCTTTCCTGCCCGGCCTGGCCAGACGGGGCACGCTGCGCGCGCAGCTCGAGGCCGTCCGGGTGGCGGAGAATCAACGGGGCGCTGGACTAGGCGCTGCCATGATGGGGTGGGCTATCGCCGAGGCCAGGCGCCGCGGTTGCGCGCTCATGCAGCTCACCAGCGACAAGGCCCGTCCGGACGCGCACCGGTTCTACGCCGGCCTTGGATTTGCGGCCTCGCATGAGGGGATGAAGCTCTACCTCTGACCAGGCTAGGCGACGACCTCGGACTCGATGTCTGCGCCGAGGGTAGCGAGGCGCGACGCGACGGACGCGTGGCCGCGGTCGATGAGATAGCCAGGCGCGACAACGGTCTCACCGCCAGCGGCGAGCCCCGCCAGGATCAGCGCGATCCCGGTGCGCAGGTCATGGGCGATGACTTCGGCGCCGTGCAGCGGAGTAGGACCGTGCACGAGCGCGACGCTCCCAGCGACCTCGATCTTGGCGCCCATCTTGTTCAGTTCCTCGGCGAGCATGTAGCGGCCGTCGAAGATGGTCTCGCGGATATAGCTGGTGCCGTCGGCCAGGCAGCTGAGCGCCATGATCGGGGACTGGAGGTCGGTCGCGAAGCCCGGGTAGGTGTCGGTGATCACGTTGATGGGACGGAGCTGCCGGTCGCGGCGTACCTGGAGGATCGCGCCGTGCGTGGCGAACTCCACGCCCATCTGCTCGAGCTTCCACCGCGCGACGCCGAAATGCTCGAGCGACGCACCGACCAGGCTCAGCTCGCCGCCGGTAATGGCGGCGGCCATCGCGAAAACGCCCGCGTCGATGCGGTCAGCCATGACGGTGTGCTCGACGGCAGTCAGCTCGTCGACGCCCTCGACCGTGACGAAACCGGTCCCGCCGCCAGTGATGCGCGCGCCCATCTTGGTCAGGAACGCGATGACGTCGAGCACCTCGGGCTCGAGCGCGGTGTTGTCGATGACCGTGGTGCCGGGTGCCATCGACGCGGCCATGATGAGGTTCTCGGTGCCGGTGTGGGATGGGGTGTCCAGGTACAGGTGCGCGCCCCGGAGCCGGTCCGCCTTGATGTGGATAACGGTCTCGCCCTCTTCCACAATGGCCCCCAGCCGGGCGAAGCCGCGGTAGTGGAAGTCGAGGTTCCGGCTACCCAGGTTGCAGCCGCCGACGCCCTCGATGGTGGCTTCGCCAAGTCGGTGCATCAGCGCGGGGACGAACAGCACGGACGCGCGGAACCTGCGCGCGATCTCCTCCGGCAGCACTGAGCTTGTGAGCTCAGAGGCGTCGACTACCAGTGTCCGCTCGGCCTCGTGGAACTTGACGACGGCTCCGACGGCCTGCGCGAGTTCTACGGCCCGGCGGACGTCCTCGATCACCGGGACGTTCCGCAGGACCGTGCGGCCCTTCTCGGCGAGCAGGGATGCGGCGATCATCTTCAGCGCGGCATTCTTGGCGCCCTGCACGAAAACGGTGCCTTGCAGCGGGTTACCGCCTCGGACGATATAGCGGGTTTCGGGGCCGCTCGTCATCTGGTTGGAACTCCCGTCTGTTGACTGCACCCAGCTGTCGGCCCGGTCGACCACCGGGCCACGTGCCCATGCAGGCGGCAGGCAATCATCGATGCTGCCGGTCCGTCCAGACGACAAGTATTCCACCGCCACCGACCCCCCCAGACCATGACGACATTGTTACGTAACGTATCTGAGCGGCTGTAAAACGTAATCGTTAGGGGATCCTGCTGTTAACTCCAGTGTCGCCCGGTGATACGCTCAAACGCCGTTACGTACGTCTGGCGAGTCTTCTCGACCACGCTGTCTGGCAGCGGAGGCGGCGGCTCGCGACCATTCTGGTTCCACCCCGACGCCGGGGACGTCAGCCAGTCCCGGACAAACTGCTTGTCGAACGAGACCTGACTCCGGCCGGGCTGCCACGTATCGGCGGGCCAGAATCGCGACGAATCCGGCGTCAGCACCTCATCCGCAAGCCGTAGTACGCCCGCCGTGTCAAAGCCGAACTCCATCTTCGTGTCGGCCACGATGATGCCGCGGTCGGCTGCGATCTCGGCGCCCCGCTGGTAAACCGCCAGCGTGACACGTCCCAGTTCGGCCGCAGCGTCCGCGCCGACAAGATCGGCGACGTCGGTCATAGTGATGTTCTCGTCGTGCTGGCCGGGCGGTGCCTTGCTGTCGGGATCGAAGATCGGCTCGGGCAGGCGCGAGCCGTCCGTAAGGCCCGCAGGCAGCTCGACGCCGGCGACGGTGCCATCGCGGCGATAGTCCGCGAGCCCCGTTCCGGTCAGGTAACCGCGGGCAATGCACTCAACTGGCAGCATCGATAGCGGCATGCACGTCATCGCGCGGCCGGCAAATTGGGCCGGCACGGGGGCGGCGACTAGATGATTAGGAATGATGTCGGCGAGCCGCTCGAACCACCACAACGAAAGCTGGGTGAGGATTTTGCCCTTGTCGGGGATTGGAGTTTCGAGCACATAGTCGAAGGCAGAAATCCGGTCGGAGGCGACGAGTAGCAAGCCGCCGTCCGCTGTCTCGTAAATCTCCCGGACTTTGCCGGAATAGATGTGGCGAAGGCCAGACTCTGGTCCCGGCTCGGTCACAATAGTCGCTCCAGGCGGTCGAAGACGGCCCCGAGCCGCCGGACGTAGCGCTCCGGGCTGCAGACCTCGTCGAGGCGTGCCTCATCGATGTCCTGGCCGCGCACCGCGGCGTGCTTCCGCAGGGTCTCGCGGAAGTCGACGCCCGATTGCCACGTCTCCACCGCCGCGCTCTGCACCAGCGTGTAGGCGTCCTCGCGGGACATACCGACCGCGACGAGCTCCAGCAGCACGGCCGAGGTGTAGATGAGGCCGTGACTTGACTCCAGGTTTGCCAGCATCCGAGCCGGGTCCACGACGAGACCCGCCATGATGCCCGTGGTCTGCTCGAGTATGTAGTCAGTGGCGATGGCGGCGTCCGGCAGCGCTACCCGCTCGGTCGAGGAGTGCGAAATGTCTCGCTCATGCCAGAGCGGGATGCCCTCCATAACGGGAACCACCTGCGCGCGGACGATCCTTGCCAGCCCGCTGATCCGCTCGGCCCGGACTGGGTTCCGCTTGTGCGGCATGGCCGATGAGCCCTTCTGGCCAGCGCCGAACGGCTCCGCCAGCTCTGATACCTCAGTGCGCTGGCCGTGCCGGACCTCGATAGCGATCGCGTCGCACACGCTCGCAATCAGCGCCAGCACGCTCGCCCACTCCGCGATTCCGTCGCGGAGCACCACCTGGGTGGCGACGTCAGCCGGACGCAGGCCGAGCTCAGTCAGAACCTCCGCCTCGATCGACGGGTCGATGTTGGAGTAGGTGCCGACCGGCCCGGACAGCTTGCCCACGGCCACGGACTGCCGCGCCCGCAGCAGCCGGTCACGACACCGGTGCACCGCGAACGCGAAATCAGCGACTCGGTGACCCCAGACATCTGGCTCGGCGTGGATGCCGTGGGTCCGGCCTACCCGCAGGGTCGCCCGGTGCTCGAGAGCATGCTCGCGGAGCACCTGGAGCAGCCGGTCGCAGCGGGCAGTCAGCAGGTCGGTTGCCTCGGCGAGCTGAAGCGCTAGCGCGGTGTCGAGCAGGTCCGAGGAAGTCATGCCGTAGTGCACGTAGGCGGCCGCCTCGCGCGGGGTGGTGTTGTTTGCCCAGGCGGACAGGAACGCGATCACGTCATGCCCCGTCACGGCCTCCAGGGCGGCGACGGCCTCAGGGGTAGGGGGCGGCGCTGCCGCCACCGGCCCCACGGCGTCCTCTGGTACCGTGCCGGCCTTCGCATGCGCCGCCAGGACGAGTGTTTCCACCTGACACCACAGCTCGTACTTGTGCGCCTCGCTCCAGACATGGCCCATCTCGGGCAGCGTGTAGCGCTCGATCACGGCTTCTATCCTGCCGCATCCGGTCCGGCTGGCCGCCCCGTGGCTGCCCCGGACTCGGCCGGCCCGCCTGTCGCGGTCGCGGACTCGGCCAAGTCGCCACCGGCTCCCCGGCGTTCGGCGATGAGCGGCACGATGAGAATGGCGGTCACGACGACCAGCTGGACCTCGAGGCCAGCGGCGATCCCGACAGGAATCGAGGCGAGCACCAGCACCGCCGCTCCGATGCGCAGCTGCACCGGCTGCTTCTCTATCCGGCGGTACCTCTGGGCCTCGACCGCCGCTCACGCCCGGCTGACGGCCAGCCGCTCGGGATCGGCGATGTCCGAGCGGTACCAGCCCCCGCGAATCTGGATCAATCTGGCGGCCTGGTACGCGCTGGCGCGGGCAGCGGCCAGGTCTGGGCCGCTTCCGACGACGTTGAGGACCCTTCCCCCATTGGTGATCAGGTGTCCGGCACTGTCGGTCGCCGTCCCGGCTTGCAGCACATAACTGCCTGGAACGTGGCCAGCCGCGTCGATCCCGTCGATCCGGTCGCCGCGCACCGGGTTGGCCGGATAGCCGTCGGCGGCGAGGACTACGGTCACCGCGGTGCCCGGCCGCCAGTCAAGGGCCGGTGCCGAGGCCAGGTCCCCGTGCGCGCATGCCGCCAGCAGGCCGCCGAGGGGAGTGCTCAGCCGGTCAAGGACGACCTGAGTCTCTGGGTCGCCGAACCGGGCGTTGAACTCGATCACTCGCAGACCGCGTGTGGTCAGCGCCAGCCCGGCGTAGAGCAGGCCGCTGTAGGGACGGCCGAGGCGCGAAAGCTCTGCCAAGGCAGGCAGGACGACCGTGTCGAGAGTCTGGTCAGCCAGGCCAGCAGGCGCCCATGGCAGCGGGGCATACGCCCCCATGCCGCCGGTGTTGGGGCCTTGGTCGCCGTCCCGCGCCCGCTTGTAGTCCTGCGCTGGCAGCAGCGGGGCGGCCGAGATGCCGTCGGCGAGCGCGAACACCGACACCTCGGGACCGTCGAGGAACTCTTCGATCACGATGGTGCCGCACGCCTTCGCGTGTCGCAGCGCCTCGGCTCGATCCGGCGTGACGACGACGCCCTTGCCAGCGGCGAGCCCGTCCGCTTTGACCACGTACGGCGGTCCGAACTTGTCGAGCGCGGCCGCGGCCTCGATCTCGCTGCGGCACGTCACCGCCGCGGCAGTCGGGACGCCGGCCGCCACCATCACTTGCTTCGCAAATGACTTCGAGCCCTCGATCATGGCGGCAGCCTGGCCGGGCCCGAAGCAGCCGATCCCAGCAGCCCGGACCGCGTCGGCGACGCCCGCGACGAGCGGCGCCTCGGGGCCGATGACGACTAGGTCAACGGACAGTCGCGCGGCCAGCGCGGTGACGGCCTGCGGGTCAGCGGCCGCCACCTCGTGCACCTCGGCCTCGGCGCTGATGCCAGGGTTACCCGGAGCTGCATGCAGGTCGGCCACAGCGCTGTCCCGCGCCAGCGCGCGGATCAGCGCGTGTTCGCGACCGCCGGTCCCGAGTACTAGCACGCGCACGGCGCAGAGCCTACCGGCTAGGTCATTGGCCTCAGAGGATGTCGCGCAGCTGGACCGCCTGATCACGGCGCGGTCCCACGCCGATCGCCGAGACGGGGGCGCCGATCATGTCCTCCACCGTCCGCACGTATGCCTGCGCGGCCTTGGGCAAGTCGGTGAATTCGGTGGCGCCAGAGATGTCCTCCCACCAGCCGTCCAGGTACTCATAGACCGGAGTGGCGTGGTGGAAGTCCGTCTGCGTCATCGGGATCTCGTCGTAGCGCTTGCCGTGGACGTCGTAGGCGACGCAAACCGGCACTCTCTCCAGGCCGGACAGCACGTCGAGCTTGGTCACGAAGTAGTCAGTGAGGCCGTTCACCCTGGTGGCGTACCGTGCAATGACGGTGTCGAGCCAGCCCGTCCGGCGCGGGCGGCCTGTCGTCGTGCCGTACTCGCCGCCGGTCTTGCGCAGCCACTCACCCTGCGCGTCAGTGAGTTCGGTCGGGAACGGCCCAGCCCCGACCCTGGTTGTGTACGCCTTGAGTATGCCGAGCACTCTGGTGATCCGGGTCGGGCCGATGCCCGAGCCAGCACATGCCCCGCCCGCCGTCGGTGAGGACGAGGTAACAAATGGATACGTGCCGTGGTCGACATCGAGCAGCGTCGCCTGGGCGCCTTCCAGCAGGACGACGCGGTCTTCGTCGAGCGCCTTGTTCAGCACGAGGCCGGTGTCGGCGACGAACCGGCCGAGCCGCTCGGCGTAACGGAGGTACTCCTCGGCCACTGCCTCGGCATCGATGCCGCGCCTGTTGTACAGCTTCGTCAGCACCTGGTTCTTCTCCCGCAGCGCCAGGTCGAGCTTCTGCCGCAGAATGCCTGGGTCGAAGAGGTCCTGGACCCGGATGCCGACCCGGGAAGCCTTGTCGCTGTACGCGGGCCCGATGCCGCGGCCGGTCGTGCCGATCCGGGCATCGCCGAGGTAGCGCTCGGTGACCTTGTCGAGGGCAATGTGGTGGGGCATGATCAGGTGCGCGTCAGCGGAGATGAGCAGGCGGTCCCGCCAGACCCCGCGGTCCGTCAGCCCGTCGATCTCTTCGATCAGCACCTCGGGGTTGATCACCACGCCATTGCCGATGACCGATGTGGCGTGGTCCGACAGGGCGCCGGACGGCAGCAAGTGCAGGGCGTAACTCTCGTCACCGATGACGACCGTGTGACCGGCGTTGTTGCCGCCTTGATAGCGCACGACGTAGTCGACCCGGTCGCCGAGTATGTCGGTGGCCTTGCCCTTGCCTTCATCGCCCCATTGCGCGCCGACGATCACGATGGCGGGCATGTCACAGGTCCTTCCCGTAACAGAACGAAAGCCCCAGCCAGCGTCATGCGGTCGGGCGTGCAAGCGCGGCAGGGGCTCTTGCATTCAGATGTTACCGGACAGGCCCGGCGGCCAACCCCCCTTGCCGACAGCTGCACCGGCGGGATCTTGACCCCAGCCGGTCCAACGTTGTTGGAGTTAGGTGGCCAAATCCGAACGTTGTAGGTCCTAGGTGGCTTTCTCCGGGCGTTATGGGCTGTTCGTGCCAACCGAACTCCTACGACCGTCCGATTTGGCCGCGCAACACCTACAACCACGAGCCGCCGCGAGGCGGGTTACCCGGCCGCGCTGTTTGAAGGATGCCCTCGCTGTTTGACGGACGCCCGCGCTGCTTGAAGGACGCCCGCGCTGCTTGAAGGACAGCCGCGCTGCTTGACGAGCGCCCGCGCGGGCTTGTCACGGCCGCGCGCCGTGACGGCCAGGCCCGCTTACCGAGAGTTTTCGGCGGCCCGTGGTCAGGGCTCCAGCGCCAGCACGGCCGCGGGGCTGCTGTCGGCCAGGAACTCCTGGCACCGGGTCGCCTCATCGTCCTCGCCGATGGCCGCGGCCGCCACCCCGAGCATGTGCAGCGCTCGCAGGAAACCCTGGTTCGGCTCGTGCTCCCACGGAATCGGGCCGTGGCCGCGCCAGCCTGCACGGCGCAGCTGGTCGAGGCCGCGGTGGTAGCCGGTGCGCGCGAACGCGTAGGCAGTGACTGCATCCCCGGCGGCCATCGCGCGCTCGGACAGCGCGGCCCAGGCGGCGCAGTAGCTCGGGAATCTGGCCGCGGCCTCGGCCGGATCGCTCGCATCGGCCAGCGCCGCGCGGGCTTCCTCGTTATCCGGCAGGAACGTATCCGGCTGGCCGCCGAGCAGATTCTCAGGCAAGGCGGGTGCCCCCCGACATCAGGTCCTCGCACGCCTGGACGACTCGGGCGCTCATGCCCGCCTCGGCTGACTTGCCCCAGGTGCGCGGGTCGTAAGCCTTCTTGCTGCCCACATCGCCGTCGACTTTCAGTACGCCGTCGTAGTTGGTGAACATGTGTCCGGCGACGGGCCGCGTGAAAGCGTACTGGGTGTCGGTGTCGACGTTCATCTTGACGACGCCGTAGCCGATCGCTTCCCTGATATCGGTGAGGTCAGATCCGGAGCCGCCGTGGAAGACGAGGTCAAGCGGCTTCTCGCGGCTGTACTTCGCGCCGACCGCCTCCTGGATCTCCTTCAGGACAGACGGCCGCAGCTTGACGTGCCCTGGCTTATAGACGCCGTGCACGTTCCCGAACGTGGCCGCCAGGATGTACCGGCCGCGCTCGCCGAGGCCGAGTGCCGCCGCGGTGGCGAGCGCGTCCTCCGGAGTGCTGTACAGCTTCTCGTTGATCTCGCCAACGACGCCGTCCTCCTCGCCGCCGACGACGCCGATCTCCATCTCCATGACGACGTGAGCGCTCGCGCACTTGTCCAGGAGTTCGGACGCGATCTGCAGGTTCTCCGCTAGCGGTACTGCCGAGCCGTCCCACATGTGCGACTGAAACAGCGGGTCCTCGCCGCGGGCGACCCGCTGCAGCGAAATCTCCAGGAGCGGGCGCATGTACCCGTCGAGCTTGTCCTTGGGGCAGTGGTCGGTATGCAAGGCGATATTCACCGGATAGTGGGTGGCGACGCTGCGCGCATAACCCGCCAGCGCCGCCGCGCCGGTGACCATGTCCTTCACAGTCGGGCCGGACAAGTACTCAGCACCCCCAGTCGAGACCTGGATGATTCCGTCGCTCTCGGCGTCGGCGAATCCGCGCAGGGCCGCGTTAAGCGTCTGGCTGGAGGTGACGTTGATCGCCGGGTACGCGAAACCTTGTTCCTTGGCCCGGTCGAGCATCTGCGCGTAGACCTCTGGAGTCGCGATCGGCATGGCCCGGAATCCTCTCGTGTGCGGTCAGTGCCCAGTATTGCCGAGCCCGCTTGCACACCCAACTCCGCGGGCCGAGTTGCCAGCATTCCCCGGTCGCGGCCCCGACAGGTCTAGTCTCGGACCATGGGACACCATGATGCGGACCCCGCTGAACATCGCCGCTACACAGGCGTAGCGCTTCTGTTCGTGCTGGTCTTAGGGATGCTGACCGTTGCCGCGCTGGCTCTCACAGCATTCACGCGCGGCTAGCGTTCAACTGCGGCTGACAGCGCTAACCAAGGCCGAGATCGGCAAGCTCGAAGGCGGCTAGATAGGGCAGACCGCGGTCGGCGATCTTCTGCCTCGCCCCGCGCTCGACGACCACGGCGACTCCGACGACGTCCGCGCCCGCTTCGCTCAGAGCGTCAACGGCTGTCAGCACCGAGCCGCCGGTAGTCGACGTGTCTTCGACAGCGAGGACACGCCGTCCGGCCACGTCCGGACCCTCGATCCGACGCTGCAGGCCGTGCGCTTTCTCGCTCTTACGCACGACGAAAGCGTCAAGCCTCCGGCCGCGGGCCGCGGCCGCGTGCATCATCGCCGTCGCCACTGGATCGGCGCCTAGAGTCAGGCCGCCCACGGCGTCGTAATCCAGGGCTTGCGTGGCATCCAGCATGACCCGGCCTGCCAGCGGCGCACCGCGGCCATCGAGCAGTACCCGGCGCAAGTCGATGTACCAATCTGCTCGCTGTCCGGAAGACAAGATCACTTCACCGTGGACGACGGCCAGGTCCCGAATCAGGGTCAGCAGCTCGTCGCGATCGGCCACAGGACGGGAGCCTACTCGGCGGGGAGGGCCGAGCACTGGCCGGCGCCTGGTAGCTTCTGCGGGCCCGCGGTGTTGCCCGGCGCCGACCGGCAGCTCATCGAGCGGCGAAATAGGTGAATTACCTGGAACTTACGGCAGACGAGGGCTCGGTGGAAAGGTCCGTGATCCGCGCTATGCCCCACGTCTGCCGCGATGCGCTGGTAACGTCACGCGCAAGGGAAGGACGGTGTCGCGTTGGATCGCTGCGCGCTGTTCGTGGACGCCAACTACGCGCTAGCTGAAGGCGCGCTCGTCGTCCACGGCACTCGCAATCGTGACTCGGTTTCCTGGGACTATGCGGGCCTGCTGAAGCTGCTCGGCAGTGTGTCCAGGGACCGCACAGGCCTGCCGCTGCTCCGGTGCTACTGGTATGACACCGCCGCCGACGGCGTCCGTGGCGCAGAGCACGAGACCCTTGCCGACATCCCCGGCGTAAAGCTTCGTCTCAGCAAGGCCAGGCCGAGTCGCAGGGAAGGCGTCGAGGCCGAAATCCGCAAAGATCTCACCGCGCTCGCCAGGAACCATGCTGTTAGCGACGTTATCATCGTCAGCGCCGAGGAAGACCTGGCGCCGGTGATCGCCGAGGTTCAGGACCTCGGGATCCGGACAGTCCTCTTTCACGTCGCCACCGACGCCGACTGGGCCATCTCGCCCACGCTGCGCCAGGAGTGCGACGACATCATCGAGATCGGCGCGGGACACCTGCGGCCTTACGTCGATCTCATTTCCGGCGCCGAGCCACAGCTCCCGGCGGCCGGCTATCGCGAGCTGGCCAGCACACCGGCGCGGTCAAGTGGCCCGCACCCGGCGATCGAGGCACCTTCGGTCCTGCTCTTCGGCTCGCCGCCGCCGGCCCAGTACGAGCGCGCTTCGCTCGCCAGCGCTGGCCCCGGCCCGGCGCCGAGCCACCGCCCGGATCTGCCCCGGTTTGACGAGCCGGCCGAGACTATGCACTCAGGCCATGCCGTCGGCGGCCGCGAGAGCCAGCCGGTGCTGACACAGGCAGGCCAGGGGCAGGTGGCCCAGGGCCGGTCGCCGAACTACCCGACGCTCGATCAGCAGCCGGTCGGCCAGCTCGAGCATGGCCAGCAGGGGCCTGACCTGGCCGCCCAGGCGCAGCAGTACCGCCGCGCCGAGCCAGGTCGCGCCGAGCCAGGTCGCGGTCAGCAGCCGGTGGGCACCGGAGCGGGCTTCGACTCAGCCGGGTTCGGTGGCCAGCCGAACCGCGGCGCGCCGGGCCAGCTCAGCTTGCCGGCGGCTGCTGGCTATGACCAGCGCGGCCCCGACGTCGGCCACGGTCGGCCCGGCTCGCTGGGCCAGCCCGGTCCGCCGCCGGGCGCAAATCAGAACGGCGCGGCCCACAATGGCGCCAGCCCCGGTCACCAGGGCCAGTCGCAGTTCGGCCAGTCGCAGTTCGGCCAGTCGCAGTTCGGCCAGCCTCCGTTCGCTCAGTCGCAGTTCGGGCAGCCTCAGTTCGGCCAGTCGCAGTTCGGGCAGCTTCAGCACGGCCACGACCAAGGCGGCCGCACCCAGCCGGGCCACGGCAGCCAGCCGGCCACGCCAGCACCCGCCAATGGTGACGGCGGTCAGCACGCTGGCACGTTCACCGCACATGGTGCCGCTCACCGGGACGGTGCCGGCTCGGAGACTCGCGGGCAGCCAGGGAACGGGGTGGCGCCGGCCGGTCCGCTCGCCAACAGGATGTCAGCCGCGCCCGGTGCCCAGGGGAATAGCATGCCGGCGGGTTTTCAGGCGCAGAACGGGGTGCCGCCGAACGGTATGCCAGCCGACGGGCTTCCGGCGAGCGGGATCCAAGCCAGCGGACCGTCGTCCGGTCCTCGCCCAATGCCAGGGCCTGCTCCCCGTGGCGCGGCTCCGCATCACGACGGCACGCACGGCCAGCCCGGATACAGGCAGCATGCACCTGGTCCGGCCGATGCTGGGGCTGGACAGCGCGTCGGCAGCCACGCCGCGCCAGCGGCTGGGCCCCCGAACGGCATCGGGCCGCTCGACGGCCAGCGTCCGCCGTTGCCTCAGCGCCAGTTGCCGTCGGCTAACGGCATGCCGTATGCGCAGGACCGGAGCATGCCGTACGGCGGCTCCGGTCAGCCGGGCCACTTCAGCGGGCAAGTCGTGCCGGCCGCGTACGGGCAGAACTCTTACGGCAGCCAGCAGCCAGCGGTGGCGCCAGTTGGCATGCCCGTCGGCGACGCGGTTCAGTCGGCGCACGGGGAGGGCTTCGGCTTCGGTGAGGCGGTCGCCAGAGACGCACCCGCTCTCTGGCTGGAGGCTGTGCTCGCTCGCAAGCCCCGCATGCCGTCAGATCTGGAGGCGCGGCTGCTTCAGGGCTCGGCGCTGCCGATCGACTCGCTGCTGCACGATGAGGTCAGGCACGCGCTGCGCCGGGGGTTCTGGGACGCGCTCGAGCGCTCACGCCGGTAGCTGTCGGCGCTGTCGCCAGGCACCTGAGTCACCTAGGCGTGCTTTTGTCACGAAGCCATCACCCCGCGCAGTTCCCGAGCACGCCGCCGTTCCTTCGCGGCTACCGTGGTGACGTGGCGGAGCTGACCCGTGAGCAGTTCGATTCGATCGAATTCGACGCAGCCGCCAGCGGCGAGCACGCTGCCGCTGCTGCGACGATGACCGAGCTGGCGACGACCGGCGCGGAGACCACAGACATGCCACGCGCCGAGGCCTTCCTCCGAGCCGGCGAGCAATGGCTGCTCGCAGATCGGCCGGCGCAGGCCGTCACCGGATTCCGCCGCGCGCTCACCTATGGTGGGCCGGCCTTCGTCGATCCCTTGGTCCCCCTGGCCCGGGCGCTCTTCCTGCTCGGCCGCGAGTTCGAAGCGCAAGCGCTGCTCAGCAGGCTAAAGGTCGAGGGCCGGCGGGACTCAAGGACCTGCGACCTCGTTGCTGAGCTCCTCGTCGAGCGCTCGGAGCTGACGTCGGCGCTCGAGTGGGCGACTGCCGGTGTCGAGCTATGCCTCGCGCGCATGGCCGACCAGCCCGCGGGTGAGGAACCCGAGCTAAAGCTGCTGCTGCGGCTCCGCTACCGGATCCGCAACGACCTCGGGCTGCCCGAGGACAGCTACGACGCCCTGCTCGACCTGTGAGCCGGACTAACCGGCCGGATTCGCGGCCGCAACTGCGCGTCCGGGGCTGACGCTCAGCGAATCGATGGCCTCGTCAAGGTCGACGATGACCTTGTCGCCGTCGGTGATCTCGCCCGCGATCAGTCCGCGGGCGAGCTTGTCGCCGATCGCGGACTGGATCAGCCGGCGCAGCGGTCGCGCGCCGTACACGGGGTCAAACCCGGTGACGGCCAGCCATTCCCTGGCCGCCGGCGTAACGTCGAGGGTCAGTCGGCGACCCATCAGCCGGCGCGCCAGCCGCTGCACCTGAAGATCCACGATCTCGGTCAGCTCGGCCGTGGTCAGCGCGTCGAACACGATCACGTCATCCAGCCGGTTCAGGAACTCGGGCTTGAACGTGGCCTGTACCACGGACATGACCTTGTCCTTGGTGGCTGCGTCATCCAGGCTCGGGTCGGCGATGTACTGCGAGCCCAGGTTCGACGTCAGGATCAAGATGGTGTTGCGGAAGTCGACCGTGCGACCCTGACCGTCAGTCAGTCTGCCGTCGTCGAGCACCTGAAGCAGGACGTCGAAGACCTCCGGGTGCGCCTTCTCGACCTCGTCGAGCAGAACGACACAGTACGGCCTGCGCCGCACCGCCTCGGTGAGCTGGCCGCCCTCCTCGTATCCCACATAGCCGGGCGGAGCGCCGACCAGCCTGGCCACTGAGTGCCGCTCGGAGTACTCGCTCATGTCGATCCGGATGATCGCTCGCTCGTCGTCGAACAGGAACTCCGCGAGCGCCTTGGCCAGCTCGGTCTTGCCGACGCCGGTCGGTCCGAGGAAGAGGAAGGAGCCGGACGGCCGGTCCGGATCCGAGATCCCGGCCCTCGACCTGCGAACGGCGTTGGATACTGCCTGGACAGCGGTCCGCTGGCCGACGATCCGGTGGCCCAGCTCGTCTTCCATCCGCAGCAGCTTGCCGGTCTCCCCCTCCATCAGCCGGCCAGCCGGGATGCCTGTCCACGACGACACTACGTCGGCCACGTCATCTGGGCCGACCTCTTCCTTCACCATCGGCGGGCCTTCGTCGCCAGGAACGGATGCGCCTGCATCGCTGCCGGCGGCCGCGGTTGCCTCGGCGATCTGGCGCTCGAGCTCCGGAATGTCGCCGTACTTGAGCCGGGAGGCAACCTCGAAGTCCGCGTCGCGCTCGGCCCGTTCGAACTGGCCACGCAGCTCGTCGAGTTGCTTCTTGAGCTCGCCGACCCGGTTCAGGCTTGCCTTCTCGCGGTCCCATCGGGCGACCAGGGCGGTCAGCTGCTCCTGCCGGTCGGCCAGGTCGGCGCGCAGTCGCTGCAGCCGCTCGCGGCTGGCCGGGTCGTTCTCCTTGGCCAGCGCCATCTCTTCCATCTTCATCCGGTCGACGCTGCGCTGCAGCTCGTCGATCTCGACCGGGCGGGAATCGATCTCCATCCGCAGGCGGGACGCTGCCTCGTCGACCAAGTCGATCGCCTTGTCCGGCAGGAACCTGGCAGTTATGTAGCGATCCGACAGTGTGGCCGCGGCCACGAGCGCGGCGTCAGAAATCTGCACCTGGTGGTGCGCCTCGTACCGGCCCTTTAGACCGCGCAAGATGGCGATGGTGTCTTCAGCCGAGGGCTCCCCGATCAGCACCTGCTGGAATCTGCGCTCAAGCGCAGGATCCTTCTCGATCCGCTTCCGGTACTCGTCGAGGGTGGTCGCGCCCACCATCCGCAGCTCGCCGCGAGCGAGCATTGGCTTCAGCATGTTGCCGGCGTCCATGGCGCCTTCGGCTGCGCCGGCCCCGACGACGGTGTGCAGCTCGTCGATGAAGGTGATGATCTGGCCTTCGCTCTGCTTGATCTCGTTCAGCACTGCCTTCAGGCGCTCCTCGAACTCGCCGCGATACTTGGCGCCCGCCACCATCGCGCCGAGGTCGAGCGCGACGACGCGCTTGCCGCGCAGAGACTCGGGCACATCCCCGGCGACCACGCGCTGCGCAAGGCCCTCGACGACCGCGGTCTTGCCCACGCCGGGCTCGCCGATCAGCACCGGGTTGTTCTTGGTTCGCCGGGACAGCACCTGGATGACCCGGCGGATCTCGGCGTCCCGGCCGATAACGGGGTCGAGCTTGCCGTCCCGGGCGCTCTGCGTCAGGTCAATGCCGTACTTCCCGAGCGCCTGATAGGTACCTTCCGGTTCGGGCGACGTCACCCTGGCGTGCCCGCGGACCTGCTCGAACGCGTCAGTCAGCTGCTTCGGGCCGGCGCCCGCCGCGCGTAGCAGCGACGCCGCCTGGCCGCCGTCAGTCGCCAGGCCCACGAGCAGGTGCTCGGTGGACACGTATTCGTCCGACATCTGCCTGGCCAGCTTGCCGGCGGTCGCGAGGGCGGCCAGAAGCTGCCGCGAAGTCTCCGGGGCGCTTACAGTTGGGCCAGCCGCTTGCGGCATCTTGGCGAGCTGAGCCTGCACGGTCTTCAGGAGCTCGGCCGGGTCGGCGCCGACGGCGCGCAGCAGCGGCGCGGCGGTCCCGCCGTCCTGCTGGACCAAGGCAGCGAGCAGGTGCAGGCCATCGGTGCTCGGGTTGCCGGCCGACGCGGCCAGCTGAACTGCCTGGGACAGAGCCTCCTGGCTCTTCCTCGTCAGCTTGTCGTCCACTGTCTCTTTCTTTTCTGCTTACGTTCTGAACTGCGAGCGCAGGCTGAGGATTAGCTGGCGCCGGCCCCGTTCCCTGGTGCGTGCCGTCGTATCTCGGTAGCCGCCGCGACCGCCTGCTCCGGCTCGCTGGTGACGCTGGGAGTCACTGGCCGCTGTTGCTGCCCCTGAGTGCCGTGCCGGACCGGGACGAGGGCGGCCCCGTCAGGCCGGCCGCGGACCAGGTTCGCCAGTCGCGCTGCGACCGCACGGGTCGACTCGAGCTCGTACCGGAGCTGGTTTATCTCGGCGTGCATTTCGGCCAGAAGCGCGCGGCTGCGACGCTCCGCGAGCTCCAGCTCGAGGATGCGCTTGATCCCGTTGAGGTTGATGCCCTCTTCCTGAGACAGTCGCTGGACTTCGCGCAGGATCAGGATGTCGCGCAGCGAGTAGCGCCGGCCGCGGCCAGCGGCGCGGCCAGGCGAAACGAGGCCCAGCCGGTCATAGGCGCGGAGCGTCTGCGGGTGCAAGCCGGAGAGCTGGGCGGCCACGGAGATGACGTAGACGGGCGTGTCGTCGGTTAGCTCGAACTGACTGGTCACTGTCATCTCCTTCCGGCAGTCGCGGGCTATGCGTTCGCGTTCTTCAGGACATCGGCCCGCGGGTCAGGGCCAGCTGTGGCGTCCCGGAACATCTGGAGTGCGTCTCGTGCCTTGTCGGTTAGCTCCTGCGGGACCTGCACGTTGACGGTGACGAGCATGTCGCCCGTCGTGCCGTCCTTGCGCCGGACGCCCTTGCCGCGGACCCGGAACGTGCGGCCATTCGGCGTGCCGGCCGGGATGCGCAGGCTGACCGGCATGCCGCCGTGGGACGGCACCTTGATCTCCGCCCCGAGCGCGGCCTCGGAAAAGGTGACCGGCACCGCGATGGTCAGGTTGGGACCAGATCGGCTGAACGTGCCGTGCGTGTGCGGCTGGACGTGGATCCGGACGTAGAGGTCGCCGGCCGGGCCGCCGCGCTCGCCGCGAGCGCCCTTGCCGGCCAGCTTGATCCGCTGGCCGTCTTCGACACCTGCCGGGATCCTCGCCTGAATGGTCCTGGTGCTCATCGCTCGGCCGCTGCCCGAGCAGGTCTCGCACGGGTCGTCGACGACCAGGCCACGCCCGCGGCACGTCTTGCATGGCTCGGAAAACGCGAAGCTACCGAGGTTCCGGCTGCCCTGCCCGGTGCCCTCACACGTCGGGCAGACCCTGGGCACGGTCCCGGCCTTTGCGCCGGTGCCCTTACAAACCGGGCACGCGCCTTCGCCGGTCAGCCGGAGCGACACCGTGGCGCCGTTGATCGCGTCGCTGAAGGACAGCGTCGTCTCGGTCTCCACGTCGGCGCCACGCCGTGGTCGTGCCTGGGTGCCGGTCGTGCCGCCCGTCCGGTTGCCGAAGACGCCGCCGAGGAGGTCGCCCAGGCGTCCGCCCGCGCTGCCAGCTGCACCGCCGAATAGGTCGCCAAGATCGAAGCTGTAGCCGCCGCCGCCCGATCCGGATCCTGGCATCCGGACGCCACTGCCGAACAGCGTGCGCGCCTCGTCGTACTCCTTGCGCCTGCCCTCGTCAGAGAGCACGGTGTAGGCCTCGGAGATCTCCTTGAAGCGTGCCTCTGCCTTCGGGTCACCCTCGTTCGCGTCCGGGTGGTACTTGCGGGCCAGCTTCCGGTACGACTTCTTAATCTCGTCGGCCGTCGCGGTCTTGGTCACGCCGAGGGTTTTGTAGTAGTCCTTCTCCAGGTAGTCCTTGGTGCTCAACGCGCCTCTTTCGTGAGCTAGCTCGAAGCCTGGCCCTGGGGTCCGCCGGAACAGGCCCCAGGGCCAGGTCATTACTCGGCGGTACCGTCGCCGCCATCAGACGCGCCGGGCTCGGCCTGGTCGTCAGTTGAATCGGACTCGTCAGCGTCCGCTGCCGGGGTGTCGTCGCCAGGTTCAGCGACAGCGACCCTGGCCGGGCGGATGATGCGCTCGCCCACCTTGTAGCCAGGCTGGAGTATCTGCACGGCAGTTGGCTCCGTCACGTCGGCTGAGTACGAGTGCATCAGCGCCTCGTGCAGCGTCGGGTCGAAGGGATCGCCGCTCTCGCCAAAGGGCGTCAGGCCGAGCTTGGCCACGGTGCCCTCCAGCGAGTCGGCGACCGACTTGAAGCCGCCCGTCAGCTCGCCGTGCTCCCTAGCCCGGCCGATGTCGTCCAGCACAGGCAGCAGGCCGTGCAGCACGTTGGCGAGGGCCTGCTCGCGTACGGCCAGCCGGTCCCGCTCAATTCGCTTGCGGTAGTTGGCGTACTCGGCCTGGAGCCGCTGCAAGTCGGCGGTCCGCTCGGCCAGCATGGTCACGGCTTGCGCCAGCCCAGCCTCATCCGAGCTGGCGGCACCGTCGGTGCCGGGCCCCGAGTCGCTGCCAGTTGCCGCGGCGCCTGCGGGTGCTGCTTGACCTGTCCGCGCACCAGCCGACGCGGCGGACCCGCTCGCAGCCAAGTCTGGATCGGCGGCTGCGTCCTTGCTCGGACCCGTACCGCCGGGCTCGGCGTCAGCCTTCGGCCGTGCCCTGGCCGGGGTCGGCCCGGTTTGCGGGCGCGACCCCCCGGTGTCGCGTACCTGGCCAGTGACCGGGTCGATCCGCCTGCGATCGCGGATGACCGGGCCCTGGCGCTCCTCTTCGGGCCTCATCAGGCGGCGCCGCCCTCCTCGCGGGCAGGCTTGTCGTCCTCGACGATCTCGGCCTCGACAACGTCGTCATCTTGGCCTGCCTGCTCACTCGACTCGCCGGCCTGTGCGCTGGCCGCCTGGGCACTGGCCTGCGACTGGGCATAAATCGCCGTGCCCATCTTCTGGCTCACCTGAGCTGCGTGCTCGCTAGCCGTCTTGATGGTCTCGGTGTCGGTACCCTCGAGCGCCTTCTTCAGGTCGGCGATCGCGGTCTCGACCTCGGACTTGACGTCGTCCGGGACCTTGTCGGCATTCTCGGCGAGGAACTTCTCCGTGGTGTACGCCAGCGACTCCGCGCGGTTGCGGACCTCCGCCTCCTCGCGCCGCTGGCGGTCCTCCTCCGCGTACTTCTCGGCGTCCGCCATCATCCGCTCGATGTCGTCCTTGTTAAGCGCCGAGCCGCCGGTGATCTGCACGGACTGCTGCTTGCCGGTGCCGAGGTCCTTGGCCGAAACGTTCACGATGCCGTTGGCGTCGATGTCGAACGTGACCTCGATCTGCGGGATGCCGCGCGGCGCTGGCGCAAGGCCAGCCAGCTCGAACATGCCGAGCTTCTTGTTGTACGCCGCGATCTCGCGCTCACCCTGGAACACCTGGATCTGAACCGAGGGCTGGTTGTCATCGGCGGTGGTGAAGATCTCTGACCGCTTGGTCGGGATCGTCGTGTTGCGCTCGATCAGCTTGGTGAAGATGCCGCCCTTGGTCTCGATGCCGAGCGACAGAGGCGTGACGTCGAGAAGCAGGACATCCTTGACCTCACCCCTGAGCACGCCCGCCTGGAGGCAGGCGCCGACAGCGACGACCTCGTCCGGGTTCACGCCCTTGTTGGGCTCCTTGCCGCCGGTCAGCTCCTTGACCAGGTCGACGACGGCCGGCATGCGGGTGGAGCCACCAACGAGCACGACGTGGTCAATTTCGCTGAGCTTGATGCTCGCGTCCTTGATCACCTGCTGGAACGGAGCCTTGCAGCGATCGAGGAGGTCCGAGGTCATCTTCTGGAACTCGGCCCGGGTCAGCTTCGTGTCGAGGTGCAGGGGCCCCTGCTCGGAATGGGTGATGTAGGGCAGGTTGATCTGCGACTCGGTCGAGCTCGACAGCTCGATCTTCGCCTTCTCCGCCGTCTCCCGCAGGCGCTGCAGCGCCATCTTGTCCTTGGACAGGTCGGTGCCGTAGCTGTTCTTGAAGTCCTTCACCAGCCAGTCCACGATCCGCTGATCCCAGTCATCGCCACCGAGGTGGTTGTCGCCGCTAGTCGCCTTCACCTCGACGACGCCCTCGCCGACCTCGAGCAGCGAGACGTCGAACGTGCCACCGCCCAAGTCGAAGACCAGGATGGTCGCCTCGTTGTTCTTCTCCAGGTGATACGCGAGCGCGGCAGAGGTCGGCTCGTTGATGATGCGCAGGACGTTCATGCCTGCGATCTGCCCGGCCTCCTTGGTCGCCTGCCGCTGCGCGTCGCTGAAGTACGCGGGCACGGTGATCACCGCGTCGGTGATGGTCTCGCCGAGGTACGACTCGGCGTCCCGCTTCAGCTTCTGCAGGACGAAGGCGCTGATCTGCTGCGCCGTGAACTTCTTGCCGTCGATCGACACCGTCCAATCGGTGCCCATCTGGCGCTTGACGGAGCGGATGGTCCGGTCAACGTTGGTCACAGCCTGCCGCTTGGCGACCTCGCCGACGAGCACCTCGCCGTTCTTGGCGAAGGCGACGACCGATGGCGTGGTACGAGAGCCCTCAGCGTTGGCGATTACCGAGGGCTCGCCGCCCTCGAGGACGGCGACGACGGAGTTGGTCGTCCCCAGGTCGATGCCTACCGCACGTGCCATTTGTTCTGTCCTTGTTGGGTCTAGTGGGTTGGGTCTAGTGGGTTGGGTTTAATGGGTTTGCTGCGCAGAGCCGCTGGAAGATTGAGTCCAGGCCGCTCAAGTCTGCCATGCTGACTGACCCTTGGCAACTCAGTTGAGCCCGGGCGACTCAATTTTGCTCGCTATCGGATCTGAACTCAGCCGGGCCCCCCGATATTCCGATGTAACGCTTGCCGCTCCGGCCATATGGTGCGGCCCACATGGTGCGGGTCAGCCACTGCGGCGCATACCGTTTGGTGCAGTAACGTGCGGCGGGGAAGGGACGTGCATGCTGCAGAACGACGGCGGAGCCGCGGCGGCTGACGTCCGTTCCGGCGCCGCGCCCGGCCTCCAACCGCAGCGGCGGGCGCACGCGCGCGGCTCCGGATATCTAGCCCGCGCCGTTGCACTGAGCGCTGACGACCGCGCCGCCCTCGGTCTCTGGGCCGCCGCCCACCTGGCCCTCCTGGCGCTGGCCTGGGCGTCGGCCTGGGCATTCCGCGCGACCCGCGAGCACGCTCCGCTGACGGGAGCGTTCGAGCACTGGGACGCCGTGCTTCTGCGCAACATCGCCCAGTACGGGTATTTCGGCCCCCACACGATCGCCAACAACACGGCGTTCTTTCCCGGCTATCCGGCGGCTTTGGCTGCCGGACATCTCATCCTGCGGAACTGGGTCCTGTCGGAACTGGTCGTTTCCGGCGTGGCTGGGTGCGTCGCGGTGGTCGCGCTAGCCCGGCTGGCCCGCGGCAACCGCGCCGTGCTCTACCTGCTGACGACGCCAGCCGTGGTCTTCATGATGGTTGGCTACGCCGAGGCGCTGTTCCTGGCGCTCGCGATTCCCGCCTGGCACGCCGCCGCCCGCGGCCGCTGGTGGCGCGCCGCCCTCTTCGCCGCGCTGGCTGGGCTCGTCCGGCCTGACACGATCTTCATGATTCCCGCGCTCGCCGTGATGGCGCTGTCCGGATATCGAGGACCCGGGACGTGGCCACCGCCACCCGCCAGGATCCGCGCCAGGCTGGTCAACGCCGCGAAGGTCTGCTGCGGACTGGCCGGACCGGCCGCGTACTTCGCATACTTGTGGCTGCACACCGGCAACCCCCTGGCGTGGTCGGCCGCCCTGCGGAAAGGCTGGGACCTCCACCAGACGACCCCGTTCCAGAACCTGCGCACTACGTGGTGGGCGGCGTTCCGGCACCCCTTCACCGCGGGCACGGCGTTTGAGTTCCAGCTCGAGTTCGGCGCGATGGCCGTCATGATCGTCGCGGTGCTGCTGTTCCTGTACGCGGGCCGGTGGCCGGAAGCCACGTACTGTGCCGTAGCGCTGGTCGCGCTCGGTACCTCGACGTGGTTCGAGACAGGTCCGCGCACGCTGCTCGTTTTGTTCCCGGTGTGGGTCAGCCTCGCGGGCATCGAAGCGCGACGGCCGTGGGTTAGGTACGCCTACTTCGGCGTGAGCGCGCCGCTGGCGGTGGTGCTGGGGGTGCTCTACCTGTCCGGTCAGTGGGCCGGCTAGGCGGGGGCGGCCAGCCGTCGCAGCCCGGCCTGGAGCGCTAGCCGGTCTGACGCGCCGGCGAGCACACCGCCGGCCGGATCGTCGATGCCCGCCGACCGGACGACGTCCAGGTCAGGCCGGAGGCACTCCCGGACAACCAGAACGCACAGCAGCAGGACGCTGCCGAAGCGAGCCAGGACAGCCGCAAAGTACAGCGCGCCGCTGATCGCGCCCGGTTCCTGAATGCCAGCCACAACCGTGATGAGGTAGGCCCAGATCGCGTAGAAGTAGCAGACCTCGGCGGCCTGCCACACCAGGTAAGCGGGCCACCGTGGCCGGGCCAGGACTACCAGCGGCACGAGCCACACCACGTACTGCGGCGACCAGACCTTGTTAAAGAGCAGGAACGCGGCCGTTGTCAAGAACACAAGCTGAGCCAGTCGCGGCCGTCGGGGCGCCGCGAGCGCGAGCAGGCCGATCGCCAGGCAGGCTGCGGCGAAAGCGCCCAGCGACATCAGGTTGAGCTGGGTAACGGACGTCGTCCCGACCACAGGCCAGCGCACGTACTGGAAGAAGTACCAGACCCCGCCCCAGTCGGCGCCGCGGTGGCTGCTAAAGCCGTAGAAGGTGGCCCAGCCATGCGGTGCGGCGATAACGATAGGCACGTTCACCGTGAGCCAGGCCGCAGCCGCCGAGCCTGTGGTGACGGCGAACGCCCGGAGCCGGCCAGCCCGGAGACAGAGCAGGAACAACGGCCACAGCACGACGATGGGATAGAACTTGGTCGCGACCGCCAGGCCCAGCAGGACGCCAGCCAACGCGGTCCGGCGGGCCGTCCAGGCGGCAAGGGCCAGCATCATGAGGCCCATCGCGATGAGGTCCCAGTTGATGAACGCCGACAAGATCAGCGCCGGGGAGAAGGCGACGAGCAGGGCGGTCCAGCGGCGCTCGGGTCCCGCGCAGTACGCGGTCGCGAGAACGCCTGCCACCAGAAAGAGCGCCAGCAGGGCGACGGTCACGTCGAAGAAGTGCAGCCCTCTGGTGTACGGATTCGCCAGCGGCCGAACCAGCCAGGCGGCGCCCTGCATGACGGCGCCGGTGATGACCGGGTACTCCACGTGGTGGGTCAGGTACGGCGCCTGACCGGTTGCGAGTCCTTCGGCGTAGTAGAGCGGGTAAATGTCGGTATAGCAGTGGGCCTGATACTGCTCGACGCCGACATTCCAGGCACCAGCCCGGCACGCTTCCTTCGCGCCAAAGGCGATGCCGTCGGCCGCGAGGCTCGCGAGCACCAGCACCGTGGCCGAGCCGAAAAGCGCCGGCCAGCGGCCGGCCGCTTGCCGTCGGCGGGGCGCGCGCAGGCCCGGCGCGGCGTCGTCCCCGTGGTCCACGCTCATCTCGCCTGCACTCCCCAAGACCCCACAGTCGGCGGACATCCCGCGACCCATTCCGCGGCGCTCGGACGCAGCCTAGCGGCTGCCCCTACGGAAACTGCCACGAACCGGACATAGGTTGCCCGGGGGCCTAGGCGGCCGGTGACCGTCAGCATGCCCGGATGCGGGCGTTACGCTGTCACCCATTGCCATACCTGGAGGTTGCCTTGGCACTTCGGATCATCATCGGACTCGTGCTGACAGTCGCCGCCGGCGCCATCGCGGGTCGCCGCCTCTCGTGGCTGTTCCGGCTCGGCCGGACTGGCCAGCCAGCACCAGAGCGAATGCAGGCGCTGCGCGAGCACCCGGCCGCGGGCGCGGAGACGCAGGTTACCGAGGTGATCGGGCAGCGCAAGCTGCTCCAGTGGACGGTGCCGGGCGTCGCCCACGCCCTCACGTTCTGGGGCTTCATCGTCTTGATCCTGACCATCATCGAGGCCTACGGCGCGCTGTTCAGCAAGCACTTCGCCATCCCGCTGTTCGGCACGTGGGCGTGGGTCGGCTTCCTCGAGGACCTGTTCGCCGTCGCCGTGCTCGCGGGTATCGTCACATTCGCGATCATCAGGCTGACTGCTGACCCGAAGCGCGAGGGCCGCAGGTCCCGCTTCTCCGGGTCGCACACCGGCGCCGCCTGGCTCGTGCTGTTCGGCATTTTCCTGGTCATAGCTACCCTGCTGATCTACCGGGGCGCCCAGATCAACACCGGCGACTTCCCGTACCCGCACGGCGCGTTCGCGTCGCAGATCGTCGGCCACTGGCTGCACCCGGCCGGCGCCGCGAACTTGGGCATTGAGACGACGTTCATCTTGCTCCAGCTTGCGGTCATCCTCGCCTTCGGGATTTTCGTCACCTATTCCAAGCACCTGCACATCGCCATAGCGCCGATCAACGTGCTCTTCGCCCGCCGGCCCGACGGCCTCGGGCCGCTCGAGCCCATGCGTTCGAACGGCAAGGTGCTCGACTTCGAAGAGGCCGACCCGGACGAGGACGTCTTCGGCATCGGAAAGGTCGAAGACATGAGCTGGAAGGGCCTGCTCGACCTCGCCACCTGCACCGAATGCGGGCGCTGCCAGGCGCAGTGCCCGGCGTGGGCGACCGGCAAGCCGCTGTCACCCAAGATGATCATCCTCGAGCTGCGCGATCACGCGTTCGCTAAGGCGCCGTACCTGCTGGCCACCTCCGACGAGGCTCGCGCCGCGCTGCCGGAGGAGGTCCGTGCCGAAGCCGAGCGGCCCATTGTCGGCGACGCCGACGCCCGCGGCGTCATCCACCCGGATGAGCTGTGGTCGTGCACGAACTGTGGCGCGTGCGTGGAAGAGTGCCCGGTTGACATCGAGCACATCGACCACATCACCGGGATGCGCCGCCATCAGGTGCTCGTCGAGTCCGCGTTCCCGGCCGAGGCGGCAACCATGCTCAAGAACCTGGAGAACAAGGGCAACCCCTGGGGCATGGGCGAGAGCAAGCGGGCCGAGTGGATCACCGAGCTCGACTTCGAGGTGCCGGTCGTGGACGGCCCTATCGGCGACGACATCGAGTACCTGTTCTGGGTCGGCTGCGCCGGCGCGCTGGAAGACCGGGCGAAGAAGACCACCAAGGCGATCGCGCAGCTGCTGCACACCGCCGGCGTGAGCTTCGCCGTCCTCGGCCCGGCCGAAACGTGCACCGGCGACCCGGCGCGGCGAATGGGCAACGAGTTCGTGTTCAGCATGCTGGCGCAGCAGAACATCGAGACGCTCAACGAGGCCGGCGCCCGCAAGATCATCGCTAGCTGCCCGCACTGTTTCAACACCATCGCCCGCGAGTACCCGCAGCTCGGCGGCAACTACGAGGTGATGCACCACACCCAGCTGCTCGCCAAGCTCGTCGCCGACGGCAAGCTGACGCCGGTCACGCCGATCGAGGAGAAGATCACTTACCACGACCCGTGCTTCCTCGGCCGGCACAACCGGGTATTCGCTCCGCCGCGAGAGATCATGGAGCAGGTGCCTGGCGTCAAGGCCCAGGAAATGCACAGGTGCAAAGAGCGCGGCTTCTGCTGCGGCGCCGGCGGCGCCAGGATGTGGATGGAGGAGCGGATCGGCAAGCGGATCAACACCGAGCGGATCGACGAGGCTCTCGGCACCAATCCGGACACCATCTCGACCGGCTGCCCCTACTGCCTGGTCATGCTCGGTGACGCCGTCGCGGCGAAAAAGAGCTCGGGCGAGGCCAAGGAGTCGCTGGAAGTGGTCGACGTGGCTCAGCTGCTGGCCAGGTCGGTGCAGGTTCCGGTCGCTGCCGGGGCTGGGCCGGCTGGCCCGGATGCCGCAGGCACCCCTGAGGCTGGCACCGCCGGACAAGGCGACGGGCCGGAAGACCAGGCCTGAGTGGACTCGCGACGGGCAGAATCGTTTAGTGACGGCGTCTTTGCCGTCGCGATTACAATCCTGGTCTTCAACCTCCTTCCGATCGCCGACAAGACGGCGGACTCGCTCACGGTGGCCGGCCGTCCCGGTCACCCCGGCCTGGCTCATTACTGGCCTTCGTATTTTGCGTACGTGGTCAGCTTCCTCACCATCGGGATCATGTGGGTGAACCATCACAACCTGCTGGCGCAGGTCACCAAGGTGGACCGGCGCGTGCTGATCCTCAACCTGTTCCTGCTGATGGGCATCGTCGCGATCCCGTTCCCGACCGCGCTCGTCGCCGACCATCTGACTGGAAGTGATGGCGGTGGCGGGCAAGCCACGGTGGCAGCCGTCACGTATGGCCTGGTCATGATCGCGATCTCGATCGGATATGGGGCGATGTGGCTGTACCTGGCGTCGCACCAGGAACGACTAGGCGCACGTCGCCGGGTACCGGTGCCGCGGCAATCGACGGTCAGATTCACTGGCGGCAACCTGGGCTATGTGGCCGGGACGCTGATTGCGCTCGTCTCGCCAGTAACGGCGCTGATCATCTTCGGCCTGCTGGCGATCTATTACATGTTCGAGCACCTGCCAGACCCGTCCGGTGACAGCGACGCCACGACTGGATGAGACAACGACTGACTAGGGCACGACCTTGACCGGCAGCCACACTCGCACCCTGGTGCCCCGGCCCGGCCAGGACTCCAGCGTCGCGTGGCCCCCATGCGCGGTCGCGATGGCTTGCACGATGGAAAGCCCGAGGCCGCTGCCGCTGCTGCGTTCGGCCCTCGCGTGCCCGCCCGAGTGCCGCTCCAGGCGGGTCGCGCTCAGCACCGTGGCGGCGCCAGGCTGTGCTCCCTCGCCGCTGACGGCGTCTAGTGGTCCCTGCCGGTCGGGCGCGGCGACGTGGGCACCAGGTAGGTCGGCCCCGTTCCGGTCCCGAATCTGGTGGTCGTGGGCAGCAGCCGGTACGGCGCGGTGGAACCGGTCAAAGGCCCGGATGGCTTCCTCTCGTGACATGCCGGGGCCAGCGTCGGCCACCTCGATGAGCACGCCGTCGGAAATCTCGCCGAGCCGTACCACAACGGTCGTGCTCGGGGGCGTGTGCGCGCGCACGTTACCCAGCAAGTTGGCGAGGACCTGGCGGATGCGGGCCTCGTCCACCACGGCGACGAGCCGGGGTGGTGCCTCCGCGCGAGCCGGCCGTCCCGGCTCCACGGCGATGGCGTCGGCCACCGCGTCCCTGACCACGCCGGCGAGGTCGGTCTCCGCCATGTCCAGCGATGAAGTGCGGTCCAGCCGGGCCAGCTCCAGCAGCTCGGCGACCAGGGTGCTCATCCGCTCGGCTTCCTGCTCGATACGGCGCATCGCGTTCGGGAGCTGGTCGGGTCCGAGCGCGCCTTGCCGGTACAGCTCGGCGTAGCCGCGAATCGTTGTGAGCGGGGTGCGCAGCTCGTGCGAAGCATCGGCGGCGAACTCCCGCACCTTCTGCTCGGATCGCAGCCGGGAGCTGAACGCATGCTGGATCCGGTCGAGCATGGTGTTGATCGATGACCCGAGCCGGCCGACCTCGGTCTGGTCATCTGCGTCCGGCATCCGGGCGGTCAGGTCGCCCCGCGAAGTGATGTCGTTGGCGGTCCTGGTCATCTCGTCCAGCGGCTCCAGCCCGCGGCCGATAAGCCACTCGCCGCCGAGCGCGACCAGGGCGATGAGAGCGATACCGGTGATGAGCTCGGCGATGATGAAGCCGCGCACCTGCGAGCCGCTGCTCGTCACCCCTTCCCCGACGAACAAGATCGCGGTGCCAACGGGCGTGCGCCGCGCGGCCACCTCCAGCTGAGGAGCCATCTGAAGCGGCCTGCAGCCGGCCGCCGGAAGCACCCGGCAGCCGTCGGTGACCAGAAGCGCGTAGGCGGCGGCCGGACGACCTTGCTGAGCGAGCGCGACCGCCTGAGCCGCGCCAGGACTTCTGAGCCACTGGCTGACGGCCGCTGACAGCTCGCCTGTCTGCGCGCCGCGGGTCAGGGGAACGACCGCAAGCTGGGAGCGGAGCGGCACCTCCACGACGGAATAGCTGGTCTGGCGCGCCGCCAGCGCCGGATCGATGGCCAGCAGCGTGGCCGCAGCATGGAGGCGCCTGCCGGCGGCCGCCGCCTGGGTGTCGGCCCGGCGCGACAGCACGTATGTGCTCACCACGCCCATGATCAGCAGGAGGATCGTGGTCACGCCGACGAGCATCGCCAGCATGCGGGCCCGGAGGGTCAGCTTGCGGGTTCGTCTCATCGGCGGCTCACTTTGCGCCCACGCGCTGTCCGCTCCGCGCCAGGCCACCTACGGCGGTCCAGCTTCGTGCGCTTGCCGGCCAGCATCGGCGTGATCGGGCCGGTCCGGGCGCAGGCTGTAGCCGACCCCGCGCTGGGTGTGGATCAGCGGGGGACCGAGCGGGTCCAGCTTGCGTCGCAGATAGCTTACGTACGTCTCCACGATCTGCGACTCGCCTGAGTAGTCCCAGCCCCAGACGTTCTCCAGCAGCTGAGCTCTGGTCAGCACCCGGCCGTGATTCCGCATCAGGTACGCGAGCAGGCGGAACTCGGTTGGCGACAGCTCGACCGGCACGCCCGCCCGGTGGACCGTCCAGCAGTCCTCGTCGAGTTCGAGGTCGGCTACCCGGATTGGCCCGCCGCCACCGCCGGGCTGATCCTGGCTGCCGGTCCGCGACGCCCGCCGGAGGACCGCGCGTACCCTGGCCACCAGCGCCTCGACCGAGAAGGGCTTCGTCACGTAGTCGTCCGCGCCGATCGCGAGGCCGGTGACCGTGTCAGATGAGGTGTCGCGGGCGGTGAGGAAGATGACGGGCACCTCGTTCCCCGCTGCTCGCAGCCGTCGGCACACGTCGAAGCCATCGATGTCGGGCATCACCACGTCCAGCACGATCAAGTCCGGTCGGGTTGCCTCGGCTTGGCGCAGTCCTTCCCGGCCGCTCGCGGCCGTCGTGACCGAACACCCGTGGAACTTCAGTGCGACCTGGACGAGCTCGCGGATGTTGGGCTCGTCGTCGACGACGAGCACCTGAGGTATGCGGTCGTTCTCTGTCATGGCGTCCTGCGCTTACGGTCGGGGATCGCTGCAGCTGCCGCGACCGCGGCGCGTCCTGCGCGTTTCCGGCGTGTCGAGGCTACCGGCAATTCGGGCGCTAATCCTGGAAGAACCGGGGCCGGCCACTGCGGCGGCCCCGGCTGCATCTTGATGAGTCCGTTGGATCGGCGCTATCCGCCTTCGCGAATCCGGATCAGCCGCGCCTCGTGAACGCCGCCAACCACCGGACCAGCGACGAGAACGGTCTCGCCGGTGCGGAGCTTGTCGCGCCCGACGGCCTGATGGTCGTTGCGCACCACGGTGCTTGTCGCGAAGTCCCACGTCCAGGTCGTGCCGTCCTTGGCCTGGACGGTGACGTTCGAGCTACTGACGCCCTCGATGGTGCCGCGCTCTACGGCGATCGTCTTGGGCCCGTTCTTTGTCTGGAAGGTCACCTCGCCGTGGGCACCCCCGACTAGCGTCAGGCGCAGGAGCGGGTTCCGGCAGAAGCCCTTCAGCCGGCCCGCGGAAACCGGATGCCCGTGGCTTTGCAGCCGCTGCGCTAGCTTCGCGCACCGGCCGGCCAGCGCGGCCGCTGTGGTGGTGGTATTGGCAGCCGCGGTTGACGCGGTTCCAGGTGAGGTGTTGCCCGTCGCCGCCGACGCGCCTCCCGTCAGCGCCACGCCTACCGCGGCGCCGCTCCCCAGCAGGACCGTGGCCGCGGCGACGGATGTCACCACCCGCCGCGTGCGGCCAGTCCACTTCCTCGGGCCAGGCATCTGGGCCGGGTCAGGTCCGCTAGCGTTGGCGCCGCTCGCCGGCTCGGGCTGGCCAAACTGAATGGTGTCCCTGTTGTCCATGCCGCTAGTACCGTCAGTGCTCTCCATGACAGACAGCCTCGCCCTCGATCATGGGTAAATGGCGCACACTTGCCTGGGAGATTCCTGGGAACGGCCGGCAGAAACTGGCTACATGCGCTCGGGCACCGGGATGCCAAGGAGACCGAGGCCCGTGACCAGGACCTGCAAGGTGAGCGCGCTGAGCGCGAGCCTGCTCTGCCGAGTCGCGCCCTCGGCGGTCAGCACCGGGCACTGCTCGTAGAACGTCGTAAACGCGCTGGCAAGCTCGAACAGGAAGCCGGCCAGCTTGTGCGGCTCGGCGGCCGCGGCCGCGTCGGCAACGGCCCGGCCGAACCCAAGCAGCCGGAGGGCAAGCGCACGCTCGGCCGCGGTACTCAGTTCGATCGGACCGCTCGCGGTCCCCGGGTCAAGGCTCGCCCTGGCGAATATGGACCGGATCCGCGCCGTGGCGTACTGCAAGTAGGGGCCCGTGTTGCCGGTAAGCGCGAGCAGCCGGTCGAAGTCAAGTACGTAGCCGGAGTCCCTGGCGACCGAGAGGTCGCCGTACTTGAGCGCGCCGATGCCGACGGCTTCGGCGATCTGGCTGCGCTGCGCTGGGTCGTCATACCGGTCGGCGATGACCGTTGCGGCCCGGTCGACGGCCTCATCGATTAGGTCGGCGAGCTTGACCTGCTCCCCGGACCGGGTCCGCAGCCGCTGGCCGCCCGGGCCCGTCATCAGGCCGATGACGGCGTGCTCGGCGCGCGCCGGCGGGACCAGCCAGCCCGCCTGCCGGGCCAGCTCGAAGATCATCTGCAAATGCTGATGCTGCTCGGACCCGACGACGTAGATGATCCGGGTGGCACCGAGCTTGGTCAGCCGATACCGGATGGCGGCGGCGTCAGTGCTGTCGTAGCCGTAACCGCCGTCGCTCTTGCGAAGCATCAGCGGCACGGGCTTACCATCACGGCCGGTGAATCCTGGCGGGAACGCGCACAGGGCGCCGTCGCTCATGACGGCGATGCCCTTCCGCTCCAGTTCGTCGTTGACGTCGCTGAGCATCGAGTTGTAGAAGCTCTCCGGCGCCATGTCGGCGTCAGTCAGCCTGACATCGAGCCGGGTGTAGATGGTCCGCAGGTATTTCATCGAATCATCGACGAGCAGCCGCCAGAGCCGGATGGCGTCTGGCTCGCCGGCCTGAAGCTGGACGACCCGTCTGCGCGCGCGGTCGGCGAAGATCGGGTCGCTGTCGAACTTGGCCCTGGCCGCCTGGTAGAAGGCGGTGAACTCGCCCGCCGCGAGCTGGTCGTACGCGGCCTGATCGCCGATGTCGACGGCGTGCTCGATCAGCTGGCCGAACTGCGTGCCCCAGTCGCCGAGGTGCGCGGCCCGCACGACGGAATGCCCGAGATGGTCGAGAATCCGGGCTACAGCCTCGCCGACTACGGTCGCCCGCAAGTGCCCGGCATGCAGTTCCTTCGCGACGTTGGGGCCCGAATAGTCGACCACCACGAGCTCAATCGGATCGGCGAACGCCACCCCAAGACGCGCGTCTGCGATCTGGGCGTCTGACTGACCGGCGATCCAGGCATCGGCGAGGGTGATGTTGATGAAGCCAGGACCGCTGAGTTCAGCGCTGGCCACGGCGTCGGCGGAGGCTAGCCGCGCGGCGACCGGGCCCGCTATGTCGCGAGGTGGCCGGCCTACCTGCCTGGCCAGCGACAAGGCCGCGTTGGACTGGTAGTCGGCGAAGGCAGAAGGCCGGATGAGCGGATCAGCGGCCGCGAACTCGACGCCGAGCTCCGCTGCCAGCGCCTGCTGCACCAGCTCGCCGAGTGCTGCCTCCGGATCCGCCATCTAAGCAGCCTACCGGGCCGTCTAGTGATTATCGGGGCTGCCTGCACCGCGGGCTGCGGTAGGCGATGCGTCACGGGCGCCGCAGGAAGTGCACTCGGCCAGGTCCGAGCCGCTCCCGCATTCGCTCCGTGATACGCCAATCCGCTAGTGCGGCAGCCAGCTTGCAGGCCGCCGCCGCGCCGCGCGCACGCACCCCGCCATGCGCGATCACTATCGTCGCCTCGAGCCCGAGCAGCGCGGCGCCGCCATAGGTCTCCGAATCCAGCCGTTCGCCGAGCTGGCGCAGGCTGCGCCGCTGGAACAGCGTGCCGAACCTAGCGGCGCTCGTGCCGCCTAGCGCCTCCCGAAGCTGAGCGGCCGTGTAGTCGGCGGTTCCTTCCAGGGTCTTGAGCGCGACGTTGCCGGTGAACCCATCGGTCACCACTACATCGACCTTTCCGGCCAGCAAGTCGCTGCCTTCGACGTTGCCGGCAAAGCTGATGGGCAGGCCGCCGTGCGGCTCAGCGTCCAGTAGTTCGTGAGCACGCTTCGCTAGCTTGTTTCCCTTGCCCGGCTCGGCGCCGATGGTCAGCAAGCCGACCCTGGGCTCGGCGATACCGAAGGCGACCTCCGCGTAGGCCACCCCGAGCTGGGCGAATTGGACAAGCATCTCAGGCTTGGGATCAGCGATTGCGCCCGCGTCAATCAGCACCGTGGGATTCGGCCGAGTCGGGAGAACGACCGCCAGCCCAGGCCTGGTGACGCCCGGTAGCGGCCGCAATCGCAACTGCGCCGTCGCGACGATCGCACCCGTCGAACCCGCCGAGACGACGGCGCCCGCCTGGCCGCGCCGAACAAGCTGGCAGGCGACGGCGATGCTGGACCGTGGCCGTCGCCAGCTGGCCAGGGCGCCTTCGTCCATGGCGATGGATTCCTCGGCGGCCTCGATATAAACGTTGGCGGCCGGTCCATGCTTAGCGAGCAGCGGCCGTAGCAGACCTGGCCGCCCGGTGAGGGCTATCCGGGTGTCGAGTTCGCGGGCTGCCGCGAGGGCGCCGATCACAATCTCAGCGGGCGCGTGGTCGCCGCCCATCGCGTCGACGGCGATCATTTTTCGTAGCTCCGGTGCCGGGACCGGGGCCACCCCCATGGCGAGCTCGGCGCCCGCCTCGCCGTCGGCTGGCAGGGCCGGTGCTCCAGATCCGGCCTCCGCTGGCCGGTTCAGCGTGCTCCCCGCGTGACGTCCCGCATGTCGCCTAGCTTCTCATTGCCCCGACCCTGGCGAGTGACGCTGTAGTACGTTTGGTACCCCGGCCGGCGGGTGAACGGGGGTTTCCTGGCGTGGGACCCGTCAGGAGATGGTTGGCGGCTTGGGAAAAGTCCGGACTGCCTCAGGCAACGCTGAGGGCTGCCCGAGCGTTTCCTAATCGGTAGTTCTTTTACTGGGAAAGCGATGACGCCTCTCGGCGCACTTGCGTCTGAGGTGGCGGAATCGGGAATGGGTGGATGTAAGCACGCCGACCGGCGGCATGACGGGGAGATCATGCGCACAATCAGGGCGCCGCAGGTGTAGCG
>DATIOU010000228.1:0-14232 GCA_035472835.1 Streptosporangiaceae bacterium | reverse complement strand
CGTCACCGCCTCCTCGTCGCGAGCCGGTAGATGCCGTCGCCGAGGCCGAGGAAGAAGTCCACGACGATCCAGACGATAACGACGACAGCGGCTCCAAGTCCCTTGCCGACGTTCTGCGCTTCGTTGAGGGCGACGTTGTAGTGGGTCATGCAGTCGGCGTGGCTCTTGACGACCGGGTACCAGTTGTTCCCGTTGCAGACCTGGGCCAGGTCCGTGGCGGATAGCGCCGCCAGCGTCATGTGCGGATGACACTGCCAATTGCGGTGGGCCACGACATCTGATCGCGGCTGCAGTCGTCAGCCTTTGTTTGCCAACCTGCGGTCAACCTTCAGGGCGACTGCCGATGCCTGAACGTCTTGACGTGCTCGATATACACATCGACCTGTTCGGCGTCATAGCCACGCAGGACGCGGGCGAAGGCTGGGACGGGGAGGTTTCCGCGGAAACGCATCGGTCGGCTGCAGCTTGCCCGGCCAGGCAGGTGAGTGCCAAGCTCGCAGTCTCCTCGAGCCGCCGGGCCGGATACCGGCGATCGCGGCACAATGCCCGCATTCTGGACGGGACGCGAGTCAAGCCCGATGTGACCGTGGTGACCCGCACCTGCCAGTCAGTACCAGACTGCATGAGCTAGCGCACGGCAAAAGCCCATGACACGCCGCCCCGGGTCCGGGGCTCGCGGCCGGACTCGTGTCAGCATCATTGCTGGGCTGCATGGCAAGGAGATACCGATGACCGAGATCATCCGGCGCTGTCCTGATTGCGGCCAGGACCGCGCGTTCGCGCAGCACCACAGCGAGTCCGCATGGTGTCCAGACGCGGTCGACGGGGACTGCCCGGAGTGGTACTGCCTCGCTTGCGGAGCGACCGTGCTGACCGGTGAGATCCGCGTGCTGATCCGGCAAGGTTCAGTCGCGGCTGCGCGCGGCGATCGCGTGGCCTGACGGTTCCTGGCCCGTGCCCCGAGCGCAGACTCTGAGACCCGCGAGCGGCCCGGTGACTGCTCATCCCAGCGAGAGCGAGTTCCGGCGCTCAGTCGCCGAGTTGGAGTCGGGCCTGGCGGCGCAGCGGCAGGTCCGGCCAGAGCTGACCTTCGAGGAAGAGCCGCCGCCGCGGCGGCTTGCTCCGCTTGCCCACGCGGTGGCCGCCACGGTGCTGGCCGAACCCGGCGGTGACAACGAGGTCGCGTGGGGCAAATTCGTGCTGCTATTTGACCCGGCCGGCCAACCCGGCTGGGATGGGAAGTATCGGATTATTGGCTATGTCCGCGCCGAGCTCGAGCCGGAGATGACAGTCGACCCGCTTGTCAACGAGGTCGGCTGGAGCTGGCTCACCGAGGCCCTGGATGCCCGCACTACCGGATACAGGATGATCAGCGGCACCGTGACGACAGTCGTGACCCAAGGGTTCGGAGGCAAGCAAGACGAGCCCACCTCCACCGGCTTTGAGCTGCGCGCGTCCTGGTCGCCCGTTATCTCCGACGAGAATTCCGCCGCGCTGGACGGACACGTTGCCGCCTGGTGCGATCTCCTCTGCGCGGCAGCCGGGCTGCCGCCGGCCGCGCCCGGCGTTGCCACCTTGCGACCCCCGCGGCGCCGGTCCCGGCCATGACCATAGCCGAACCCGGCGGCGTTGACGAGACCGCCGCGGTCGGCGGCCGCGATGTCGAGCCCCTCCTCGAGCCTCGCGACGGCATGCCGCCCCTGGTGGTCAGCGCGGACGATCTGGCGGTGGCCACGGCCGCCCTGGCGACCGGGACAGGCCCCGTTGCCGTGGACGCGGAGCGGGCTTCGGGCTTTCGGTACGGGCACCGCGCTTTCCTCGTGCAGGTCCGGCGGCAAGGCGCCGGGACCGTGCTCATCGATCCAGTCTCGTGTCCCGACCTGTCCGGGATCGACGCAGCGCTCGCGGACACCGAGGCGGTGCTGCACGCGGCGTCGCAAGATTTGCCATGCCTGGCCGAACTTGGCTACCGGCCGCGCCAGCTGTTTGACACGGAGGTGGCAGGCCGGCTTCTTGGCTGTCCGAGGGTTGGCCTTGCCACGATGGTCGAGTCGATGCTGGGGCTCGGCCTGGAGAAGACGCACTCGGCGGCCGACTGGTCGACCAGGCCGCTCCCGGTGGAGTGGCTGCGTTACGCGGCTCTCGACGTCGAGGTGCTCGTCGAGCTCCGGGACGTGCTCGCCGAGCAGCTGACCGAGCAGGGGAAGCTCGAATGGGCGAAGCAGGAGTTCGCCGCGGTGCTAGCGGCTGCCGCCGAGCCGGCGGCGGTCCGCACTGACCCGTGGCGGCGTACGTCCGGAATTCACCGCGTCCATACGCGCCGCGGGCTCGCCGTCGTCCGCGAGCTGTGGCTAGAGCGCGACAAGATCGCCCGGCGCCGTGATCTCTCCCCCACCAAGGTGCTCGTGGATACCGCCATCGTCGAGGCCGCCAGAGTCATCCCCACCGGGCCCGAGGAACTGACCGCGATCGCGGGCTTCACCTCCCGCGGCGCCCGGCGCCACATGCCAGAGTGGCTGCGCGCGATAAGCCGGGCCAAGGGGCTGCCAGACCGGGCGTTGCCGCCGGCATCAGCCCCGCCAGGTGAAGGTCCGCCGCCAGCACACCGCTGGGCGGACCGTGATCCAGAAGCGGCGCAGCGACTGACGGCCGCGCGCGCGGTGGTCGCTGCGCTCGCCGACTCTCACCACATGCCGGCCGAGAACTTGCTGCAACCGGACGCGGTGCGCCGGCTGTCCTGGCAACCGCCGGCGACTCTGAGCGGCGAGGCGGTCGGTGCCGACCTCACAAGCTATGGCGCCAGGCCGTGGCAGGTCGAGCTGACGTCGGTCCCGCTCGCGAAGGCCCTCCTGCGGATCCTGGAGAAGGGATCAGAGTAGCCACGCCGCACCCCGGCGAGAAACACCCGTCGGCCCGCTCACGCCGTCCGGCGCAGCGCAGTCAGGTCACAAGGCACAGCCGAACCCGACTGCGGCTGGCCCGCGCACGGTAGCAGGCGCTCAGAAGATGGGTACTGCGGAAATACGTTCAGGAGCACTTCGCAGTCGCAGCAACCGCCCAACTCCTCGAGCTTGTGGAGCAGCCTGGTCGCCAGCGGCGCCCGCAGGCTCCGCCACCTGATCGCCCAGCGGTGCGTGCCGTCGCAACCAAACTCACTGATCATCCTGAGCAGGAAGCACCGCAGGCACTCCCGGTCACCAGGCTCTGTCAGCACGCTCGACAGTGCGATCAGCTCAGCCTCGACGGCCTCGGCAATGTCGTCAGCCATGGCTATCCCTGCCTCTCCGTGCGCACCGGACGCCCTCGTGACCGAGTGCCAGCCGGGCCGTCCTCGCGCCGCCGGTTCCCAGCCCCCGACACCACAGTTCTATCGCCGGCCACCGACACTTCCAGCGCGCCCGCAACTACCCAGGGATGTCAGTAGTACGCGGCAGAATGCAGGTATGGATGAACTGTCCTGGGCGACGCTGATCACGCCCGTGGGGCCGGTCAGCGTCGGCGCGAGCGCGGCGGGCGTCGCGAAGATCCGGTACGCCCCCCCGCCCGGAGCCGCCGGAGACGGTACGGGCAAGGACCTTGCTGAGGAGGGTCGACGCCAGCTCACCGAGTACTTCAGCGGCCAGCGTCGCGAGTTTGACCTGCCCATCGACTGGTCGGCTACGCGCAGCACGCAGCGCGACGTCCTCAGGATCCTCGTCGAGTCCGTCGGCTATGGCGAGACCATCAGGTATGGGCAGCTCGCCGCCAGGGCCGGCCTGCCGACGACTGTGGATACCGTCCCTGCGCGAACGGTGGGGCAGATCATGGGATCCAATCCGATCCCGGTGATCGTCCCCTGCCACCGCGTCCTGGCCAGCGACGGCCTCGGCGGTTACAGCGGCGGCGCGGGCGTCGAGGTCAAGCAGTGGCTGCTCATCCTGGAGGGTTCGCTGCCGCCGACGCTCGACTGGCAGCCTATGGACGCCGCGAACTGACCAGCTCGGGCAAAATGCAACGGCGCCGGGACGACTAAGGCGTTGCCGTCCGGGTGGTATCGCTCGTGCGCGGCCAGCCGCCCCTCGGCTCGGTGCAGCACCGCGAACTCCGCCTTCCGGAGCGGCATGTCGGCGGCCGAGTAGGGCGCGCCGAGGGCAGCGCACGCGGCGTCGAGTTGGACAGGCAAGTTCTCCCGGTGACCGCAGATCACCACGGGCTGGTTGTCGGCTGCCAGCCGTGCCATCGCCGCAGCGACGGCACTGGCATCCGAGCCGCTAGCGCCGACGTCGAAAGCCGCCTCGATCTCCACCTCGGCGGCGATACTCGCCGCGTACGGCCGGACCGTGGCGACACAGCGCTCGGCGGGCGCGCTCACGACTCGACCGGCGCCGAAGCACCGCAGCAGGTCGGCCAGCGCCAGCGCTTGGGCGGTACCTCGGCTGTCCAGGGGCCTTGAGACGTCGCTCTTCGGCCACCGCGACTTGCTGCCTGCGCTCGCGTGGCGCACCAGGATCAGCGGCATTGTCTCTCGCGGCCCGGCCCTGAACTCGCCCAGCGTGTCCTGGTCGCGCTCGTAGCTGAGCTGCGCGGCTGCGCCTTTCGGGAGCAGCCAGGCCACCTCGTCGATCTCGTTACCCGGCTCGAATTCGGAGAGGGTCGCCGCCACGGTCGCAACCCAGTAGTCGACAAGTTTTGGCACGTCAGCGGCGTGATACCGAACCGGGGGCAGTCGCCTGCCGAGGGTGACACGCAGCGCCGTCTCCTCGGCAACCTCACGGACCGCGGCCAGCAGGACATGCTCACCCGGCTCCAGCTTGCCCTTGGGAAAACTCCAGTCGTCGTACTTGGGCCGGTGAACGAGCGCTATCCGCGCTCCGTCTCCTGCTGACCGCCACACGATCGCCCCGGCGGCCCGAATCTCATCTGCCGCTCCCTGATCACCCATCGCCGCCCCGGCCGCGACGGGCCTTGACGAGCAGGTCCTGGAGGTCAGCCAGCGGCTTGCCGTCAGCATCCAGGTGATGCCGCGCCCACGTGCCGTCTGTGCTGAGCCACCAGGAGGCGATCCGGGGATCCATCGCCATGTCGATGAGCTGGCGGAACTGCACTCGCTGCGCTGGATCGGTGACGCGGACCAGAAGCTCGACCCGACGGTCCAGGTTGCGATGCATCATGTCCGCGCTGCCGATCCACACCTCGCCCGGCGATTCGTTCGAGGAGGGGCCGAACGCGTAGACACGCGAGTGCTCGAGGAACCTGCCGACGATGCTTCGCACCCGAACGGTCTCGGAGAGGCCGGGCACGCCCGGCCGGATCGAGCAGATCCCCCGTATCCACAAGTCAATCGGGACGCCTGCCATCGAGGCGCGGTACAACGCGTCGATGGTCGCCTCGTCGATCAGCGCGTTGCACTTCATCTGGATGCGCGCAGGCTCTCCAGCCCGCGCCAGCGCAGCCTGCGCGTCGATGCGCTCGACCAGCCCGGCGCGCACCCCGGCCGGCGCGACCAGCAGCCGCCGGTATTCGTCGCGGCGGCTGAACCCGGTCAAGTGATTGAACAAGTCGGTGATGTCCTCGCCGACTGTCCGGTCAGCGGTGAGCAGTCCGTAGTCCTCGTACAGCCGGGCGGTTTTCGGGTGGTAGTTGCCAGTCCCGATGTGGCAGAACCGGCGCAGCGAGCCGTCCGATTCCTCACGCACGACGAGCACCATCTTGCAGTGCGTCTTCAGCCCGACGAAACCGTAGACGACGTGACAGCCAGCTTCCTCTAGCCTGCGCGCCCAGCCGATGTTGGCCCGTTCGTCACCCCGGGCTTTGATCTCGACGACGACCACCACCTGCTTGCCGGCTTCGGCCGCATCGATGAGCGCGTCGACGATCTCGGAGTCGCCGCTTGTGCGGTACAGCGTCTGCTTGATCGCTAGCACGCGCGGATCGGCCGCCGCCGACACGACCAGGCGCTGCACGCTGGCGGTGAACGAGTCGTACGGATGATGGACCAGTACGTCATGATCGCTGAGCGTGCCAAAGACGCTCACGTCCCCTGGCAGCGCACTCTCCGACGGCACGAACGTGGGGTATTTGAGATTTCTGAAGTCCAGGTCGCCGATAGCCCAGAGGCCGGACAAGTCGAGCAACCCCGGCACCCGGTAAACCGCGCGCCTGTCCACGTCCAGCTCGGTTATCAGCCGCTCGAGCACATCCTCGGAGATCGACTCCTCGACTTCGAGCCGGACGGCGGGCTCGAAGCGGCGGCGCATGAGCTCGCGCTCCAGCGACTGCAGCAGGTTCTCGGTGACATCCTCGTCGATCTCGAGGTCGCTGATTCTGGTCACCCGGAACACGTGATGCTCGAGAATGTCGAGGCCAGCGAAGAGCTGGTCCAGGTGCGCGGCGATGACGTCTTCGAGCGGCACGAACCTGTTGGGCCCGGCCGAGAGAAAACGCGGCAGCAGCGGCGGCACTTTCACGCGGGCGAAGATGGTCTGCCCGGTCTCGGGGTCGGCGATCGTGACCGCGAGGCTGAGCGTCAGCCCCGAGATGAACGGGAACGGGTGCGCCGGATCGACCGCCAGCGGCGTCAGCACCGGGTAGATGCGCTCCTTGAACAGCCGATCCAGCCGCGACTGTTCCTCCGGGATCAGTTCCTTCCAGCGCAGGATCTCGATTCCTTCGGCGCTGAGGTCTGGCATGAGCTGATCGCTGAAGCAGCGCGCGTGCCTGGCCGATAGGTCGCGCGCCAGCTCGAGGGCGTTCTCCAGGATCTGGCTCGGCGTGAGACCCGACGCCGCCTCGACCGGCAGTCCAGTCGCCATCCGCCGGATCCGACCAGCGATCCGCACGCCAAAGAACTCGTCAAGAGCGCTGGCGAAGATTGCCGCGAACCGGCAGCGCTCGAGCAGCGGCACGTTCGGATCCTCGGCTAGCTCGAGTACTCGCTGCGCGAACCGCAGCCAGCTGTCCTCTCGGTCCAGATAACGGTCCGCTGGCAGATCCTCGGCTCGCAGGGCTAGCGCAACTTTGCCGGCGTCCTGCCGCTCGCGCGCCGCAGCCCGCGACCGGGCACGAGCCGCGGCCTGCTGGTGCTTTCTGGCGCGCTCCGCCGTTGCCAGCCGATCGCGCTCGGCGGCAGCCGCGCGGCTTCCTGGCGTGGGACGGCGAGCGCTGGATTCCATGTCCCTATTGTCCCCACGCCAGCCGCTAGCAAAAGACCTAGGTGCCTGATTCGACGGCGCGTTGGCGGTGACACGCCCGGCGATGGTGCTTTGTGACAGCTTGCGCTAGTCCCATAGCCCGGCCAAGATCGGATCTGGCCACGACAAACCAGCGGACCAAGCACGGAACGGGGTCCCGCGTGCGAATGGAGCTTGGATGCGGATCGGCACCTCACTAGCAGAACCGGACGGCCCGGACGCACTCGGCAAGCTAGCCGATCAGATCAGAACGGCGGCTGACGATGGCTTCGCGTCCGCCTGGATATCGAACATCTTCGGTCTGGAGGCGCTCACCTCGCTGGCCGTCGCTGGCTCCCAGGTTCCGGGCATCGAGCTCGGAACCGCAGTCGTGCCGACCTATCCCCGGCACCCTGCGGTGCTGGCGCAGCAGGCGCTAACGACCGACCTGGCCCTCGGCGGCCGCCTTGTTCTCGGCATCGGGCTCTCGCACCAGATCGTGATCCAGGACATGTACGGCTACAACTTCGACAAGCCTGCCCGGCATATGCGCGAGTACCTGGCCGTACTAGTGCCGCTGCTAGCCGGGGAACCAGTGAGCTTTGACGGCGAGCACGTGCATGCCCACATCGGCCTCTCGGTACCCCGTTCCCGTTCCAATGTGCCGTTGCTTCTTGCTGCGCTGGCTCCGCAAATGCTGAGGCTGGCGGGGACGCGCGCCGACGGTACGGTGTTGTGGATGACGGGGCCGAACACCGTGCGCGATCACATCGTGCCGACGATTACGGCCGCCGCCAGCGAGGCCGGCCGCCCCAGCCCGCGCGTCGTTTGCGTGCTGCCGGTGTGCGTGACCGACGACTCGCAGCAGGCGCGCGTCAACGCCGACAAGGCGTTCGCGATCTACGGCCAGCTGCCGTCGTACCGGGCGATGCTGGACCGGGAAGGCGCGGCCGGGCCCGGCGACGTCGCCATCGTCGGCGACGAGGACAGCGTCGGCGCGCAGATCCGGGCGCTGGCAGACGCGGGTGTCACGGACTTCGTTGCGGGCGAGTACGCACGCGGTGATGACGGCCCCCGCACCCGCGCATTCCTCCGCGCGCTCATCGGCGAGCTGTCGTAGGTTCGCCCGCCCGGCCCGCACGTGCTGATGCCGGCCCGCAGGTAGCGCGAGCCGGCATCAGCAATGTCTGAGCTGCTAGGGGTGGAAAAGCGGCGTCATAGGCTTCACGCCATGCGCTGAGTCGCAAGCACTCGCGAGGCACGGAAGGCCGAAGGCCTCCTCGAGGCTGAGCAGCAGCGAGTAGTGGTTGTACGGCGTGGGATCGGTGATCGGGTAGTTCTTGGTCTTGTTCGTTATCACGATGGTCACCACGTGCCCGCCGCCTGGGTCAGCGCCGCAGCAGCCGGTGCCCGGCTGACCCAGATCGGAGAAGTCGTCTTCGTCCCAGGTGATCACGATGGCGTTGCGGCCATGCCGCCATGCCTCGGACGCCATGATCTGGCTGACGGCGCTGCCAACGTAGGCGTCACCGGCGGAGATGAGTCCGTTGGTAGCGCTGCAGCCACCCGTGCCGTGCATGTCATGGCACTGGTCAGGCACGATGAGGCTGTAGTCGGCGAGGTTGCCGGTCGCGAGGTCGCCGCCAAGCTGTGTGTCCGGAACCATGTTGGCCAGCGCGGTCTGCGAATCGGTGAAGTTCACGAACGGGTTGTGCTTGGAGGCGTACAAAGCCACGCTGTTGCTCGGCCACTTGAAGCTGTACGGTCCGTTTGCGTTGGGTCCGGTCATGATGACCCCGCTGGGCGGGATTGGCGGCAGGTTCTGGAAGTACCCCCGCCACGTCATTCCGGCGTTCGCGAGCTGCCCAGCCAGGCTCTGTGCGGTGACGGTGTGGTCGACCGTGGTGCCCTTGCACATTGGGTCGGTGAGGGCAAGTTCGGGCGTGCAGTAGAACTGGTTGTCGTCCTGGATGCCGAAGAAGCTGCCGCCGACGTTGGCGACGTAGTTCGGCTCGCTCGGGTGGGTGACCCCGAAGTAGTTCGACGCGAGCCCGTACTTGCTCGCCAGGGAGTTGAGATTCGGGGCCAGCGGATTGCCGATGATCGTCGAGTAGGAAGTGTTCTCCATCATGATCTCGACGATGTGCTGGTAACGGGGGACGGCCGAGTTCGAGGTGCTCGCCGAGCTCATGGCCGGGATGGCGAGCCAGGCGACCCCAGCCAGCGCAACCGCGCCTGCAGAAATGTGTCTTAACCTCATTTGCGCTTGTCACCTTCGTTCGTTTCCGATGACCCGGACCGCGCTCGGCAGAGGGCAACGACAGCGCAGTCGGATCCCGAGAGCGCACCCGAGTATGGAGCGTAACAGCGCGCGCGCCGGAAGGTGCGCACAAGGTGAGGCCGACCTGAAGCACGGTCGACCATTTGGGGAACGATAAGCCGCTCGGTTCACGAGCGGAGGGCACGCAGGCTTGCCGGCGGATTGTCAAGCGTCTGCCTAGCGCAGCGGCGGTGTCGCTCAGCTGACGCAGAAGTCGTTGCCTTCGGGATCGGCCAGCGTGATCCAGGGATGGGGGCCTTGCCGCCCGTCGTGGAGGTAGCTGGCGCCGCGGCCGATGAGCCGGTCCGCCTCAGCCCTGACACTCTCCGCGCCGACGAAGACGTCGAGGTGCAGGCGGTTCTTAATCGTCTTGGATTCGGGCACGCGCTGGAAGAGGAGTCGCCTGCGCGGCCCGTTGCCGGGGCCGTCCGGGTGCCGGATGGCTGCGCCGTCCGCCCACACGAGCTTGCCAGCGTGCGTGGTCGTATCGTCGAGCGTCGCGTAGCCGTCAGCGATCATCTGCTGGATGAAGGCCTGGTCCTGCTCCTCGACTGTCCAGCCGAGAGTTCCGGCCCGCCAGTCGGCGAGCGCGTGCGGGCTCGCGCAGTCCACGACTACCTGAAAGTCGTAGGCCATGTCAGCGCGCCGCCCTCAGATACAAGTCGCGGAGCAGCGCGATCTCAGCGCCGTGATGGATTACCTCGCGGTGGATGTGCAGGACCAGAGCCGCCATGGAGTAACCGGCGTACGGGCCCTCGGCCGGGCCGCATGGCTGCCCTAGCCCGTTGGCGCCGAGCCCGCGTACGCCCTTGATCCACGCCGCATAGGCGTCATCGAGCTGACTCAGCGCCGTCTCGGCTGAGCCTGCATAGCTGAACGACGTGTAGTCCACAGCCGGGCCGCCGAAGTGCGAAGCGTTCCGCATGCCAAACACAGCGACAATGATGTGCGCCAGCCGCCAGGCGATCGTCGTGACGGGTTCCGGCTCCGGCGGCGGCATCGCGTAGTCCATGGTGAAATCGCTGGCCCCGACAGAGATTGGTGCCCTGCTCTCCCCGCGCCGGCTGATCGTCCAGCAGTCGGCGACCGGTGCCCAGAAGTACTCGTCGTCGGTGAGCCCGCGCAGGCGCGGGCGCAGCTGGTTCTCCCAGTGCCACTCGAGCTGGCGGACCAGCTCCTCGTTCCAGTTGATATCCATGGTGGCCACGGTAGGCGCTATTGCGGTCAGAAACAGTCCTCGATTCATGGGAGACTGGAATTTGTGGTCGAGACGTCTGCTCGGTTGCTGCGGCTGCTTTCACTCCTGCAGGTCAAGCCGGATTGGCCCGGGGCCGACCTGGCGGCCCGGCTGGACGTCACGCCCCGGACCCTGCGGCGGGATGTGGCCAAACTGCGGAGCCTCGGCTATCCGGTACACGCCGAGCCGGGCGTGGCTGGCGGTTACCGCCTCGGCGCAGGGGCCGCGCTGCCCCCGCTGCTGCTCGACGACGACGAGGCCGTGGCTGTCGCGCTGAGCCTGCGAAGCGCCGCGACGCACGCCGTCACCGGCGTCGGCGAGGCATCCGTGCGCGCGCTGACCAAGCTCGAGCAGGTTCTGCCTGCCCGCCTCCGCGAGCGTGCGGCCGCGATCGGCCACGCCACAGTTCCGCTGATCGGGCCGGGACCAGCCGTGGCCGCCGACACCCTGACGACGATCGCCCGGGGGTGCCGGAATCACGAGCGGCTGACGTTCAGCTACCGGCGCCGCGATGGCGGCACCGGTTCGCGCAGAGTGGAGCCGCATCGGCTCGTGCAGGCAGGTTACCGGTGGTATCTGGTAGCTCGTGATCTTGGCTCTGGCGACTGGCGCACGTTCCGGGCCGACCGCATCGACCAGCCGGTGCTGACGGGTGTGCGATTCGTGCCGCACGATCCGCCTGACGCTGCCGCTTTCGTTGCGCGCGCGGTGACGACCGCACCGTACCGGTATCAGGCCCGGGTGCTCGTGCACGCTCCCGCCGAGATTGTCGCCGAGCGCGTGCCACCGAGCGTCGCTGTCCTGGCGCCAGCCGATGGCGGCTGCATCCTGAGCAGCGGCGCCGACTCACTCGACATGCTCGTCTTCCATGTCGCCGCGATGGATCTCGACTTTACGGTGCTCGAGCCGCCGGAGTTGATCGAGCGCGCCGCGGCACTGGCCGCTCGCCTCGCCTGCGCCGTGGCGGGTGGGCGTCAGCTCCCGAGCAGCACGTAATAGGGCTCGCCGCTATACGTCAGGGTGATCTTCGTGGCCCGTGGGTACCGCTGCAGGAAATACTGCGCTTCCGGGTCCGCGATGGTCGCCGTAATCAGCGCCTGCACATGCGGCAGCACGCTGCGGCGGAACGCCGCCATGTAGGCGACCCGTTGCTGCGCTGTGAACACCATCGTGTACAGGTCAATCGGGATCGGGGCGGGCCTCAGGTCGGCCACGAAGTAGATCGCTCCTGGATACCCGCCAGGGAAACTGGCGACGTACGTGATCCGATCGCCGACAAGGGCGTGAATCCTATTCGCCAGCGGCAGGAATGTGCCCATGAGTTCGGGGTCGCGCTGACAGCAATCGAGGCTGGCGAGCACGCCCGGCCCGACCCGCCGCGCCGCCAGCGACGACAACGCGCCTTTGGCTGGCTCGGCCGCGAGCCGCTGGCGGACCTGGTACGGCGCCACGGCCTCGGCTCGGATGGCACTCGGCAGGTAGATGCGCGACGGCAGGAGGGCAAAGGATGCCACGGCGATGGCGGCGCCCGCCACGACGAGCGTGGCGCGCCGTCTTCCGCCCAGCAGCCGCGGCAGCAAGCTCGCGACCGTGACGACCAGCGCAGGGAGAATGAGCAGCGTGCCGGTCAGATGGAAGGCGTCGGACCGGAGCAGCCCGCCCTGGTACAGCAAGATCGTCGTGAGCACGACGGCGACGAGCGTGATGCGCTGCGCCGACCAGTTGACCGCGATGCGGAAGGGGCGCACCTCGATGACCGCGAGGAGCGCCAGGACCGCCAGTACCCACGGCAGGTCATAAAAGATCGTGCGCCACGGCGCGCTCGTGAAGATCTGGCCCTTCGTCGGGCTGAAGCCGCCGTAGGGAGTGTTGCTGTAACCCCCGGCGACTGCCCTGGTGATGAGGAAGTACAGATAGAGGAAACGGGCGAGGAGTCCGTGCATCGCGTAATAGACGACGGCAGGCAGCCAGCTGACGATGAACCCCCCGAGGGCCGCGAGCAGGGCAGTCCACACCGATCGCCACGACGAGGTGCCGCTGAGCAGCAAGAGCGCGGCGACGACGAGCGCCCCAACGGCGCCCGCGATCAAGTTCTCCTGGGCGACATACGACAGCGCCCCCCAGACAAGGCCGACCGCAGCGGCGCCGGTGAGCCCGCGCCACGACGGCGAACGGCGGATGATGGCCGGCAGGAGCAGGATGAGCGCCATCGCGCCTACGTATCGCAGCGGATTAGCCCAGCCCCAGAAACCCGTGTAGCTATGAGCCGAGGTGAAGCCCATGAGCTGGAGCGCGGGGTATACCAGCGCGGACAGCAGCGCGGCCGCGAGCCCGCGGCCATAGCCAAGCGCCAGGAACAGCACGACGAAGAAGATTGTCGCGCCGGCCCACTGGAGCATCGCCCAGGACTCCCGGAAGCCGAGCACCGAGAAACCGGCGATGTGTCGCATGTAGAAATAGGACAGCAGCTGAGCGCCTGGACCGTACTGCACCGACGCCGGGCCAATGTAGGGCATCCCGCCCTTCGATATCGCCTGCATGCCGGTGAGGAAGACGTCCTCCTGCGCGCCGATCGGGCCAGAGGTGCCCGACCGGCCGAGGTACCACGGCGGGCCGTAGAAGTAATAGGCGACGCCGGCGGCCGTCAGAGTCCCTACTGTCGCGCGCACGGCGCGCCCTGTCCACCACGCCTGAGACGGCCCCGCCGGCGGGGCGGATTTCGGGTCCTGCTGGCCGCCGTCGCGATGGCGAGGCTCGTCAGGAGCGGGAGCGAGGCCGCGAAACCAGGCGCGCCAGCTCGCCGGCTGTGCCCGACCGGCCGTCAGCACGCGCGCCGCAGTGACCAGGAACACCACCGGCGCTAGCGCTCCGAGCAGATAAGTCGCGGTCACCCACCGCTTGTCCAGGAAGCCGAACGCGATCCACACCACCGACGTGCGCAGCGTCGATTCGGCGCGGTAGTACACCGGGATCAGCAGCAACGGGAACCAGACAGCGAGCGCGAGCCAGATCGCGGCGCGTTGCTCGGGCGCCACCACTCGGTCGAGCACGGCGCTGCGCCGCGCGGCGGGCGATACCGCCGCCACGACGACTACCACGGCCGTCAGGATCAGGCCCACCAAGCCGAGCTCGATCAGGTCCCGCTGCGGCCTCGGCAGGCGCGCGGCGGGCCTGACGACCTGCGCCAGCACGATGGTGAGCACGCTGGTACCGGCCAGCGAGATTACCGCTGCGGCAGCGAAATACCGCGGTCCGGCGTCAACTATGCGCAGCGCCGTGGTTAGGACCGAAGACCCACGCGGCGGTGGCGGGCCCTCGAGTACCACCGTCCGCTCGCCTGGCTGCGTCACCTTCCGTCTGCCTGGTCCGCCTCTTCGGGAACGCGGGCGATCGCGACCACCGACTGGCCAAACGGCGGCCGACCCACGATCCGCTCGAGGATCCGTATGATCGGCACCAGCAGCCGATCGTAGAAGCTGATGGTGCCGCCGATCTTCGGTTGCCGCTTCAGCACGCTGGTGAAAGCG
>DATIOU010000227.1:0-11632 GCA_035472835.1 Streptosporangiaceae bacterium | reverse complement strand
CGAGCGGCTGACCGCGCCGCCGAACACGTAGACGAACAGCAGCACGAAGATCACCGGCTGGATGGTGGAGAAGGTCAGCAGGTCGGGCTGGCGGATGAAGTGGCGCAGGTTGCGGCCGGTGACCACCGCGGTGTCGGTGATCGCCGAGCGCACGGCCGGCGGTGATGGGAGCCGCAGCCGCAGCACCGGCCTGTAAGGCGCCGGCACGTCCGGCGCCGGCTGCCGGGCCCGGGGGCGGCGCCGGGTCCGTGGGCTAGGCCCGCCGCCGTCCTCGCTGGGCGGGGCGCCGGTCAGCTGCAGGAAGACATCGTCCAGCGTCGGCCTGCGCAGCCCGATGTCGCTGACGCCGATCTGTGCCCGGCGCAGCCCGGCGGCCGCCTCCTCTACTAGCTGGAGGCCGTCGCGCGGGGCCGGGAGGGTGAGCCGGTCCGGCCGCTCATCCGGCTGAGGATCACCGCAGCCCACCCCGGCGAGCACCGCCTGCGCCCGGTCACGCTGGTCCACGCTGGACAGTTCGACCTCCAGGATCTGGCCGCCGACGCGGTCCTTGAGCTCGTTCCCGGTTCCCTCCGCGATCACCTTCCCGCGGTCGATGACGGCGATCCGGTCGGCCAGCTGATCGGCCTCCTCCAGGTACTGGGTGGTCAGCAGGAGCGTTGTCCCCTCGCGCCGCAGCTCGCGGACGATCGCCCAGATCTCGTTGCGGCTGCGCGGATCCAGGCCCGTCGTCGGCTCGTCGAGGAACAGGATCCGCGGCCGGGTCAGCAGGCTCGACGCGATGTCGAGCCGGCGCCGCATGCCGCCGGAGTAGGTCCGGGCCGGCCGGTCAGCCGCCTGCGCCAGGTCGAACCGCGCCAGCAGCTCCCCGGCCCGGCGGCGGGCCTCTTCGCGGGACAGCTTGAACAGGCGGCCGAACATCTCCAGGTTCTCGCGCCCGGTCAACAGCTCGTCGACCGCCGCGAATTGCCCCGTCAAGCCGAGCAGCTCGCGGACAGCGGCAGCCTCCCGCTCAACGTCGTGGCCGAGGACCTCCACCCGCCCTGCATCCGGCGCCAGCAGCGTAGCCAGAATGCGGATCAGCGTGGTCTTGCCCGCCCCGTTCGGGCCTAGCAGGCCCAACACCGTCCCCGCCGGAACCTCGAGCCCGGCGCCATCCAGCGCCACGGTTGCCCCGAAGCGCTTGACCACGCCCTCGACCCGCACCGCGGGCACCGAAGAAGCAAGCCCGTTCATTCATCGACCATAGAGGCGACCCAAGGGCAGCGAGCAAGTGCCTGTGATTGAGCCCTCCAGATCGAGGCCGAGCCTCTCGATTTCGGCCGGCACGCCATACGTGGCGACCGGTCCAACAGGCCGGTGAGCACGGTGTGCGCGCCCTGGCACTGCGGGGCCAGCGCCGGGAACGCCGGCAGCACGGTGGCGCCGAGGTGCCCCTTGATCCGGATCATGTACGGGGCGGGTGCAGGCTCCATGACGCCATAGTCGGGCACTGGCAGGTGAGTCCGCATCACCGGGATCGAGTGGCCGGCGGGCTAGCGGGCGCGCCGGGCAGCCTGAGCGCATAGGCGAAGTTCTTCCACATTCTGCGCTGCGTCACCGCGCCTGATCAGCCTGTTGTTGCTGCTCGTCGTGTTCGAAGCGCTGATCGCAGCGGGCATCCCGTTGCTCCTGGCGGCTACGGCGGTCTGGACCGCGGTCTCCCTGCTCGCTATTCCAAGTCGTTGGCTGCCGGTCGGCAGCACGTCGTCGTCGGTCGTCCTCCTCATCGGGATGGCTGTCGGTGTCGACGACTCGCTCTTCTACGTGGTCCGGCCCGTCGTGGCTGGCGGCATCGCAGCGCTGGCGCTCGGCGCGCTCGCGCCGCCAGCGCTCGGAATGCATCTCGCCAGTCCGGGCATCTACGACCTGCCGAAGCGCATTCCGGTGGTGCATAACCTGTTCGCGACGCAGCAAGCGTTTCCGGGAGGTCCGGCGCCGGCCGAGGTCGTGGTGACCGGCCAGAACCCGTCCGATACGAGAGTCCGCCGTGCACTAGCCGGCCTGGAGCAGCGCGCAGCGACCAGTGCAGAACTTCGCCAGCCTGTGACCGCAACCCTGCTCGACCACGGCCACGTGCTGGTGGTCTCGGTGCCGCTGGCGGGATCCGGGACGGACGCCACCTCGAACAAGGCTCTTGCCACGCTGCGCAACCAGGTGATGCCCGCCACGTTTGGGCGGGTCAGCGGCACCAGCTATGCGGTCGCAGGCGAGACGGCGGGCAACCGCGACTCGTCCGTTCGGCTGGGCAGCCGGACACCGCTCGTGTTCCTGTTCGTCTTGGGACTGGCGTTCCTGCTACAGCGCTGACGGCGAACCCGGCGGGCCCTCCGAACGCACCGTCCCACCGAGCGGTAACGATGACCGCCCGGGCCTGGCAGGCGACTCGACGCCATCACGCAAACACACGTGACAGGACAGAGGCAAATGGACGAGACATGTGATCGGTGCGGACCCGCGGTCCGCGCGGCTTACCGCGCAGATCGAGACAACGAGCTTTACTTCTGCAGACATTGCGCGAGCCAGCTATCAGCGGCGCTCTCAGCGCGAAGCTGGACCATCCGGCTCTCCGAGGAGAATGCACTCGCGCTTGAATTAGTCTGAACCCGAGAACTTCACCGCGGCGCGGGAACGTGCCCTGGCTGGGCACGGCGCATACTGAGGCGTGGTCGCTTCACAGCGGTTCGTGGTGCAGTTGCACGACGCTACGCGTCTGCATTACGACCTCCGTGTCCAGTCGGGCGAGGTGCTGCGCTCATGGGCGGTTCCCAGGGGACCCTCGCTTGACCCCAGGATCCGGCGGCTCGCTGTGCCCGTCGAGGACCACGAGATGTCAGCGGGCGATTTCGAGGGAGTTCACGCCGGCCAGATGCGTGGCACCGGCGCGGTGATCATCTGGGACGAGGGAACGGCCGAGATCCTACGTGACGAGCCGGGGCATCTGTCGCTGGTCCTGCATGGCCGGAAGCTTTCGGGCGGCTTTGGGCTGACGCGGACCGGGGAGAAGCGCTGGATTCTGGTAAAGGTCCGCGATGACGATGCACGCCCAGACTCGGACATCGTCGCTGAGCAGCCAGCAAGCGTGCGCAGCAGCAAGACGTGGCAGGAAGAAGCGGCCAGTCCAATGGTGAGGCGCTGACTTTCTCCCGCCGTTGCCCGCCCGTCTGGCCGCGCGCTGAGTCCTGCTCGGCCGAACCACTCGTCTCGCGGATCTCCGCGTGTCACGGCCCGCAGCCGTCGGGCGCGCCTTCGCCAGCCAGAATGGCTGCGATTCCGAAAATAGGCATGGACAAATATTCGAAATTGGCAGTTTACGAGGCCCTTACGGAATCGAACCGTAGACCTTCTCCTTACCATGGACGACAAAGGGCCTGATCAGATGGCTGAACGGCAAGGCTGACCTGCAGATTCATGCCCGCGCTGCCTGCGCGTGTCCCCCGATGCCCGACAATTGGTCTCCCCCGAATAGTCCCCCATGGCCGCACAGTTGGCTCATGACCGAAGGGCGGAGCAAGGGCAAGGACATCATCACTTCGAGCACGCCGGCGCCTGCGAGTGTGACACCAACGTGCCGACTAGCGGATGTCGGCGGCCGATCTCCATACGATCTGCGGCGTTGATGCCCGGGATAGAAGCAGGTTTCGCACTTCGTGGCTCACTCAAACCCGGACGTGTCGCCTGCGCCGCGCCGCAGGATAACGGGCGCGTCCTGGGAGAAGTCGATGACCGTGGTCGGCTCGGTGCCGCAGTCGCCGGAGTCGATGACCGCGTCCACGGCGTGGCCGAGCTGGTCGTCGATCTCCCACCCCCGGGTCATGGGCTCGTCCTGGCCAGGCAGCAGCAGGGTGCTCGACACCAGCGGCTCGCCGAGTTCGGCGAGCAGCGCCTGGGTCACCACGTGCCGCGGGATCCGCACCCCCACGGTCTTCTTTCCCTGGTGCTGCAGCCTGCGCGGCACCTCCTTGGTCGCCGGCAGGATGAACGTGTAACTGCCCGGAGTCGCCGCCTTGATAGACCGGAACACCCGGTTGGCGACGTACACGAACTGGCCCAGCTGGGCGAAGTCACGGCACACCAGAGTGAGGTGGTGCCGGTCATCAAGGCGGCGGATCGACCGGATCCTCGCGATGCCGTCCATGTTGCCCAGCTGGCAGCCGAGCGCGTAGCACGAGTCCGTCGGGTAAGCGATCACACCGCCCGCGCGGACGATATCGGCAATCTCGGCGATCGCGCGCTGTTGCGGATTGGCCGGATGGATGTCGAAGTACCGGGCCACCCGACTAGCTTAGGGTCATCGTTCCTCCCGGCTGGTGCGTCCCGCCCGGCGAGCCCCCGGCGGTTCTAAGGGCGGTTCAATGGGTTGTCAAGCGGCGAATCGGCCCGCAGACGGCCCACCTAATCCGCGCGGTTGTCCGTCTTCAGCCATGGCTAGTCCGGGCGCGCAGATTGGTCCCTACGCATGTCTGGCGTCGACCGGATCTGCCGAGGTGCGGGGATTCTCGGCGGATTCGCGGCCGCTGGGGCCAGCCCTGTGGCTGCGGCGCGCAATGCGGCTCGTCGATGATCTTGGCGATCCGGGTGGGCGCCGGCACGGTCGACAACAGCTCGCCCGCCTGTTACCGGCGTTCACGACCGCTCGCCCACTGAGAGGCTATTCCGCGGTGCAGCCGTGCGTAGATGCGGTCCCGCAGGTCGTTCGCCTGGGAGTCGGTAAGCGTGCGGTCTAGCCGGCTGACCACGACGCGTACCAGCAGGTTGCGTTGCTCCACTCGGGCACCGAGTCGGGCCAGCACCGCTGACGGCAGGTCCGCGCACGGCGTGCTGGACAGGATCGTTACGTCCTGGACTGCATCGGCGTCGGGACCGAGCGCATCCCGGACCTGGTCGCCGAGCGTGTCGGCGTCCTCGTCGTTGTTCACGGCGATGGACAGGTCGCGGCTAATGGCCGGCTGGCGGGACACGGGCCGGTACCGCAGTAGGGTCGAGCATCTGGCTGGCGATCCGCGGGTCAGCAGACCGGAGCAGCCGGATGTCGGGGATCTGCTTGCGCAGCATCAGCAGCCGGTCCAGGCCCATGCCGAGGGCTAGCCTGGTATAACCGGGCAAGCCAGCGTCGGCGAGCACATCCGGGTGTGCGAGCCCGCACTCGGCGATCTCGACCCAGATATCGTGCAGGACGTCCACCTGCCAGCCGCTGGTGGTATACGGGTGCACCCTGGGCTCGTGCCGCCACGACAGGCCCGGCACTAGCGCATCAAGCAGCACGGACGATCATCTCGTCCAGGTCGGGGCCGGCGAGCTCGCGCTTGCTGATCCGCCACCGGTCGAGCTGCTGCGGGGTGCCGGTGTTCTGCCAGTCGATGGCGTCGCGCCGGTAGGAGATGCCGGGGCGCGCGAGCAGGACGTCGACAGGCCGGTGCCGTTCGGCGGCAAGATGGCGCAGCGCCGACGGCACGATCGCTGTGGTGATTGCGCAGCATGCGCTCCTCGTCGACGTACCGGGTGTAGCGGACTGCCCGAGTGACATCGGCGGGTCGTAGCCCAGCCGGTAGTAGTTGTCGGCGATCGGCACGATCCTCGGGCCGCGGCACCAGCGCACCGCGCAGCTCGCGCGTTCGTGGTTCCAGGCAGCTTGGAGTGCCGAGACTAGGTCGGGGATGACGAGGTCGCGGCTGAGCTGTTCGGCGCTCAGCGCCACAGGTGTCGCAGTGACATGACGCGGCGATTGCCTGAGAGGGCCGCTGTCGCGGCTGGGCGGAGGTGAGGTGAGCACCTCCTGGCCCAGCGCGATGCCGGAGCCGCTAGCTAGTCAGAACATGCCGACGCGCCTCCGCTAGCCCGCGACGGCCCGGGAGGCGACGAAATCGCAATCCGGGCGGCATGATCACGGTGCCGGGATACGGCACGCCTTTGGCCGAAGCACGCGGTCGAAGACGGGCACTTCTCGGCCCGGCGGCGTCGCCGACGAGACATCCTCTAGTAATTCCCCGAAGCGCGTCGGTACTGGATGTGGAGACGTCCTCCGGATGCGGTTGTCGGACTTGATATCCCAGCGCAAAAGAGGAAACGTTCTGAACGACCGGGCCGGCTCGCCAACGTGACCACAACCCCAACGCGCGGCTGGCGCGAATGCGGGTGCTGCTGCCGCTGCAGAACGCGATCGTGGGGATCGATCTGGCCGACAGCAAGCAGGCCGCGGTGGTGACCGACCACGACTGCGGGTGATCGCGCGGCGGCGGTCACGGCCAGGTGCGCCATCGGGACCGCTCCATCCACCACTGACGACTCGCCTCCCAGCCATCCAGGCGATCTGGCAACATACCTGGCCATCCGCCGACCTCCCCTGGGTGCCGCGCCAGCGCGGGCACGGGTTCTGCGCAGAGCCCACCCAAGTCTCCGGTGGCCTGGCCGCTCGCCCGACCGAGATCGCGCAGATAAGCCGATCTGCATGCATCGTCGGCGGGCCGAGCCCGTCTTCCGCAGCCTCCAGAACGGCGGCTCGGGAGTGCCTCTCGGCAAGGGCCGACGAAGGGAGCGCGACGACGCCATCCGCGGCACCTGGTCGAGGATGGCCTCGGGCGCGGTACTGGTGCCGGTCCGGGCCCGATCTCCGCACCATCTCAGCGAGACGCTGGTCCTGCACCGCTGTGGCGGGCTGGCGGCGGTGGCACGACCTTACCGGCGAGGGCGCGCCCAGCCGGGACAACGACAAGCTTCCCATCGCGGGTGCGCACTGCGAAGGAACCGGCGTCAGCCTCCTCAAGAATGCCCAGGACGTCGGCGACCACCTCGCCGCCACCTCGTGTGGTCCGGCGCCACCGGATCACAACCCGCTGGCCGACATCGGCGGGGGTGAGCCTGACCTTTAGCCGGTAGGGCACGTCGGCTACCTCCTCGCAGGCCGGGCCACCTGCGCGGCCCGGGAAGGGATGGGAGCGATGAGTAAGGCTCGCAACTCGCGGCCCCGGCCGTGCAAGCGCGATCGCGGGGCAGGTGACCAGGCGCAGGCGAAAACGCGCGCAGCGACACTGTGCGTGACGGGCTGGACACCGAACAGGTCACTGCGATCTTGACGCCGGCTCCCGCACGATTTCCGCATGGAGCCATGCGGAGGGCGCAAACACCGCCAGGTCCTTCTGCTCTCCGGAGTGCTGCCGCTGAATGAGCAAGAAGCCACCTGCGCTGACGCTGAAGGCGTCCGCTTCCTCGTAGGTCATCTCGCTGAGCGCTGCCGTGGCACCGCCCAAGTAGACCTTCACGGCCATGACCGGGCACCTTTCGTAGGCGGCCGGATATCCAATACCTGCCACGGTACTCGGGCCGCCGCCGCTGCCGGATAACACGGGACCGGCCCGGCATGAGGACGCGGCAGGTCTCAGTGCGACGGGCTGGTCAGCTGGCGGAGTCCGGCGAGCGCGCTAGGCCGGTTTTCATCCAGGTCTATCGGTTTGATCCGCTGCCCAGCGGCGCGTGCGGTGTCCAATAGTCCCCCAGGCAAGCTGGACCACTCTGGCGGCAGCTTTCGCGATCTCGTGCTGGATCCGGCAGAAGGCCGCTGACGACTAGAGCACCTGACGGCGAGGAGATTCGCGTGGCGGAGTGTCCAGGTACCGTCGGTGAGCTTAGCGAAAGCCTGCGCCCAGGCGGGCACCTGGCGGACCGCGGGCTGGCCTTGGCGTTACCGATATCGCTGTCCCTGCATCGGCCCGTGCTGCCTGAGGGAGAACTCGGCGTTGGCAAACCGAGGTTTGCGAAGGTACTCGCGGGGATCTTCGGAGGGAAAGCTGATTCGGCTGCAGTGCTACGACGGCATCGACACCTCGGCCGACGGTCCCGTCGGTGTTCAGCTCGCGACGGGCAGCGCGCTGACCGACTCCTTATGTATGCCGCGGATCGCCTCGGCGACCCCCGCGGTAAGGATCTCGGAAGCGACCAGGGCAATCATGCGCGGTTTCGCGCGCAATGACTGCGCTCTGAGCGCGAATTCGTCAAGTAAGGGCGAATAGTGAGTATCTATCGTGGCTGTGCCAGGTCCGGGGTTACGGTTGTGCTGTGCGCGATGGGGCGGACCTGGTCCGACCGGCTCGCCGGGAATGAAGATGATGATGCGGGACCTTGCCAGCCGGCCTGAGGAGTTCAGCAGCTTTGTCGGCCGCAACCGCGAGTTGGTCGAGCTCCGCGAACTGCTGCGGGCAATGCGGGCGGTCGCCCTCTGCGGCGCCGGCGGCATCGGCAAAACACGGCTGGCGCTGAGGTTGCTGGCGTCAGTCGCCGGCAGCTTCCCCGACGGCGCGTGGTTTGTCGAGCTAGCCGAGGTGCGGCAGCCTGAGCAGGTGGTCGGGCGCGTCGCATCGGTCGTCGGTGTCGACGAAGAGCCTGGACAGCCGCTGCTCGACACGCTCGCCGAATCGCTGAGGCATCGCCGGGCAATCCTGGTGCTGGACAATTGCGAGCACCTGATCGACGTCTGCGCCAGCATGTGCCAGCGGCTGTTGGCTAGCTCGCCGGGTTTGCAGCTGATTGTCACCAGCCGGGAGCCGCTGCGCGTCGCGGCCGAGGCCGTCTGGCACGTGCCGCCGCTCGCGCTGCCGCCCGCTGGTGCTACCGGCCTCGACGAGCTGACCAGCTATGACGCCCTGCGGCTGTTCGCCGAGCGGGCGGCCGCGGTGGTTCCCGGGTTCGCGCTCGGGCCAGCCAACGTGACAGGCGTCGCCGCCATCTGCCGTGAGCTCGACGGGCTGGCGCTGGCTATCGAGCTCGCCGCCCCGTGGGTGCGGGTGTTGTCGGTCGATCAGATCGCTGCTCGCCTGGAACGCCGCCTGGCGCTGCTTACGAGTGTCAACAGGTCGGTCCCGGCACGCCAGCAGACGCTCCGCGCGACCTTTGACTGGAGCTTTGACCTGCTGTCAGTCCCTGAACAAGTGCTATTGCGCCGACTGTCGTTGTTCTCGGGCTGGTCCCTTAGCAAGGCCGAAAAGGTCTGCGCCGACGACGCAATGCCGACTGACCAGATTCTCGATTTGCTGACGGCTCTGGTGGACAAGTCGCTGGTCGAGGTCGAGCCGGACGCGCTGGGCGAAGCGCGGTACCGCATGCTCGAGACCATCCGTGATTATTCGGGCCAGTGCCTGGTCCAGTCGGGCGAGGCAGCCGCGCTGCGCCAGCGGCGCCGTGCATACAACCTGCGCGACGGGGAGGAATCGGCCGCTATCGGCCAGGCCATGGTGCCGGCCTCGTGGTCAGCCAGGATCGAGGTGTTCAAGCGCTTTGATCTTGAGCAGGCGAGCCAGCTGGACGAGCTAAGCAGCTGCCTGGTGGGCCGGGACGCCGAGACCGGCATGCGGATCTGCACAGCGATGCGGCCGGTGTGGCTCGTGCGCGGCTCGTTTGCCGAAGGCGCGGCCTGGCTGGACAGATTCCTCGAGCTTGACGAGGCCGCCTCTGTACCCGACGCGGTTCGCGGGCCTGCCGTGGTCGGCCGGGCGCAGCTGGCCTTGGCTAGCGGCTCGGAGCAGGCGGAGCAACTCGCCCTGGCCGGATTTGAGCGCTGCTCGGCGGCGGGCAGCACGTTCTGGTCGGCCACAGCGCTCAACCTGCTGACCGAGATCGCATTGCACGCTGGCCGGCTGGACGAGGCCATCACCAGGAACAACGAGGCACTGAACGTGGCCAGGCCGGCAGGCGACAGCTGGAACATTGGCTACGCACTCGGGATCAGCGCCACGTTGGCAGGACTGCAGGGCAAGCTAAGGGAGGCCGAGCAGTTCGGCGAGTCCGCGCTCGCCGTGATGAGCGAGATCAACCATCCGTGGGGCTGTGCTAGAGCCTTGCTCGGGCTCGGCGACCTCGCTAGGCTCCGCTCCGATCTCGGCATTGCCAGGGAGCGATACCTGGCGGCACTAACGATCCTGACCGAGGTGAATGCCCGGCCGGAGATCGCCCGCTGCCAAGCCGGCCTCGGCCGGCTCGCGATCGACCAAGGCGATCTGCCGGCCGCGCGCCGGCACCTGACTGAGAGTCTGCAGCTCAGCTACGCATCAGGCAGCCGGATCGGGATGGCCCGCGGCCTCGAGGCGCTAGCCAGGCTCGCGCTACTCGAGTGCAGCCCGCAGACCGGCATCCGGCTGGCCGGTGCGGTGACCGCGCTGCGCAAGCAAGCGCAGCTGCCTGCTCTTTCCGGCGCCCGCACTCAGCGTTTCCTGGACCTGGCGGCAGAGCTTGGAGGGCATGTCGTGGAGAGGCTGTGGGCCGATGGCGAGCGCCTGACCGCCGCTGCCGCGGTCAAGCTCGCGCTCGGCGAGCTAGCGGGCGATGCCGCTGAGGACCCGGTGGCGCCGTCGCGGCAGTCGGCCGTTGCGCACGTCCCGGCGAGTGGACTGACGGCCAGAGAGCGCGAGGTCGTGCAGCTGCTTGCCGACGGGAAGAGCAACCGCGCCATCGCGGCCGAGCTGTTCATCAGTCCGGCGACGGCTGCCCGGCACGTCGCCAACATCCTGGCCAAGCTCGGGTTCAGCTCACGCAGCCAGGTCGCCGTGTGGGCCAGCCCTGCCGACGCTGCAGTCGACGCTCAGCACGCGCCGAACACCGCGCCGACCGATGGACCTGCCGGGGTCATCGTGGTCGGAACACCGGCCAGTGCGCACGAGCGGCCGCAGGCCGAGGATCGCTCCTGATGGCCAGCTCCTGCCGCCGACGTCTCACTGACCCTCGATGACACGGGAACGGGGCATTCGCCCAATGTGGGTGTCGACGGTCCGCTCGGCGATGAACAGATTGGCCGACTGATTGACACCGGCCGGGTGCCTGTTCGTCGAGCAGCTGACCGACCGTGGACAGGCGTGGGTGGCAGGCAACGGGCCGCCGCAGCTCCCCGAGGTCATGGCGCTGGCCGACCGGTGTGGCCTGCAGGGCGGCCAGCCGGACTCGAGGCCCCGGCCTGATCGCGCGGTACCACATCACCCCGCCGCCGGGCGCATGAGTGCCCGGTCCTCGGCGGAATCGGTCAGCGCGTCCTGACCTGGCCGCCTGGTGACAAGATCTTGCGACCCGCAACCAGGCGCCGCCGGGGCTGAAGGCTCGGCAGTCAACTGGCTCCAGGGTGGTCTTGAGCCAGGCGTTGCGCTGGCTGCGCAGGTGCGCCAGGTAATGATCGAGCACCAGGCGGTCGGCGACGCGCCCTAGGGGGGCCGAGCGGGGACCAGCTCGGCCGCAGCCGCACCAGAGTGAGACTTTCTCCCGACGACAGATACGAAAAAGGCGGGTGCCTTATCCCCCTACTGTCACCCGGCGCTGTGCACAGGCATTAGACACTGATATCGAAAAAGCGCAGTGGAATGGAGCCCCTTACCGGAATCGAACCGTAGACCTTCTCCTTACCATGGGCAATGGGCTATCTTCCGTACCAGGTCAGATAGCCACGCCGTCGGGCTCTAGCTGGGATTCTGTGCCTGAGCGTGAGTTCCCGTGCCGTCCAACGTGTGGACGATGGCTGCCACTCATGGCTGCCATCAGTTCTGGAATAACACCTTTAGGGCGGCGTAACTGCGGCGAGAACCGTCTCGCCTCCAGCACGACGGCGACTGCACCGACGCCGCCC
>DATIOU010000226.1:0-2544 GCA_035472835.1 Streptosporangiaceae bacterium | reverse complement strand
AGCTTCGTCGTCATCGCCAACCACTGGCACTCCCACCACCGGCTGTACCGCCACGTGGTTCGCCTAGATCGCGGCATCATGACGATGAACATGTTCTGGCTCCTGCTGATCGTCATCACGCCGTTCGCGACCAGGATCATTACGTCCATCACGTGCTCCGCATGCCGCACGAGGACTGGCCCGACCCAGCTCGCCGCGGCCTCGCCCACATGAATCCCGCGATTTACGTGCCGATGCAGGGCCCGAGCGAGCTCGGCATCAGCAGCGACGCGAGCCTGGCAGGCTGGGACAGGACCGAGGACCTCGCGCAGATAACGGTTCCGACGCTTGTCATCGGCGCTCAGCACGACACCATGGACCCCGCGTTCATGGAGATGATGGCCGGACGGCTGCCCACCGGACGATATCTGCACTGCCCCGCCGGCAGCCACATGGCCATGTACGACGATCAGCGAGCGTACTTCGGCGGGCTGGTCGCGTTCCTGACCAGCCTCGCTTCAGCACCTAGCCAGGGTTAGCGCCGCTCGTGGCCGCCGCGGTCACGGCGTTCAGCAGGAGCCGCGCCGTCGTGACCGGGCCGACCCCGCCGGGCACAGGCGACAGGCCGGCCGCGACTCCGGCGACCGAGGCCGCCTCGACGTCACCGATGAGGCTGCCGTCGGCCGCCGCATTCGTTCCCACGTCGACCACGACCGCACCCGGCTTGACGTGCGCCGCCGTGATGAGCCCAGGCCGCCCGGCCGCCACCACGAGCACGTCGGCCGACCGCGTAACGTCGGCGAGATCCGCCGTGTGCGAATGGCACACCGTCACGGTGGCGTTTCTGGCCAGCAGCAGCAGGGAAACGGGCTTCCCGACGACGAGCGACCGGCCGACCACGACCGCCCGGCGACCGTCCAGCTCAACATTGTGGTAGTCCAGCAACTCCAGCACAGCTTGCGCGGTCGCCGGTGCAAACGCCGGTAGCCCGGCCAGCACCCGACCGAGCGACAGCGGATTCGCGCCGTCAACATCCTTGCCGGGCCCGATGGCGCTCGCGAGCTCGGCCAGCGCTAGGCCGGGCGGCACCGGCGCCTGGAGCACGGCGCCGTGCACCGCCTCATCCGCGGACAGCGCGGCGAGGACCGCCCAGATCTCGGCCGCCGAGGCATCCGGCGACAGCTCGCGCACGTCAGCTTCGATGCCGAGCCGGGCCGCAGCGGTGCTGAGGGTGCGCACGTACCAAGCGGCCGACTCATCGCGGGTCGCGACGACGACGGCGAGCCGGGGGGTGATGCCGCCGGCGGTCATGGTAGCCGCCGTCGCAGCGGCGTCAGCCCGCAGCCGGGCTGCTACCTCCCGGCCCCCCAGCGATTGAGCCGTCACCGCGCCAGTTCGGCTAGGACGGCGGCGGAGACTTCGGCGGCTTTCGTCGCGACATGGTGGGCGTGCGCGATGGCCTCGGTGAAGCGCGCTCGCGCGCCAGCGTCGGTGATGCCGTGCAGGTTCACGTGCACGTTCATCTTGGCGATCGCGACCCCGGCCCGGACGGCTTCCGCCGCGGCCGCAACATCGGCTACGACGTTGCGATTGCCGATCGGCCGCAGCACCTCGGCGAGCTCGATCAGCCTGCCGCCCGCCTTGATGACATCCGTGGGCGGCTCGGCTGCGTCAGTCAGAGCGGCGGCGATCGCCTCGGTCCGGGCGTCTGCCAGCTCTGCAGTGCCCTTCGGGAGCTTGTAGGCCGCGGCGACCGCGCTGAACGCGGCGACGTCGGCATCGATCAGGTCGACGCACGAATCGCGCAGCCGGTCCGCCTGCGCCAGCACCCACCCGATCTCGTCGGCGTCGGCCGAGTATTTCGGCCCGTCGGAATACCGGGCGACCATGGCAAGCAGGGCAGCCGCCTCGGCGACTTGCAGCGCGGCGACAGCGCCGCCGCCGGGAGCAGCAGACCTGCCCGCGAGGGCGGTCAGAAAGGCGTCGAGCGTCTCATCGCGCACAGCCGGCAGACTATCGTCTGCCCGCATCATCCGCCGATCCGGTCGGCCAAGCGTCGGACCTCTCTGGCGCTGAGCTGGCGAGTGCACGGTGCCAAGGATCGGGACGACCAGCAGGATCAAGCATCATGGCGTTCCCCAGCGGGAGGTAAACCAGGTCGTAACAGGCTCAGGACCTCCGCGCTCACGGGGGCGCGTACGGCGCGGCGGTAACCGCGCGGGCCGATCTAATCCGGGTCCGACCGAAGGACTTCACCCGGTTGTTGGCGGCTCGGCCAGGCCACCACGTAACATGGAGCACGAAGGGGAGTAGTCCTTTCGCTGGCTGGCCGACTTACCGGCGCGCATTCGCCCGGCCGCCAGGCCACTGAGCTTTACGAGCAGTGGTGGACGAGACCTTCGGCTGTTGAGTCATTCCGGCCGAAGATGCTCCCGTATCTGAAGCCGGGGCAACCGAATGTGCTGGAGGCCCACGCGTGTCCGAACTCGGCGTCATAGGCATCGCCTTTGCCGTGACATTCCTGGCTGAGCTGCCGGACAAGTCGATGTTCGCGTCGCTGGTCCT
>DATIOU010000225.1:0-45831 GCA_035472835.1 Streptosporangiaceae bacterium | reverse complement strand
TTCCGCCGCTGCCCCGGCCGGATCGGCCGGGCGATCGTGGAACTGTTCACCGAGTCTGGCGCCGACCGCCCGGTCTGCCCACGCCAGCCGGTTACGGGCAGGCCGAACTTCACGACCAGCCGGTCGGTGAACGTCGCGCCGATGCGAGCCTCGGCGCCCGTCACCGCGGGCAGCCGGGCCAGGAGGACCGGGCGGGCGCCGCGCCGCACTTCGACGCGCGATCCCGGCGGAAGCTCGACCATACGACGCCCATCGCACCACAGAACGGCACCCGCCGTCTCAGATTGACTGCCGTCCGCCCCAACGACTTCGGCGCCGATGACCTCAGTGGCGACTACGGAGTTCGGCGAGACCACCATCGGCCCGGCGAACAGCGCATGCGCCGATATCGGCACCATCAGCAGGGCCTCGACGTCAGGCCATACGACCGGACCGCCCGCGGAGAAGGCGTAGGCGGTAGACCCTGTTGGCGTCGCGAACACCACCCCGTCGCAGCCGAACCGCGAGAGAGGCCGACCATCGACCTCGATCACCAGATCGAGCATTCGTTCCCTGGCGGCCTTTTCCACGGTCGCCTCGTTGAGGGCCCAGGTCCCGCCGATCTGGGAACCGTTGATCCGGACGTCGACATCTACCGTCATGCGCTGCTCGACCGCGTACTGCCGGGCGACGACGCTGGCGACCGCGCCGGACAAGTCCTCGGGCTCGGTTTCGGCCAGGAAGCCGACGTGCCCAAGGTTCACGCCTAGCAGCGGAACTCCCGCGGGCCGGGCAAGCTCAGCCGCCCGCAGCAGGGTGCCGTCGCCGCCGACCGCGAGGACCATCTCCGCCGACGCCGCCGCGGCGGGTGAGGCTGGCACCACGATGGCCGAGGCCCAGCCGAGATCGGCCGCCTCGGACTCCAGGACCCGCACCGCTATGCCCGCGGCCATCAGCTTGTCGAGCAAGATGCGCGCAACGCGGATCGCGGCTGGCCGGCCAGTGTGCGCGACCAGGAGCATGACCCGGTCGGACCCGGTGCCACTCACTGCGGTCCCGCCTCGATCGCGGCTCGCAGCAGCTGCGCGTCCAGGGGCCCGGCGCTGCGCCGGAGCCACAGGAAGTACTCGACGTTGCCGGACGGACCTGGCAACGGACTAGCCGTGATTCCGGCCACGCCGAGCCCGAGGCTCGCGGCGGCGCTGGCCACGGACCTGACGGCGGCGGCGCGCAACGCGGGATCGCGGACGACGCCGCCGCCGGCCTGATCCTTGCCGACCTCGAACTGCGGCTTCACCATCAGTACGAAGTCAGCGGTCGGTGCCGCGCAGGCAACCAGGGCCGGCAGCACCAGGGTCAGGGAGATGAACGACAAGTCGGCCACGACCACCTCTGGCGGCGGCGCCACCTGGTCGGGCGTCAGGCTGCGGACGTTCACCCGGTCGAGCACGGTGACGCGCTCATCGGTCCGCAGCGACCACGCCAGCTGCCCGTAGCCGACGTCGACCGCGACCACGTGCGCCGCACCCGTGCGCAGCAGGACATCGGTGAAGCCGCCAGTAGATGCCCCGGCATCCAGGCAGCGCTTGCCCGCGACGACAAGACCGTCGAAGGCAGCGAGAGCGCCGGCCAGCTTGTGCCCGCCGCGCGATACGTACTCGGGCTCGTCGCTGACCTGCTGGACGGTGATCGCGGCGTCGACCGCGACCTGAGACGCAGCCTTGAGCGCCGTCTGGCCGCCGACCGCCACCCGCCCCGCGGCGATCAGCTCTGCCGCCTGGTCGCGAGATCGGGCCAGGCCCCGGCGGACGAGTTCGGCATCAAGGCGCAGCCTCCTGCTCATGGCGATCAGCGTCCGGCCAGTCAGCCACCGGCTGGACCCGCTGACCCCGAGTCCAGCTCGCCCAGCACGTCGCTGAGCTGGGCGTGTACCCGCTCGAACAGCGCAGGATGCTCGCTGACGGGCAGGCCGGGCAGCCGGTCAAGCAGTCTGAGCGCCGCGTCGACGCGCGGCTCGCCAGTGGCAGCGACCGGCTCAGGTGTCGGCTCTGCCTCGCCGGTGACAGGCGCAGCCCGAGCCTCTTCGTCCATCGCCGCGTCGTCTTCGATCCCATCCGGACCGTCAAGCCCGGTCTGGTCCTCCATCTGCTCCACCAGTCTCCAGCGCGGCTACCCCCGGCCGCGCGATGGCTCAACCCTCTCCCTGAACGCTACCGCCCGCAGCCGTCAGCACGGCGGACATGACGCGCGGAGTGCCCCCGCGCGAAGCGTCAGCGGTGGGCCGGGCAGAGAATTGCCATGAAAGCGAGGGATGGATGGCGACAGCCGAGGAATGCCGCGTCGCTCTGGAGAGCATGACCCGCCGCATCGCGGAGATGGACGCCAAGGCCCGGACAGAGCACCTGATAGACCGGACCTTGAGCTGTCGCGTCCCAGATCTGGGCGTCACGTTCGTGACCCGTCTCGGGCCTGACGGCGCCAAGCCGATCAGCCTGGCCAGCAACGGCGCTCCCCCGGCCCAGGTGCGGTTCACGGCCGATAGCGACGTCGTCGTCGCCATCGCCGGCGACCCGGGCAGCTTCATGCGCGCTTGGCTGTCGGGCAAGCTAAAGGTCCAGGGCAGCGTGTTCGATCTGCTGCACCTGCGCAAGCTCATGTAAGCGCCGTCGTGGGCCGCAGCGGACACGTCCAAGCAACCGCACAGGGTGGCCGCGGCGAGCGCGCCAATCACGCCGCGGCGAGCGCGCCAATCACGCCGCGGCGAGCGCGCGCCAACCGCACCCCGGCGAGCGCGCCAATCACGCCGCGGCGAGCGCCAGTCACGTCGCCGGCCGGAAGGTGACCTGCGGCAGCGAACGGACGGGCGCGCTCAGCACTGCGCGGATCTGTGCTGCGACCTGGTGCCCGGCCGTTCGTAGCTGGCGCGGCGCAACCCGGATGACCAGAATCCCGTGCGCCGTCATTTTCGCGTCCCGGGCGAGCGTACGTTCCCAGTCCGCTGGCGATAGGTGCCACTCGCGCGAATCAACCTCAACCGCAAGCCCGGCCTGTGGCCACCAGGCGTCTGGGATGGCCAGGAGCTGACCTCCGACATAGAGCCTGGCGTTGTACATCGGTTCGGGCAGGTGCTCGCGCTTGACCAGCGCGTGCAAGTCGCCCTCGGCCGCCGAGCGCACCCCGTCGGCCACTTCGGCCAGCGCCGCGCGCAGGCGCGCTGAGCCTTGAATCGGACCGGCGTTCAGCTCCTGTGCGAGATCCGCGATGGTGATCTTGCGCCGCTGCACGCCGCCGGCGACGACCGCTCGGACGTCCGAGAAGTCAGCAAGCTGACGGACCGTGTCGGCTGCCGCCCGGGCTGGCGATGCATACCGAACCATCCCGTCCCGTGCGCACACGGGTACCACGCCAGTCCTGTGCAACCGAGCGAACTGCACATCCTTACGCTTGCACTCGATGGGGACCAGCACGTCCACATCCTGACTCCGCGCACCCGGCAGCGAATACCAGGCGAGCGCGGCTGGCCCCGTGATGGCGATCGGCGTGGCCGTGTATAACCAGGCCGCGATCACTCGCTGCTTGGCTGTCGGCACGCCGTTCGTGCTGAGGTACACGCCCGGCAACAGGGTCTGCCAGGGACCATCAACCCGGATTCGGTGCCGAATCGCTGACTCAGTCATGGCGCATTCAGACGCCTGACCCCGACTGATCACGCCACACTGCCAGCTGAGCCTGCGCCGAAGCGCGTCGGCGTCGAATTGCGATAAACGTCCCATGGCGGGGAGCATCCCAGGCGCCTCCGACAGTCGCAGCCCGGTGGATACATGACTTATGTCGGCTTTATGTGGGCGGCCCCGCAGCGGCAAACGTCATGGATGGAACTCTTCTGCCGCTGTTACGGCAGTAGCTCGGCATCCATGCTGTTGACGGAGGCCAACCGGGCCGGAATGGCGCGAGCTTGAGCCGCAACCGGCGGTGGCGTAGTTCGCGGCCGGTTTCAGGTCGACGCGGTGGCATGCTGGCGTCATGCCCGAAGGCGACGTGGTCTGGCGAACCGCCCGCGCCCTCGACGAGGCTCTCACCGGTCGCGCGCTCACCCGCAGCGACTTCCGGGTGCCGAGATACGCCACCACCGATCTCACGGGGCGCACGGTCACGGAGACCGTCTCGCGCGGCAAGCACCTGCTCACCAGGGTGGACGGCGACATTACCGTCCACACGCACCTGAAGATGGAGGGCAGCTGGCGAGTACGACCGGCGTCGGGCTCCCAGCTTCGCGATTACCGGATCCGGCTGATCCTGGCGAATGAGCAGTGGGAAGCCATCGGGCATTCTCTTGGGATCGTGGAGGTCATCCGCACCAGCCGCGAAGATGAGGCGGTCGGCCACCTCGGCCCGGATCTGCTCGCTCCGGACTGGGCGGTCGGCGAGGCCGTACGCAGGCTGTCCGCGCATCCCGGCCGCACCATCGGGGAGGCGCTGCTTGACCAGCGCAACGTCGCCGGGCTCGGCACGATCTACCGGGCCGAGACGCTGTTCCTCCGGGGCGTTAACCCGTGGCGGCTGGTCGGCGACGTCAGCGATCTGGCCGGGCTGCTCGAGCTCGCGAGCCGCCTGCTCAACGCCAACAAGGCACGGCCTGGGACGATCACTACCGGCGTCAACGCGCGCGGCGCTGAGATGTGGGTATATGGCCGGGCGGGCCGGCCGTGCCGGCGGTGCGGCACCCTCATCCAGAAAGCGAACCTCGGGCCGGCGATCGAGGAACGGCTCGCCGCCTGGTGCCCGCACTGCCAGCCGCTCTGACCGGGCGACATAGCAACGCCGGGGAGTCAGCCTGGGCCAGATGGCCGACTCCCCGGCGTTTCCCCGACAGTGGCCCGTGCCCCACGCGTGGCCACTGCGCTTAGTGGGCTAAGCGTCCCGCTTGCGGAACAGCACAAGCCCGGCGATCACTGCCACGGCCGCGTAGCCACAGAACACTGCGAACCCGGTCCACGGCGCGAACATCGGCGTCGAGCCCGGCGGAGCCGCCACCGTGGTCCAGATCTGCGTCCCGGCGATCGCCGGGATCCACTTGTCGACGTGGTCCTGCCAGGACTGCGGCAGGAAGTTGATCAGGATCGAGACGACGAACAGGAGCCCGACGACGGAGCTGATCGCGCCAGCCGTGTGCCGCAGGAGCAGCCCGATGCCGAAACCCAGCAGTCCGCTCGCGGTTAGGAACAGCGCACCGCCGATGACGGCCCGGAGCACGTGCGGCTGGCTGAGCGTGGCGTTGAGGTGGTGTGACGCGAGGAGCGCCTGACCAAGGAAGAACGAGGCGAAGCACGTAATCAGCCCGGTCACCAACGCCACCGCCGTGAACACGACAGCCTTGGCGGCGACGATCGTGCCCCGGTACGGCATCGTGGACAGCGTGGTGCGGATCATGCCCGTCGAGTACTCGGACGTGACGACAAGTACGCCCAGCACGCCCATGATGAGCTGGCTGATGTAGAGGCCGCCGAGGCTGCGCTGGGTCGCGTCGAAGAACGGCCCATGCTCATGCGTCGCGGCGCCCCAGCTGGCCAGCGCGCCGAAGCCGACAGTGACCACCACGAGCGCCAGCAGCGTCCAGTACGTCGACCGGACTGAGCGGATCTTGGTCCACTCTGACCGAAGCGCGCCGCCGAACGTAGCGCGGCCAGCCGAGGCCGGCAGGACGCGCGGGGCGCTGGCAGCGTGCGCCGGTGTTGCCGTCGTTGCCATGTCAGGCCACCTCTCCAGCCGTCTGCTTCTGACCTGGCACGCCAGCGTGGAACTCCACGCTCGACGCGGTCAGCTCCATGAATGCCTCTTCCAGCGACGCGTGCAGCGGCGACAGCTCGTGCAGCCGCACCGAGTTCTCGTACGCCAGGTCGCCGATCTGGCCGACGTCCAGGCCGGAGACAACCATCACGCCACCGCCGTTTTCACGTACGGTGCCGCCAGCGGTCGCGACCAGCTTTGCCAGCTGATCCAGCTGCGGCGTGCGCACGCGCACGGTCTGCTGCGAATTCGCGGCGATGAACTGCTCGACCGTGCAGTCGGCGATCAGCTTGCCGCGGCCGATCACGAGCAGGTGGTCGGCGGTGTTCTCCATCTCTGACATCAGGTGACTGGAGACGAAGATCGTCCGGCCCTCGGCCGCCAGCGCCTTCATCAGGTTGCGGATCCACAGGATGCCCTCGGGGTCGAGACCATTCACGGGCTCGTCGAACATCAGCACCTCGGGATCGCCGAGCAGGGCCGCGGCGATGCCGAGCCGCTGCCCCATGCCCAGCGAGAATCCCCTGGTCCGCTTCTTGGCCACCTCGGTCAGGCCGACGAGGGCCAGGACCTCCGGGATCCGTTTCGCGGGCAAGTTGTTGGACTGAGCGAGGCACAGCAGGTGGTTGTAAGCGCTCCGGCCCCCGTGCAGAGCCTTAGCGTCTAGTAGTGCACCGACCTCGCGCATCGGGCGCGTCAGCTGCGGGAACGGCTTCCCGGCCACCGTCACCTCGCCGGATGTCGGCCGGTCCAGGCCGAGGATCATCCGCATCGTCGTGGTCTTGCCGGCCCCGTTTGGACCGAGGAATCCGGTGATCTTGCCAGGTTCCACGCTGAACGACAGGTCGTTGACTGCCAGCGTGTCGCCGTATCGCTTGGTGAGGCCCCGTGCCTCGATCATTTCTGGTGTCCCCTTTCGGACGGCGGGTCCGGCGGCGGCGTCAGTCCCGTCGGACAGCAGGGTCCGGGAGGCGATCTCCCGGACCAGCCTGTCCAGTGTCGAGCCAAGACGCGATAGTTCGCGTCCGTCGCGGGTCTGATGTTAATCAACCTGGGGGGTGATCTTCGCCGTTGGCGGCGCCATTCCAGGGTTAAGTCAGGGTCTTCTCAGGCGCGATTCAGGCGCAAATCAGGGTGCCGTCAGTACTCTCCCGGCTTGCGCGGCCCGACCGGCGACTTGATGTCCGCTATCGCGGCCGCCGCAGCCTGCCGCTGCTCCTCCGGCCGGCCCGACGGCGGCCCCGCGGTCCACGCGGCCGCGCACAGCGCGCGCAGACCGTCGACCCAGTCCCCCGAACCCAAGGCGATGATCCACGCATCGTCGCCGCGACCGGCGGCACCGGCGGCACCGGCGGCGGCCGTCCAGCCACCGCAGTGAAAGCCGCCCTCCGTTACGGTCACCTCTGGATGAGGCCGATTCAGGCCAGCGAGGTCCGCGGCCATGTAGGTGGGCCGCTGCTGCGGCGGCGCTAGCAGCAAATCGGCCGGCTTGGTCACGCCGGTGAGCACGAGCAGGCTGTCCGCCCCGCCGCGCACGGCGCCCTCGATGTCGGTGTCGAGCCGGTCGCCCACAACGAGCGGACGGATCGCGCCGACGCGCTCGACCGACTCCGCGTGCAACGGCGGTTCGGGCTTGCCGGCCACGACTGGCGTGCTGCCGGTCGCGTGGATCAGGACCTGCGCGAGCGAGCCGTTGCCGGGCTGGGGCCCGCGCGGCGTCGGCAGCGTCGCGTCGACGTTCGTGACGACGTAGAAGGCGCCAGCATCAATCGCGAGCGCGGCCTCGGCCAGCAGGCCGTAGCTGATGTCGTGCGAGTAGCCCTGAACGACCGCCCCCGGGCGCTCAGCCGCCGCCGTGACCGGGCGCAGGCCACGGTCACGGACCGCGAGGCGCAAGCCGGTGCCGCCGGCGACGAGTACCGCGGCACCCGCGGGCAGCCTGTCGGCGAGCAGGTGGGCGGCCGCCTGGGCGGAAGTGACGATGTCGGTCGCGGTCGCCTGCACGCCCATCCCGCGGAGCTGCGCCGCGATGGCATGCGGTGTGCGCGAGGCGTTGTTGGTGACGTAGGCCCGTTTCATGCCCCGCCGCGCCGCGTCCGCGAGAGCGGCAGCCGCTCCAGGGACCGGGCCGATGCCGAGGTACACGACACCGTCCAGGTCGAGCAAGGCGGCGTCGTAGTGCTCACTCAGCGGCTCAGAACAGCCAGCCGGTCTTGTCCGGTCGCCCGGATGGCCGCGGCCTGGCGGGGCGTGATGCGCGGAACCGGCCCCGTTCCCGGTCAATCTTGAAAGCCTTTTCGCAGCTCGTTTCGAGCCCGCAGCGTGGCGCGGACGTTGCGCAGCGCGTCGGTGTAGTGCCGCAAGTTCGGCCGCATGGCCGCGGCCAGCGCGAGGTGCTCGGCGGCGGCGCCGGGGTCGCCCGTGCGCGCCAGGGCCAGGCCGAGCCCGAACTGCGCGTAGTCGTCGCTCGGACTAGCGTCGACGATGCGGCGGAAGTTGCCGGCCGCCGCCGCGTACTGGCCGGCGTCGAACTGGGCTCGGGCGAGCGCTTCGAGCACGCTCCTGGATCGCGGCTCAGCGGCGGCCGCGCGCTCGAGCAGGTGGGCGGCGGCGGCGGGGCTGCCCCGGCCTAGCAGGTCGAGGCCGCGTCTGTACAGCTGGTGAGTGTCAGCGCCGTTAGCCGGAGCCGAGTCGGGAGCATGCGGTGAGAGAGCTGGATCCTCTGGGCGGGAATCACGACCGCCCGCCGGTCCTTCAGACATATGTGCCAACCCTTCCCTCGAGTGCGGCTCCCGACGAGACCGGCGCTGCCGGCCTGGTCCTCGCGCCGTTCCGCGGTGTCCGTTATGCCCCAAATCGGGTGACCGGGCTTGCAGAGGTCACTTCCCCACCGTACGACGTGATCGCGGCCGATAACGAGAGCCAGCTGATGGCCGCGGACTCGCACAACGTCGTCAGGCTGATCCTTCCCCGGCACCAGGCAGGCCAGCCCGGCAGCCCCTACGAGGACGCGGCCGCCGACCTGACGAGCTGGGTCGGGGACGGCATCCTGGCGCCCGACGCCGACCCCGCCCTCTACGTCTACGAGCAGGCCGGGCCTGACCAGGGCGTTCTGCAGCGCGGGCTGATAGGGGCCCTGCAGCTGGCGCCCTATTCGGCCCGGATCGTGCAGCCGCACGAAGACGTCGCAGCCGGGCCGGTCGCCGGCCGGCGACAGCTAATGGAGGCGACACAGGCCAACCTCGAGCCCATCTTCCTGCTCTATCAAGGCGGGAACGGGGCCGCCACCGTGCTCGTGAACGCCATCGCTCGCGGCCGCGAGCCGCTCGCCGAGGCCAGGACCCCGGACGGGTTGCGGCACCGGCTCTGGGCTATCACTGCCCTGGCGGAGCTGGCCGCGGTGGCCGGCGACCTCGCGCCGCGGACCGCGCTCATCGCCGACGGACATCACCGCTACGCGGCTTACTTGCAGCTCCAGGACAGGCGGCGGCAGGCCGGCGCGGGAGCCGGGCCGTGGGATTGCGGCCTGGCCCTGCTGGTGGACTCGACCGCCTACCCGCCCCAGCTCGGGGCTATCCATCGGGTCATTACCGGCCTCGTGCCGGAGGCGGCGGCGCGGCTGGCCGCGAGCGCGTTCACGGTTCAGGAGCTGCCCGGCGGCACGGCCGATGTGCCGGCGGCGCTCGCGGCGCTGGCAGACGCGTGCAAGCGCGATCCCGTCGCCTTCCTGCTCGCGGGCCACGGCCGCGCATACCTGCTCACTGACCCAGACCCGCGCCAGCTCAGCACCGCGGTGCCTGACTACCCGGCCGAGCTATGGCACCGGATTCCGGCCGCGGTGCTTGAGGGCTTGCTGTTCGCCAGGATCTGGGCGATCGAAGATGACGCGCGGAGCGTTCGCGCCATCCATGACGCGGCGGAAGCCATCCTGGCCGCCGATGCGGCGCCGCCAGGCACGGCCGTCGTCTGCGGTCCGATGTCCGCGACACAGGTGTACGAGGTTGCCTCGCTGGGGCGGCGGGTGCCGCGCAAGTCGACCTCGTTCGGGCCGAAGCCGCGCACCGGCCTGGTCCTGCGCTTGTTCGCTGAGAGCTAAATCGGTCTGGGCTAGCTGGCCTTGGGCGCCGCCGAGGGCGCCGACGGCCGCCCACGCCGGTGACGCGCGTTCCCGCAGGCCGGACCCGTAACCCCGCGCGGGCTTACGATCCGGCGAGTTTCGGCGCATATCAGGACGCCAGGGTTCAGGCACGCCTATGTTTTCCACAGGCAGCGCCGGTTTGCCCGCCGGTCGCCTACCTTGTCAGTCACGGCATCGGCGTCCAGCCCGGTCTGGCTCATGACGGCCAGCCCCCGGCCTCGCGAAGCTACCGGACTGCGCACGAACCTGCCAGCGACCGTAGGTGAGGAATGATCTCCCAGGCCAACGAGCCTGACCCCGGCCCGCCGGCCGCCCAGCAGTCTTCCGCTGGCGGCACGGTCGCCGAGGCTGACGAGCCTGCCGTCACGCCCCGTAAGCACAAGGCGGCCGCGGCCGCGGCTGGATCGGCTGGTCTTGCCGCGGCGTCAGTCCTGTACTGGATGTCCTCCGCGGTCGTGCTGCTCTGGGCGCTTGTCCTGAACTTCTACCGCCTCGGGCCGTCCCTGATCATGCCCGACGAGGGCACCTACGCGCTCGCCGCCTGGCGCTACGTCCAGGGCACGGTGTCGCCGGCACTGCAGCTCACCGCTGGCAGTAACACGGGCGCTGTGCTGCCCATCGGCCAGAGCAGTGCCCAGATCAACGCCGACAACTTCCAGCATCCGCCGCTCGGGAAGTGGCTGTTCGGCCTTGGCCAGCTCGTAGCCGGCCACGAGAGTGTCACCGCCGACCGGACCGTAGCTGCCATCGCGACGTTGCTCACCGGCGTTGTGTTGCTCGTCTGGGTAGGCCGCGCGGCCGGGCGCTGGACCGGCCTGCTGGCATGCTCCTTCGTCGTGCTCCTGCCGGAGGCGGTCCAGGGCAGCGGCGGACTCCGGCTCGGCCGGTTCGGCTTGCTGGACCCGGTCGCTGAGCTGTTCGTCGTGGTGTACCTGCTGCTGATGTGGGAGTGGTTCCGGTCTGGGCGCGGCCGCGCCTGGCTGTTCGCGGCCGCGACCGGAGTCGCCATCGGCTGCGCGACTGCGTCCAAGGAAAACGGCTTCCTGGCGGCCATCGTGCCGATCCTCATCTGGCTACTCGCGGCCCTGCGGGAGCCGCGGCAACTCGCGCAGCGGCTTGCGCAGACAGTCCTCGCCGTTGCGGCTGGACTCGTGGTCTTCGTGGCCACCTACCTGCCGTTCAGCACGCCGTCCCTGCGCATCCGCTACCTGATCGACTTCCAGCGCATCCACTCGAGCGACGGCCACCTGATCGGCCTGGACGGCCGCGTCACCTGGCATCCGCCGTGGTGGGCGAACCTCTGGTTCGCTGGCCATGGCATGGGAGCGGCGGTCACGATCTTCGTGCTGGTATTCGCGGCGCTGGCCTGCGCGCTGCGCCGGGACCGGCTCGTCGTGTTCTGCCTCGCCGCGCTCATCGGCCCTGTCATCTTCCACTCCTTCGTCGCGGGCGTGGCGCTCTCGTTCTACTGGACACCCTGGATGCCGCCGCTGCTGGTGCTGACCGCGATTGGCGTGACTGAACTGCTGCGCCGCTTGCGGTCCGCGTCCCTCCCGACGCCGGTGCAGGCCGGCGCCACCGCCCTGGCGCTGCTCATTCCCCTGCTGGCCGCCCTCTCGCAGACAGTCCGTACGGCCGACGTCAAGCCCGTCGGCCCCGAGGTGCTGCGCGGGGTGATGGCGCGCCACCACCTGCACAAGGCGGTCCTGAGCAGCGGCGTCTATCTGTACGAGTTGCTGTACTACGACTCTGGCCTGGGGGCGTTCCTCGCTCCGCCGGCATCGCTTACCGCTATTCACACCGTGGTTATCGGGGCACCGCAGTGCCGGCTGGAGCCAGACAACCGGGCGACGCGCGCCATTGTCGCCGTCAACCTCGCGGCCGGTCGCCTGCACAAGATCTACGGCGACAGCGCCATGACCGTCTATAAGGTGACAAGCCCGCTCGCGGCGCCCAGCGCGGCGCAGATTGCGGCCCGGCCACCGACCAACCTGGCCGCAGGCTGCTGACAGGCGCCGCAAGCGGCCCACGCGCAGACGAGTGCGGGGAAATTCCAGACACTTTGGAGTTTCCGCGCATTCGTTCGTCGGCTAGCGCCTGGCGGCGGTCCGGTAGTCAGCGCGCGGCCCAGGTGGCCAGCTCGTCAGCCCGCGGCCCAGGTCGCCCGCTACTCAGCGGGCGGCCCAGGTGGCCCGGTGGTCAGCGCGCTGCCCAGGTGGCCTGCTGATCCACGTCGGCGCGCAGCCTCGCGAGCTGCTCGCTGACGCGGGCGCGCGCCGTGCCGCCGCGGCTGGCCCTGGCCGCGATGGCGCCCTGGACGGTCAGCACATCGCGGATGTCCGGCGTCAGCAGCGGCGAGATCTTGTCCAGGTCCGCGTCGCTCACGTCGCCAAGCTCGCAGTCGTGTACCTGGCACCAGACCACCAGGTGGCCGACGACCTCGTGCGCTTCCCGGAACGGCGTGCCTCGGCGGACGAGAAGCTCGGCCAGGTCAGTGGCGAGCGCGTGCCCGGCGCCTGCAGTCATGGCGAGCCGGTCGGTGTTGAACCGCAGCGTGCCGACCAGCCCGGCCATGGCGGGCAGCACCGCGAGCAGGGTGTCGACCGCGTCGAACACCGGTTCCTTGTCCTCCTGCAGGTCGCGGTTATAGGTGAGCGGCAGGCCCTTCAGAGTCGTCAGCAAGCCGGTGAGGCCGCCGATGAGCCGGCCTGATTTGCCCCTGGCTAGCTCGGCCACGTCCGGATTCTTCTTCTGCGGCATGATCGACGATCCGGTCGCGTACGCGTCGTCGATCTCGGCCCAGCCGAATTCGTGCGTCGACCAGAGCACCACCTCCTCCCCGATCCTCGACAGGTGCACCCCGAGCAGCGCCGCGATGAAGCAGAACTCAGCGGCGAAGTCCCGATCGCTGACCGCGTCCATCGAGTTGTCGGCCGCGCAAGCGAAACCGAGCTCGGCCGCCACTGCCTCCGGATCTAGCGGCAGCGACGACCCGGCCAGCGCGCCCGCGCCAAGCGGGCTCACCGCGGCCCGTACGTCCCAGTCACGCAGGCGGCTTGCGTCCCGCGCGAAGGCCTGAACGTGCGCGAGCAGCTGATGGGCGAGCAGTACCGGCTGCGCGTGCTGCATATGCGTCATGCCCGGCGCAGGCGTGTCGAGGTGCCGGTCGGCCTGGCCGATCAGCGCGAGCTCGAGCTCGGTGAGCCTGGCGGTGATGACGCGGGCGTGATCACGCAGGTACAGCCGCAGGTCAGTGGCGATCTGATCGTTGCGGCTGCGGCCCGCGCGGAGCTTGCCGCCGAGCTGACCGACGCGCTCCAGCAAGCCGCGCTCCAGTGCAGTGTGGACGTCTTCGTCGTGCGCGGATGGCCGGAAGGTGCCAGCCTGGCAAGCCCGGCCAAGGTCGTCGAGCGCCGCGACCATCCGGGTGAGCTCCATGTCCGTCAGCAAGCCAGCCTTGTGGAGCACGCGCGCGTGGGCAGCCGACGCCAGCAAGTCGTATGGAGCTAGCCGCCAGTCGAACTGAACGCTGACCGACAGCCTCGCGAGCGCTTCGGCCGGGCCAGACTCGAACCGGCCGCCCCAAAGCCGCAGGGGGCCCCCCCGTTCGTCGGTTGTCACGATCTGTCTCCCTTGAGCTGGTCGCAGCAGGCTACCGGCTCACTCCTCCACCGGCGGCCACCTTCCGGTCGCGGTCGGCAGCGATCTTGGCGGGCAACCCGAACAGCTCAATGAATCCCTTCGCGAGCTGCTGGTCGAAGAGGTCTCCGGTGTCGTACGTGGCGAGCGAGTAGTCGTAGAGCGCCGCCGGGCTGCGCCGGCCGGTCACCACGGCGCGGCCAGCCTGGAGCGTCAGCCGGATGTCGCCGGTGACATGCTTCGAGGCCTCCGTCATGAAGGCGTCCAGTGCCTGCTTCAGCGGCGAGAACCAGAGGCCGTCATACACGATCTCGCTCCACCGCTGTTCCGCCTGCCGCTTGTACCTGGCCAGGTCGCGGTCGACGCAGACGCTCTCCAGCTCGGAGTGCGCGGCAATCAGGGTCATGGCGCCGGGCGCCTCGTAGATCTCCCGGCTCTTGATGCCGACGAGCCGGTCCTCGACCATGTCGATGCGCCCGATGCCGTGCGCGCCGGCTCGCTCGTTCAGCTCGGTGATCATCGCCAGCTGTGACAAGGTCCGGCCGTTCAGGGCCACCGGCAGGCCGCGCTCGAAGGTGATGACGACCTCGTCGGCGGCGAGCCCGCTGGCCGGGTCGCTGGTGTAGCCGTACACCTCGGGCAGCGGTGCGTTCCAGATGTCCTCCAGGTGCCCGGTCTCGCAGCTGCGGCCCCACACGTTCTGGTCGATGGAGTACGGCGACCGCGACGTGACGTTGATAGGCAGGCCCTTCTCGGCCGCAAACGCGATGGCCTTGTCGCGCGTCATGCCCGAGTCCCGCACCGGGGCGAACACGCGCACATCCGGGGCCAGCGCGGCCAGGCCGGCTTCGAACCGCACCTGGTCGTTGCCCTTGCCAGTGCAGCCATGGGCGACAAGCGTCGCGCCGGACTCGTGCGCGACCCTGGCGAGGTGCTTGACGATCAGCGGCCGCGACAGCGCCGACACCAGCGGGTAGCGGTCCATGTAGAGCGCGTTGGCCAGCAGCGCCGGCATGCAGTACTCGGCCGCGAACTCTGCCCGCGCGTCGACTACCTCGACGGCGACGGCACCGCACGCCAGGGCGCGCGCCTTGATCGTGTCCAGGTCCTCGCCGCCCTGGCCGACGTCGACCGCGAGCGCGACAACCTTGGCCCCGGTCTGCTCGGCGATCCAGCCGATCGCCACCGACGTGTCCAGGCCGCCGGAGTACGCGAGTACGACTTTCTCTGTCACCGGGGCACCTCCTCGTTACTTGTATCTGCGGGTTCTGTCAGGCGTTCCTGCTGCTGCGCTCCGCTAGCCGCAGCAGCGCCTCGGCCAAGTCGGCTCCGCCGACCGGGTCGCGGGCGATCACGAGCACGGTGTCGTCACCGCCGACGGTGCCGAGCACGGCCGGCCAGCCTGCGTGGTCGATGGCGGATGCCAGCAGCTGGGCCGCCCCGGCGGGGGTGCGCAGGACGACAAGGTTGGCGCTTGCCTCGGCACTGACCAGCAGCTCAGCGGCCACGCGGGTGAGCCTTGCCGCCGGATCGGCCGCCGACGGCGCGAACGGACCGCCAGCGAGCACCGCGCCGAAGCTGGCCGTGAGGCCACCAGGCCCGGGCTCGCCGGGCAAGGCGTAGACGAGCACGCCGTCAGGACCCCGGAGCCGCACGGCGCCCAGTTCCTCCAGGTCGCGCGACAGCGTGGCCTGCGTGACGTGAACGCCACGCTGGCTGAGCAGCACGGCCAGTTCCTCCTGAGACCGGACGGGCACCGATTTCTGGCTGAGGATCGATGCGATCTGCGCGTGCCTCGCGGCCTTGGTGAGCGGGCTAGTGTGCATCGGGGCCGGCCGATCCTGACGCGCCCAGCAGGAAAACCAGCAGTGCTTTCTGCGCGTGCAGGCGGTTCTCTGCCTGCTCGAAAACCAGGCTCGCCGGGCCGTCAATCACGTCAGCGGCGATCTCCTCGCCCCGGTGTGCCGGCAGGCAATGCAGGACCTTGCACGCTGGGCTCGCGAGCGCCAGCTTCGCGTTGTCCAGGCTGTAGCCGGCCATCGCCGAAATCCTGGCTTCCTCCTCGCCTTCACGTCCCATGGACGTCCAGACGTCGGTGGCCAGCACGTCCGCGCCCTTGCACGCGTCCTGCGGATCGGCAGTGACGCTGACAGAGCCATCGGTGCGGTCGGCGATGGCGGCCGCGGCCGCGACCACCGAACCGGCAGGCCAGTACGGCTCGGGCGCGCATATCCGCACGTGCAGGCCGGCGGTCGCGCCGCCCAGCAGATATGAGTGCGCCATGTTGGACGACCCGTCGCCGAGGAATGTCAGCGTGCACCCGGCCGCCCGGCCGAATGCGCCCTGCACCGTCAGCAGGTCCGCCAGCACCTGACACGGGTGAAACTCGTCCGTCAGCGCATTGATCACGGGTACGGCGCTCACCGCCGCCATCTCTTCGACCCGGTCCTGGCCGAACGTGCGCCACACGATGGCGGCGACCTGGCTGGCAAGCACTCTTGTCATATCTTCGATGGACTCGCCGCGGCCAGCGTGCGTGCCCTGCGCGTCGACGACCATCGGATACCCGCCGAGCTCGGCGATGCCCACGGCGAACGACACCCTGGTCCGCAACGACGGCTTGTCGAACAGGACCGCCACCGCCCGGGGGCCGTCAAGCGCACGACTGGCGAGCCGGTTCGCCTTCAGCTCGGCAGCCAGCGTCAGCACATGCGCCTGCTCGGCGGGCGAAAGGTCGTCATCGCGCAGGAAGTGCCGTACCGACATCATCGCGCAGGCTCCTGACCGCCGAGGACCACACTGGCCGCGTCGAGAATCCCGGGCAGGGCTCCCACGAACGAGTCCGCTTCCGCCGCCGACAAGATCAGTGGCGGTGCTAGCCGTACCGCGTCTGGCTGGACCGCGTTGACCAGGAATCCGTGCCGCTGAGCGGTGGCCGCGACCGCGGTCGCCGCCGGGCCGGCCAGGGCGATCGCGAGCCACAGCCCGCTGCCGCGAACGGCTGTCACCAGCGGGTGCTTGATGCCCTCGATCGCGGCCGCGAGGTGCGCGCCAACGGATGTCACGTGCGCGAGCAGTCCGTCTCGCTCGATCGTGTCGATTACCGCGAGCGCGGCCGCGCACGCGACTGGGTTGCCGCCGAACGTGCTGCCGTGATCACCCTTGCCCAGTACTGACCCGTACCGGCCGATGCCGATGCAGGCGCCGATCGGCAGGCCGCCGCCCAGCCCCTTCGCGAGCGTGAGCACGTCAGGCACGACGCCATCGCGCTGATGCGCGAACCACGCGCCGGTCCGGCCGATGCCGCTCTGGATCTCGTCGAGCACCAGCATCGCTCCAGCCGCGTTGCACGCATTGCGCGCTGCTTGCAGGTAACCATCAGGGGCGGGAACGACGCCGCCTTCACCTAGTGCCGGCTCGAGGAACACGGCCGCGCAATCGGTCCGGACCGCAGCGGCGAGCGCGGCCGCGTCGCCATAGGGGACGAACCTGACGTCCACCCCGAACGGCTGGAACGGCTCCCGGATAGAGCGCTTACCGGTGATGCTCAGTGCGCCCATAGTCCGGCCGTGGAATCCGTTTTCGGCAGCGACGATGACCGGCCGCGCCGGGCCTTGCGCCTTGCGCACAAGCTTCAGCGCGGCCTCGTTTGCCTCCGCGCCTGAGTTGGCGAGGAAGACCCGAGCGTCAGTGGCGAGCAGCCCCACCAGCCGCTCGGCCAGCTCCACTTGGCGCTCGTGCAGGAACAGGTTCGAGGTGTGCGCCAGCGTCGCGACCTGCTTGGTGATGGCGTCGATGAGTGCCGGGTGCGCGTGGCCTAGCGAGCTGACGGCGATGCCGCCGATCAGGTCGAGATAGGAGTTGCCGTCGACGTCGTACACAACGCAGCCGGTGCCGCTGGCCAGCGCGACCGGCGGCATGCCGTAGGTGAGCATCATGACTGCGCCGTACCGGTCTTGCAGCAGCTCAGTGGCTGACATCAGCGGCTCCCTCGGACGCCTTCGCGGAATTGGGAATAACCATCGTTCCGATACCGGAGTCGGTGAATATCTCGAGCAGGATCGAATGCGGTAGCCGGCCGTCGAGTATGTGGGCTTGTGGCACGCCACCGCGCACCGCGGCCAGGCACGCACCCATCTTCGGGATCATTCCGTCTGAAAGGCCGGGCATGAGGGCGGCAAGCTCATCCTCGGTCAGCTGGCTGATCGGCCTCGCGGTCAGGGCGCTCGCCGCGTCCGTGCCCGACCAGCGCGGGTAGAAGCCAGCCACGTCGGTCAGGAAGACCAGCTTTGCCGCGCCCAGCTCGATGGCGACCGCGGCGGCTGCCGTATCGGCGTTGACGTTGAGGACCTCACCGGTCTCGCTGCGCGCGACGCTGGAGATGACCGGGATCCGGCCATCGGCGAGCAGCGCGCGGACGGCGCCGGGATTCACGGCGACGACTTCCCCGACGTGCCCGAGGTCGACGCGCTCGCCGCCGACGTCCGCGTGTATCCGGCGGGCGGTCAGCAGGTGGGCATCTTCGCCGGACATCCCGACCGCGAACGGCCCGTGACCGTTGATGAGTCCGACAATTTCGCGGTTCACCTGTCCGGTCAGCACCATCCGGACGATGTCCATCGTCTCCTTGGACGTCACGCGCAGGCCAGCTGCGAACGTCGACTCGATGCCGAGGCGGTCCAGCTGCGCGTTGATCTGGGGGCCGCCGCCGTGCACGACGACCGGCCGAAGCCCGGCGTAGCGCAGGAACACGACGTCCTCCGCGAACGCGCGCCGCAAGTCGCCGTCGATCATCGCGTTGCCGCCGTACTTGACCACGACGACCTTGCCGTAGAACCGCTCGAGCCACGGCAGCGCCTCGATGAGGGTGGCAGCCTTCGAAACAGCCCCGCTCTGCGTGTCAGTCTTGATCACGTCGAGTACGCCGAGTTCTCGTAGACATACTGGGCGGTGAGGTCGGTCGTCTTGATGGCTGCGGCGTGCTGGCCCGCAGCGAGGTCAACGATGATGGTGACGTCGCGTGGCCGCAAATCCACAGCCGACCTGTCATCTCCCGGCGCGCCGGCCTTGCATACCCAGACACCGTTGATCGCGACGCTGAGCTGGTCAGGCTCGAACGCGGCGGCGGTCGTGCCAGCCGCGGCGAGGACCCGGCCCCAGTTCGGGTCCTCGCCGTGGATCGCACACTTGAGCAGGTTGCACCGCGCGATCGCCCGACCGACGGCTACTGCGTCGCTCTCGCTAGCGGCACCGGTGACCTCGATCGTGATCGACTTGCTCGCCCCCTCCGCGTCCGCCTGCATCTGGGTGGCCAGGTCGGCGCACGCCGTGGTGAGGTCGGCGGTGAACGCCGCCAGGTCGGGAGTGCCGGCGCTCGCACCGCTCGCCAGCAGGAGCACTGTGTCGTTGGTGGACATGCAGCCGTCGGTATCGAGGCGGTCGAAGGTGGTCCGCACGGCCTCCCGGAGCGCGGCCTGCAGTGCGTCAGCGGGCAGGTCGGCGTCAGTCGTCAGGACGGCCAGCATGGTAGCCAACGCTGGCGCCAGCATCGCCGCGCCTTTCGCCATGCCGCCGATCTGGTAGCCCGCGCCGACGACGGCGCAGGTCTTCGGCACCGTGTCGGTGGTCCGGATCGCGTCGGCGGCGGCAAGTCCGCCGGCCGATGTTGCCTGCGCGGTCGCGGCGGTCACGCCGGCCAGCAGCTTGTCCATCGGCAGCCGCTCGCCGATCAGCCCGGTCGAGCAGACGGCGACCTCGCCGGCGCCGACGCCGAGCAGCGCGGCGAGATGCTCGGCCGTCTCGTGCGTGTCCTGGAAGCCGGCCGGACCTGTGCACGCGTTCGCGCCGCCGGAATTCAGCACAACCGCGCGGACGGCGCCGCCAGCCAGCACCTGCCTGGTCCACAGCACTGGCGCGGCCTTGACGCGGTTGGCCGTGAACACTCCGGCCGCTGCCGCCGACGGTCCGTCGTTGACGACAACGGCCACGTCCGCGCTGCCCGATGCCTTGATCCCGGCGGCGACGCCTGCCGCCCGGAATCCGCGCGGGCTTGTCACGGTCATGGCGCGACTCCGATCGCGGTAAGGCCGGCTGTCTCGGGCAGGCCGAGCATGAGGTTGGCATCCTGAATGGCCTGGCCAGCTGCACCCTTTCCTAGGTTGTCGATCGCGGCGACGACCACGGCCCGGCCTGCCCTGGCGTCGACGGCCGCCTGTAGTTGTGCGCCGTTCGAGCCGGCTACCGAAGCCGTCGCCGGCCAGATCCCGGCCGGCAGCAAAGTGACGAATGGCTCACCGGCGTAGGCGGCCTCGATCGCCTCCCGCACCTCGGCCGTGCTGGTGTGCGGGGCGGTCAGGCTCGCGGTGCACGTCGCCAGGATGCCGCGCGGCATCGGCGCAAGCATGGGCGTGAAGCTGACCCGGATCGGCCTGGCGGCGCTGGCTTCAGCCAGCGCTTGCTCGATCTCGGGCGTGTGCCGATGCGCGCCGGCCACGGCGTACGCCGACACCGAGCCCATGACCTCGCTGGCGAGCATGTTGGTTCGCAGCGAACGCCCGGCACCGGACGTGCCGGACGCGGCGACGACGACGACGTCGCCGGCATCGGCTACCTCGGCCGCGACGAGCGGAGCAAGCGCAAGAATGGCCGCCGTCGCGTAACAGCCCGGAGCCGCTACCCGGCTGGCCGCCATGATCTGCGCGCGCGCACCAGGAAGCTCCGGAATGCCCGTGACCCACCGGCCTGGGTGCGGCCCGCCGTAATGCCGCGCCCAGGCGGTGCCGTCGCTCAGCCGGAAATCCGGCCCGAGGTCGACGACCTTGACGCCGCCAGGGAGCTGCGCCGCGCTGATGGCAGCCTGCCCGGCCGGGAGGGCGAGGAACGCCAGGTCGCAACCGGCCAGCACGTCAGCGCTATGCGGTTCGAGTACGCGATCAGCCAGGTCCGGCACGGCAGCCAGGTGCGGATGCAGCTGCGCGATGGTCTGGCCGGCGCTGCTATCGGCCGATACCACTGCGATGTCTAGGTGAGGGTGCCCGGCCAGTAGTCGTAGCAGCTCGCCGCCTGCATATCCGCTGGCGCCGGCCACCGCCACCCGCGCGCCCATATGCATGACTCCTCAAGCACTCGACCTGTCCCTTGCCTCGTGAATGATTATGCAGATATCTGACTGATTATGCAAACGCTATCGAGGTATGCGCAAGCGACTCCGGATCCCCTCAGTAACCGGCCCGCGCCAGATGTGCTATCCGCACTGTGCCTGGAGCGGCCAAGACGGCATGATGAGATAGCCGTCCGGCTGACGTATCCGCTAACCCCACTCTTATTGCAGCCTTGCTGGTATAAGCCTGGAATGTGTCGGTCCGGACACCCTCGAAGGGAGGCGGCGATCATGCAGGTCCGGTGGACACGTGCCCCTCGGCCGCTGACGCCGGGCTCGGTCCGCGCCGTTGCGCCCGTCATCGCCGGGGCCGCGGGCCTGCTGGTGTCGCTCGCTGGCTGCGGCGGCACGGCGAAGGCGACCCCGCAGGCCTGCGGCACGGGGCGGACCGCCGCCAACGTTCCAATCGAGATCGAGGTAAATCGAGGCCAGGTGTCCTGCGCCGTCGCCATGGCGGTGGAGCGGAGCTACGCCGCTGCGATCGTGGCCGGAAATGCGCCCGGCAACGGGGGCGGCGGGCCAGTGACCGTAAACGGCTGGAAGTGCCGGGGCTTTCCCACGCCGGAACTGCTGAAGACCGGCGACGTGTCAAAGTGCGCCAAGGGCGACGTCGAGATCGTCGCCATCCTGAAAACACCCTCCTCGTAGCGCGACCTAGTGACACAAAGGATCCGGCCCGAGACAGCCGAGTTCAACCGCAACGTGCTCGTAGTCCGCCTCGCGGGCTGATCTCCGTCTCGCCTACTACGCGCCGCGCAGTACCGCCCCGGTGCGCCTGGCCGCCTCGGCGACCGCGGCGTCCCTCGCCGTACTGGCCTCCTCCGCGGTCAACGTCCGGTCCGGCGCCCGGAAGCGCAGCGTGTAGGCCAGCGACTTGTGGCCCGCCGCAATCTGCGCGCCGGTATAGATGTCGAACAGTCGCAGCGACTCCAGCGTGACGTCACCAGCGTCCGCCACTCCTTCGGCTAGCGCTCGCTCGACGTCGGCCTCCGGCACGGCGTCCGGCACGACGAGGGCGACGTCCTGCACGGCGGGCGGATAAGCCGGCAGATCTGGCGATTGGACCGGCGGCAGGGCGTCGGCTGCGGCCTCGATCACCGACATGTCCAGTTCCATGGCCGTCGTCCTCGGCGGCAGCCCGAACGCCGTAATGACGCGCGGGTGCAGCTCGCCCGCGTGCCCGGCCAGCCACTCGTGACCTTCCTCGGTCTGGACGAAGAGCGCCGCGCACCGGCCCGGGTGCCACGGCTGGTGCTGGTCGGCACGGACGTCGAACTGGAGCCGGCTCGTCCGCAGCACGTCGCGCGCCGCCTCGATCGCGTCCTGCCAGCCTGCCGCCCGGCCGGCACCCCAGTACCCGGGTAGGTCTACGTTCCCAGTGAGGACCGCGCCGATGCGCAGCGGCTGGTCGGGCAACGCTGCCGTCAGCTGCGCCAGCTCGTGTACCGCCGGGGCGCGGTCGACGCGCAGGATTGGCGCCGTCGGCGCCGCGTCGGGCCGCGGGCGAAAGACCAGGCCGGTCTCATACAGCGAGACATCGCTGAAGCCGCGGCCGAGGTTGCGCGTGAGCGTTCGGAACATGCCGGGCAGCAGCGTGGTCCGCATCAGCGGCTCGTCGTCGCTCAGCGGGTTCGCCAGCCGGACAGCCCGGCGGCGCGGGTCGTCAGCCGAGAGCTGGAGCTTGTCGAAATCCGCGGCCGACGTGAACGGCGAACTCATGACCTCGACGAAGCCGTGATAGCCGAGGGTGCGGCTGACGGCGCGCCGCAGCCGTTGCCGCCCGGTTAGTCCGCGACCGCCCGCCGCCCGGACCGCCCGCACGGGGATGTTCTGATAGCCCTCCAGCCGGATGACCTCCTCGGCAAGGTCCGCCGGGTCGGTTAGGTCAGGTCGCCAGGAAGGCGGCGTCACCAGCAGTGCCACGCCTGACCTGTCGTGCTTGCCGTGGTCGGCCTGCGCGTGCGGACTCGTGTACTGGCCGCCAGCTAGCATGGCCGGCGGGTCGAGGGCGGCTGGCTTCGCGTGCTCGGCAGGGGCCGTGGGCTCGGCGGGCGCGCGCGCTGGCGCCTGGCCGATCGTGCACCCGACCTCGCGCAGTCTTGCCAGGACCGTGTCTAGTCCGTAGATAACGCCGGCAACCTCATCGGGGTAGTCGGCCGCCATGGATATGGTGACCGGTTCGATATCCACGGCCGCTGTCGAGTAACCGGGCGGCGCCGTGCCACCGCTCAGGGCGGCAAGCATCGTGGCGGCCCGGGCAGAGGCTCGAACCGGCAGCTCGGGATCCACACCACGCTCGAATCGCGCCGACGCCTCGGACGCGAGCTTGTGCCGGCGGCTCATCCTCGCTATCCCGCGCGGGGAGAAGTGCGCTGCCTCGATCACAAGGTCGCGGGACGTCTCCGACACCTCGGTGGCTACTCCGCCCATCGTTCCGGCAAGCGAGATCGGCCCAGAGGAATCGGTGATCAGGATGTCCTCCGGATCTAGCGTCCGGACGACGTGGTCGAGTGTCTCCAGTTGCTCGCCTGGGCGGGCCCGCCGCACGACGATCCCGCCGGCCAGGTGATCGCGGTCGAACGCGTGCAGCGGCTGGCCAAGCTCGAGCAACAGGTAGTTGGTGACGTCGACGGCAAGCGACACCGTACGCTGGCCGGCCCTGGCCAGCCTGATCTTCATGGCCAGCGGAGTCGGGGTTGCCGGGTCGCCGCCGCGGACCTCACGCACCACGAACCGGTCGCACGCGGTCGCGTCCTCGATAGCGACCGGATACACGTCCGGTGAAACGGTGGCGTAGCCGGGCAGGAGCCCGACATCGGCTGGGTCGGTGAACGGCACCTGATAGGAGATCGCCAGTTCTCTTGCCACGCCGCGCACCGATAGCGCGTATCCCTTGTCCGGCGTCACGTTGATGTCGAACACCACATCACGCAGGCCGGCATAGCTCACGAAGTCAGTACCCAGCGGCGCGTCCGCGGGCAGTACCATGATGCCGGAGTGATCTTCCCCGATAGCCAGCTCGGCAGCCGAGCAGATCATGCCCTCCGATACACGGCCGTATGTCTTGCGGGCGCCGATCTCGAATCCGCCGGGCAGAACTGCGCCCGGCGGGGCCAATGCAACGCGGTCTCCGACGACGAAGTTGGCGGCCCCACAGATGACGCGCCGATCCTGACCGTCGCCCGTGGACACCTGGCAGTACCTGATCGGTTTGTTGAAGCCCGTCAGCTCCTCGATCTCCACCACCTCGGCCACGACGACACCCGTGATGTCCTGCCCGACCGGCTCGACGGACTCGACTTCAAGGCCGCAGGCCGTCAGCCGCTCCGCCATTTCCTTGACGCCGGCCTCATCGTCGGGCGAGAGGCTGATCGCTGCGTATTCCAGCAGCCACGACAGCGGTAGCCGCATCACGCCTCCATTCCGAATGCGCGGCTGAACCGCACGTCCCCTTCCAGGGTGTCCCTGATGTCCGATACGCCGTGCCGGATCATGACTGACCTGTCGATTCCCAGTCCGAAGGCGAATCCGCTGTAGCGATCGGGGTCGATGCCACAGGCGACAAGCACGCGCGGGTTCACCATGCCGCAACCCGCTATCTCGATCCAGCCTTGCGACCGGCAGACACGGCACGGCTCGCCGCCCGGCTTCGTCGACGCGCCGCGGCAGACATGACATTCCATCGAGACGTCAGCCGAGGGTTCGGTGAACGGGAAGTAGTCGGGCCTGAGCCTGGTCTGTAGCCCCTCGCCGAACATGGCGTCCACGAACGCAGTGATCGCGCCGCGCAGGTCAGCCATGGTCAGACCCTCGTCGACCGCGAGGCACTCGATCTGGTGGAAGACCGGGCTGTGCGTGGCGTCGAGCGCGTCACTGCGGTAGCACCTGCCGGGGCTGACCACATAGAGCGGCACGGGCCTGGTGAGCATGGCCCTGATCTGCACTGGCGAGGTGTGCGTCCGCAGCACCACACCCGACCGCTGCGACGGGTCTGGACCCTCGACGAAGATCGTGTCTTGCATTTCCCTGGCCGGGTGATCGGGCGGGAAGTTCAGCGCGTCGAAGTTGTACCACTCGGCCTCGACCTCGGGACCCTCCGCGACCTCGTAGCCCATGTTGACGAACACGTCGATGAGGCGCTCGCCCACCGTGGTGATCGGATGGCGTGCGCCGTCCAGGTGCCGGTCCCACGGCGACGTGACGTCGACGGCTTCATCGACGAGCACGCGCCGGTCCCGGTCGGCCTCGAGTTCGGCCTGCCGGTCGCTGAGCGCCTGCTTGATGACAGCCCGCACAGTGCCGATGCGCTTGCCCGCCTCCGCCCTCGCGGCCGGTGGCAGGGCGCCGATCTCCGCGTTGGCCAGTGTCAGCGGTGCCCGGTCACCAAAGTGGGCGATGCGAGCCGTCTTGAGCTCGGCGAGGTCACTGGCGGTGCCGATGGCGGCGAGCGCCTCAGCCTGCATGCGCTGTAGTTCTTCGGGAGACAGCGCAGCCACCTCCACGGGGTCATAGGTGTTGTTCGGTGCGGACATCGATCCTGATCTCCTGCGGTCAACTGCGATGAAGCGGGGAAACAGGCAGGGCGAGCCGGCCGGCAAGACCGGTGCACGCTGCCCGCGGACGCGGCGCGGCCCAAGCAGAAGATTACGGACGCACGCCGTCCGCATCCTTCAGCAGCCGACCGCTCGGTCCTGGCACCGCGCACACGGACCAGGGGGCAGGCAATACCGAAGGCCCGCCGGCTAGCCGAACTCAGGCGTCCCGGCGGGCATGGTAAATCGGAACTCAGCTCCGCCCCCAGGCGCCTGCTGCACAATGATCTCCCCGCCGTGGGCCTCGACCAAGCCCTTGACGATGAAGAGGCCTAGGCCGGCGCCGCCGCGGCGCTTCGCGCGCCAGAACCGGGCGAAGACGCGGGGCGCTACCTCGGGCGCGATGCCAGGACCCTGGTCGCGAACCGCAACGGCCACGCCAGGAGCCCCTGCTACCACCGCTGGCTCCACCACAGTGGTAACGGTACCAGCCCCGTGCCTGACGGCGTTCTCGATGAGGTTCGCCAGGACCTGGTCAACCTTGTCTACGTCGAGCCAGGTCTCCGGCACGCCGGGCGCCACCTCGACCTGATAGCGGTCCGGCGTGTCACCGGCGGCGATGCGACCGCTGATGATCTTCATCGCCCGGCTGGCGATATCGACCAGCTCGCGGTGCACTTCGATCCGGCCCGACTCGATCCTGGATACGTCGAGCAGCTCGGTGATCAGCCGGGTAACGCGGTCGGCGTCGGCGTTGACTGTCTCGAGCATGACCTTCTTCTGGTCATCGGTGAACCGTGGCCACTTGGCCAGCAGCGTCGCCGTAAAGCCCTTGACGCTCGTCAGCGGGGATCGCAGCTCATGAGCGACGGTGGAGACCAGGTCGGCCCGGCTGCGTTCCAGGCGCATGCGCTGCTCGGTGCTTCGCAGGGTAATGGCGATCCGCTTCACCGCCCCCGGTTCCCTGGACCAGCCTTCACGCGGGCCGCAGCCGCGCGGCGCCCGCACGTAGCCCACGCTCACCAGCAGCTCGGTGCCGTCAGGCAGGTAGAGCGGGCGCTCGGGGTGGCGCGTCCGAGTCGAGAGTCCGGTGTATGGCTGGCATAGCGTCCACCAGCAACGGTCGTCGCTATCGCGCAGCGGCAGCACCTGCCGGACGTCCTGGCCGAGGGCGGCACCCTGACTGACGCCGGTGAGCCGGGCGGCTGCGCGGTTGAAGACGGCCACCTTGCCCACCCGGTCAGCCACGACCAGGCCATCAGGCAGGTCGTCGGCAAGTACTAGCTCACTGGCGAAGTCGCGCGAATCGGCGCTGACTGACGGGTCGGCGCCAGGCGGAATGCGGTCGGGTGCGGACACAGCCGATGGCATGCCCACGACCCTGACCGCTGCCTGACCTCTCACGTTCCCGTCCACCTGCGCGCCGCCTCCGGGAGGCTGGGAGCTACAGCCGAGTCACCGAGCACGGCTTACGTTGGGCCTTGCCTGCGACCGGTTCCAACCACTTCATGACGCAACGTGATCAGACTCTAGCTGATTCATGTTAAATCCCAGCACACCGGGATCCGTCGAAACGGCGGTCCCCGCTACTGCTTCTCCGATTGCAGCACACGGTACTCGGCGATCAAGGGCGTCACATCCCGCAGGCTGAACTCGATCACGTCGACGTTGCCGTCACTATCCCTGATGGGCTGTGCCACGGACGACCAGTAGTGCTCAATGAAGACGCCCGGCTGGTCTGGGTCCTCGACGTCCTCCCTGAACAGCAGGTTGTGCTCGCGCTTGCCAGACGTCATGGCGGCCTCCACTGCGGTCCACGGCTGATGGCCGCTCGGGCGCTCGGGCATCTTCGGGAACTCTTCGAATAGGTGGTGGCCAACCAGGTCATCGAGGTCGCGCCCCACCTCGCGCAGGAACTCTTCGTTCGCGTCGATGATCTTCAGGTCCGCCGTGAGGAGCACCATGCTCGTCGGATGGATCTTGAAAACCTGATAGAAGTCGATGTCTTCCGCCAGCATATGTCCCCGCTTTCGAACGTAACCTGGCCGATCACGCCCACGCTGCTAGTCGCCTCCCCGCCGATGCCCGCAGCCCACCTGCTGCCGTAAATCCCACGCTGGCATCGTTGACCAGGGAAATCCAGGGGACATAGCCGGGCAACCCGGGTGCGATTTGCCCCCGTCTGGGTGGCCCGCACCGAATCGGATATTTCAGGTACAAGGGCCGGAAGGTCGCGGTATCCAGAGCCCGAATGCGCTGCGAAGATCGGCCGTGTTGCGTTCTGTGGCCGTAATGGCTTGTGCAGTATGGTGCGGGCATGCTGGTGGGGCGGGACGCGGAGCGTCAAATGCTCGATCGGCTGCTGCAGCAAGCTCGCGGCGGGCAGGGCGGCGTGCTGGTGCTGCGGGGAGAACCCGGCATCGGGAAAACCACGCTGCTCGAGTACGCCGCGTCGGACGCGGACGCCATGCTTCTCCTCCGTGCCAGCGGGTTCGAATCGGAGACCGGCATGGCGTTTGCTGGCCTCTACTCGCTGCTGCGCCCGCTGACCGGACAACTGGACACACTGCCGCGGCAGCAAGCAGAGGCGCTGCGCGCCGCGCTAGGCCTTGATGGCGGACGCGGAGAAACGGCACCGGAGCGGCTGGCCATAGCCGCCGGGACCCACAGCCTGCTGACCACGGCAGCCGGGACGCAGCCGCTGCTCCTGCTGGTCGACGACACGCACTGGCTGGATCAGGCGACGATGCACGCCCTGGCGTTCGCGCTCCGCAGGCTCGCCGCCGACCCCATCGCTTGCGTTCTGACTGCCCAACCAGGTGACGACGTCGTGCTGGCCGGTCTTCGGACGCATAATCTGGCCGGACTGGATGCCATGGACGCCGCGCTCTTGATCGAGGACGTCGCGGGCACCTCGCCTGGGCGCGGGGTCGGCGCGCGGCTGTGCGCGGAGACCGGCGGCAACCCGCTTGCCCTTCACGAACTCGCGGTCGGGCTGCCGGCCGAGCAGCTCCACGGCCCGGGTAAGTCAGCGACTGGGCACCTGCCGCTCGATCCAGGAGCTGAGGTCCGGCAGCGCTATGGCGACCGGCTCGGCACTCTCGAGCCCGCGCTTCGGATAACGCTGCTGGTGGCTGCCGCCGCGGGCCGCTGCGACGCCCAGGCGGTGCTGGCAGCCGCGGTCCGAGCTGGCGGCTCGGCGAGCCTCGCTGACGCCGAAGATGAACGGTTGGTCCGGCTCACTAGCGGCAGCGTGGAGTTTGTCCATCCGCTAGTCCGGCTGGTTGCCTACCACTCGGCGACACCGTCACAGCGGCGCGCAGCCCATCGGGCACTCGCGGACGTGCTGGCGGGCGTCGACGATGAACGCGCGGCCTTGCACCTGGCGCACGCGGCAGCCGGGCCAGATCAGCTCGCGGCTGCGGCTCTAGATCGGGCGGCTGCGCTCGCCGCTGGCCGCGGTGCTCCGCTCGAAGCCGCAGCTGCCTGGGAACGAGCTGCGGAGCTCTCCGAGCCCGGCGACGCCCGCACCGAGCGGCTACTTCGCGCCGCCGAGGCGGCGCTCCATGGCGGCGACCTGGATCACGCAGAGCGGCTCGCCGCGGGGCCAGCACCAGGCCTGCCGCCAGCGCGTAAAGCCGGGCTGCTCGCAGTTCACGGCCGAGTCGACCTGCTCCGCGGCCGGATGGACGCAGCTCATCGCATGCTGCGGGAAGCGGCCGAGCTCGTCGCGGAAGACGACCCCGAGCTCGCCGCCGAGCTATTGCTCGAGTCATTTGACGCGGCCGTCGAGGCCGCTCTGGTCGATGAGGCAGGCACGGTTGCGGAGCTGCTGGGGCAGCAAGGTTCCGCTGGCGGGTTCCGAGCCAGGCTGGCCGTCGGCCAGCTGGCCTGGCTCCGTGGCGACCCAGCAGAGGGCATGCGCCTGATGAAGCAGAGCATGGCGCTCCTCGCCAACGACCCGCCACTCGGCGTCAAAGCTGACCTCAACATGGCGGCCGCTCGCGCCTGGGCGTCTGTCGGCGAGCCGGCCCAAGGCCGCCACTATGCCGAGCGTGCCGTCGATCTCGTCCGGTCCCAGGGAGCACTTGGCGTGCTGCCGCGTGCCCTGGCCGACGCGAGCTGGATGCACTCGCAGACCGGCAACTGGGCGCCAGCGCTAGCCCAGGGCTGCGAGGCGCTGGAGCTGGCCCGCGCGACCGGGCAGCGTTATCTGGCGTGCGACCTGCTCGTCACCATCTCTTCGATCGAGGCGGCGCAGGGCCGCGAGACAGACTGCCGGGCGCACGCCGACGAGGCAGCCGGGCTGGCGGTCGAGCTTGGCCTTCCGCTGTATCGGCTGCTCGGCCAGCGCCAGCTAGCCCTGCTGGATTTCGGGGCCGGGCGGCTGGACGAGGCCATCGGCCGCTACGAACAGGCCAGCAAGCTCGCGGCCGATATCGGCGTCCAGCATCCATACCATTCGCCGCTGCCCGATCTCATCGAGGCGTACGCCCAGGCGGGCAAGCATGACCGAGCTCGTGACCTGCTACCCGAGTTCCTGGCCCTCGTTCCGGGCGAGGACAACCCGCTTCCGGCAAGCCGGGCGGAGCGCTGCCGTGGCATCGTTGCGGACACCGACTTTGACTCTCACTTCCAGCATGCGATCGGGCTGCAGGAACACGCTGACGCCGCGTTCCAGCTAGGGCGCACTCACCTGTGCTACGGGGAGCGGCTGCGCCGGGCGCGGCGCCGCCGCGACGCCCGGACCCAGCTGCGAGCCGCGATCGAGATCTTCGACCGCCTCGACGCGCGGCCTTGGGCGAACCGGGCGCGGGCAGAGTTGCGCGCGACCGGCGAGACAATCGCTACCGGCGAAGCGCCGCGGCAACTTACCCCGCAGGAACTGCAGATTGCCATGATGGTCACAGAAGGGCGGACCAACGCAGAAGTCGGCCGGGCGCTGTTCCTCAGCACCCGGACCGTCGAGTTCCACCTCTCCCGGGCCTTCCGAAAGCTCGGCGTCTCCTCCCGGACCGAACTGACAAGACAGCTCGCGGGCGCTGCCGCTAAGGCCGGCTGACTATCGGTTCCAGCGCGCCGCAGCCGCCCGCCCGTCGGTACTGACGACGGCGGGCGGCTGCCGGTGTCGCGCTGCCCTGGTTATCGGGAGAGCTGGAGGGTCACGTCACTTCCGGTGCTGGTGGGCTGCAGCGTGCCGTAACCGCGCACGTTGACGAACGCGCCGGTTCCGCCCACGACGACCAGGGCGACCGGGGCACCCTGGGCCGGCCCGTTGATGAAGCCGCTGGTGACGAGCAGCCCGTTAGTGAAGGCGTAGTCCACTGTGCACAAGCGCAGCACCGGGCCCTTGGTGAGGGTGTATGTGCACTGGGCCGTCGCAAGCCCGTCGCTCTTGCCGTTGCGGGTGATAAGCCCGGCGACCACGTAGCCATCGCCAGCGGACAGCCCCTGCGGCGCCATATCGATGGGGGCGAAGGAGTTCATCTTCGTGCTAAACGAGAAGGGGTCGGTTGCTGCGGGGGCGGTGACAGCGGCAGGTCCGCCGTCCGTCATTGGGCGCGTTTGCGTCCGTACGAGAGCGCTGGCCTGGGCAACCGCTGGCAAGCCAGCGGCGCAGGCTGCGATAGCGGCGGAGGCGCAGAGGGTGAAGACGAGCTTACGCATGGGATCCTCCAGCTGTAGTGCGGTGATCCCAGGATCGGATGTACGCGTGCTCGCTCTCTTCCGTGAAGTCCGCAACGTTGAGGGCGGAGAATTACAGACCAGATGCTCAGACCGGGTGGGCCGCGAGGTGTCGCGCTGAGGCGTACAGGCAGACCGCGGCCGCGGCGGCCAAGTTCAGGCTCTCCGCCTGGCCGTAAATCGGGACCGCCACCGGGGTGTCGGCGAGTGCCAGCACGTCGTCCGGCAGCCCCCACGCTTCGTTGCCGAACATCCAGGCCGTAGGCCTAGCGAGGTCTGGGCCGCCAGCTGAGTCCACGACGAGCTCGGCGCTGCCGTCCGCGGCGAGGACCTGGAGGCCGGCCGCCCGCAGCCCCGCGATGGCCGTCGGCAGCGGCACACCCACGACGACCGGCAGGTGGAACAGGCTGCCGGCCGACGACCTAACGCACTTGCTGTTGTAGGGGTCGACAGAGGCCGCCGTGAATATCACCCCGTCGGCGCCCGCAGCGTCGGCGGTGCGCAGCACGGTCCCGGCGTTGCCGGGATCGCGCACGTTGGCCAGCACGGAAACAAGGCGAGGCGAGCGAGCGAGCAACGATTCCAGCGGCACATCGACAAACCCGCAGACGCCAAGGACGCCTTGCGGCGTGATGGTCTGGGCCAGCTCGGCCATCACCTCGCCGCTCACGTCGTGGATAGCGACGCCCTGGTTGGCGGCCTGGGCGACAAGCTCGGGATGACGTCCGCTGCCATGGCCCGTGACGAACAGCTCCGTCAGAACGCCCGGCTGGCGTAGCGCCTCGCGGACAGCCTGCGGACCCTCGGCGAGGAACGAGCGACCCCGTTCCCGGAATGATTTCTTGCCAAGCTGGCGGGCAGCCTTCACCCTCGGCGAGCGGATGCCCAGGGCACCGCCCGCCTGCGGGTTGAGTGGCCGAGCCGGCCTAGTCATCGGCGCTGGTGCGCCGGCGTGATCTCAGCTCAGGCTGCTGGGGCGTTGACGTCCGCCGGCAGCGCGGTCTTGGCGACAGTGACAAGCACGGCGAATGCCTGCGGGTCGGCGACGGCCATGTCGGCGAGCATCCGCCGGTCGACCTCAACCTCGGCCAGCTTGAGGCCCTGTATGAACCGGTTGTAGGTCAGGCCTTCCGCCCGCACGGCCGCGTTGATCCGCTGGATCCACAGCCGCCGGAACGCGCCCTTCCGGTCCTTGCGGTCCCGGTAGGCGTACGTCATGGAGTGGAGCTGCTGCTCCTTCGCCTTGCGGTAGAGCCTGGAGCGCTGGCCCCGGTAACCACTGGCGCGCTCGAGTACAACCCGACGCTTCTTGTGGGCATTGACCGCCCGCTTCACGCGTGCCATGAAGGAACTCTCTTTCTAGCTTCTAGCGGCGGGCCGGGTCACTTTCCCAGCAGCTTCTTGACCTTCTTCGCGTCACCAGGCGCAACCTCGACGTAGCCAGCCAGGCGACGGGTCTTCGTGCTCGGCTTGTGCTCCAGGTAGTGAGCACGATTGGCACGGCGGCGCATGATCTTGCCGGTGCCCGTCAGCCGGAACCTCTTGCTGGAACCGCTGTGCGTCTTCATCTTCGGCATCTTCGCCGCGTCTCCAATCCTGCGTGCCAGTGGCACGGCTCCTCGTGCTTCCGGCTCCCCGTCGGCACGTCAACCTGGCGTGCCGTCAGGCACGGTTCTCGTGCGCCCGGCAGCACGCGCTGCCAGGCCATAACCGGGCCCTCGCACTGGCGGCCCTGATGTCACCAGGCGGGCTGGCAAGCCAGCCCGCCTGGCCCAAGACTTTGTCTACCTCTCGGCCTCGCCCGGCTTGCGGCGTGCAGGGCCAGGCTTAGGCGCGGCGCTGGCCGCCGCCCTCGAAGCCGATGTAGTCCCGCGGGGCGCCGTCGGCTTTGGCGTGCCGTTGCTCGCCGCTGCCGGCCGTTGGCCCGAGGCCGCGGTGCTTCGCGGCGCCGTAGGCTTCGGCGGGGCACTCGGCTTCGCGGCCGCCGGCGGCCGGGCGGGCGCTGATGCGGGCGTCGGCGCGGCGTCCTGCGAGCTCGGCGGCTCGGCGGGCGCCGTCGGCGCGGCGTCCTGCGAGTTCCGCGGCTCTGCGGGCACCGCCGGCGTGGCACCGGCGGCAGCGCGCGGCGTCGCCTGGGCAGCGGAACGCGGCGCGGGCGCAGACGCAGACGAAGCAGCCGCCGGCGAAGCAGCCGCCGGCGAAGCCTGCGCGGCCGGCGAAGCCTGCGCGGCCGGATCGGCATTGCGCGCGTTCGACCGGCTGGCCCGGTCGGCCTTCGCGGCCGCCATGGCCTCGGTCTTACGCTTGTGCGGGCCCAGGACCATGATCATGTTCCGGCCGTCCTGCTTGGGCGATGACTCGACGAAGCCAAGCTCCTCGATGTCGCCGGCCAGGCGCTGTAGCAGCTTGAACCCGAGCTCGGGCCTCGACTGCTCACGTCCCCTGAACATGATGGTTACCTTGACTTTGTCACCCTGCTTGAGGAACCGCTCGACGTGGCCCTTCTTGGTGCCGTAGTCGTGCGGGTCGATCTTCGGCCGTAGCTTGATCTCCTTGATGACCGTCTGGGCCTGGTTCTTGCGCGACTCCCTGGCCTTCAGGGCGGACTCGTACTTGAACTTTCCGTAGTCCATCAGCTTGGCAACAGGGGGCCGGGCCATGGGCGCAACCTCGACCAGGTCGAGATCTGCCTCCTGGGCCAGCCGGAGCGCATCGTTGATGGCGACTATCCCGACCTGCTCGCCGGCCGGGCCGACAAGCCGCACTTCGGGTACCCGGATGCGCTCGTTGATACGAGGTTCGGTGCTGATGTGACCTCCTTGTGTCACGAGGTGTGCACGGGGACTATCCCCGGGCAGAAATGGCGGAGTCCTCGGCGCGCAGCGGTTGCGGATGCGCAACCGACCGCAGATGCCAGAAAAGCCCCGCATATTGTGCGTGCGGGGCCACCAGTGCGAGCTACTGCCGAGCCCAGGACACGCCTGAGCGGGCATACCCGCGACGCCGCTGCCATCCCAGAAGCTCGGGCTGTGGCGTCCGGCCAGATCAGCCAGGCCGGAGCCTGCTGACCAGCCAGGCACCTCAACCGAGGTGCCCGGCGCTAGTACCCGCCGGCGGCTACCGGCTAGGTGGGAGGCGGCCGGGGTGGTCCTCCGCTTGCACGCCCGGCAAGCGCCACGCCTCAGGTGGCTGATTACCGAGCATTGTCTTGCGAGTAAGCCTAGCCCATGCTGGCACCCGCTGGAATTCCCGCAGCTATCTAGCGCAGCGGCCCTACCTAATATTCCGCTGCCGGTCAAGCTCGGCCAGGCCCGCTGCGCGCATGGCCGCCACTGGCGCCGCCTCGCCAGTCATCAACTCGAACTGGCCGGCGGCCTGGGTCAGAAGCAGCTCATATCCGGATATGACGACAATCCCAGCGGCGCGGGCGGTCTCGGCCAGCACGGTCGGCCAGGGGTCATAAATAACGTCGAATACCGCATCCGGTCGCACAGCTCCGGCCTCAAGCTGCGCGGCTACCGCGGCAGCGCCGACCGCCGGGATCGTCGAAATCAGCAGCCGCCAGCGGCCCCGCACGGGCCCAGTCGCGGCGCCCACGGCCCCACGATCGGCCAGGCCGGACTCCGCGTCCACGTCGACCAGCCGCACGTCCACGCCCAGCCGAGCCGCGACCTGGCGCAAGGGCTCGGCCCGTCGGCGCGACCGCACCGCGACGGCAACGTCGGTGGCACCCAGCTCGCGGACCGCGGCGAGCGCAGAGCAGGCAGTGGCGCCACTACCGAGGATCACCGCGTCCTGCCCTGAGGTCACGCCCGCCCCGCGCAACGCCGTCACCATGCCGGAAACGTCGGTGTTGTAACCCAGGCGCCTGCCGTCACGCAGGAGCACGGTGTTGGCGGCACCCACGTCAGTCACGAGCTGCTCGGCCTTGTCCAGCAAGGGCAGGACCGCCCGCTTGAGCGGCATTGTCAGCGAGAGTCCAGCCCAGTCCGGGCCAACCGAGTCCAGGAACCCGGGCAGCCCTCGTTCGTCGCATCCGATCGCCTCATAGGTCCAGCCGGTCAGGCCGAGCTCCCGGTAGCCCGCCGTGTGCAGCACCGGCGACAGCGAGTGTGTGACTGGCGAGCCGAGCACGGCTGCTCGCGCCGTCACAGCGCTGACTGGCGCCCGGGCGTCACGAGGTCAGACCCCGTTCCTCTTCGCCAGATTGGACCAGGTCAGGAACTGGTTGTAGTCCGCCGTGAACTCTGTCAGCCCCTGCTTGTTGATCGTGACGAAGTACAGGGCTGGTGTGGAGGCTGGGTGCAACACGGCCTTGATCGCGGCCATGCCCGGCGAGTCGATCGGACCCGGCGGCAGGCCAGTGTGGATGGTGGTGTTGTACGGGGAGTTCACGTTCAGGTCGCTCTTGGTCAGGTTGTATACGTACTTGTTGAGCGCGTACGCAACCGTGCTGTCCAACCCGAGTTTCATCTGGGGAACCAGGTTCAGCCGGTTGTCGATGACCTTGGCGACCTTTGTGTAGTACTGCGGTGGCACCTCGGCTTCTAGCAGGCTCGCCTCGATGATCACCTTGTACTCAGTGAATTGCGCTGCCTTCGCCTTGGCGGCCAGGTTGATGCTGGCGTACTCGGTGTTCGCCTGCTTCACCAGCATCTTCAGAATCGACTGCGCAGTGGCCCCGGGCTCCAGGTTGTAGGTGGCCGGCCACAGGAAGCCTTCCGGGTTGCCCTTAGCCCAGGTCGGCAACCCAAGCGCTGAAGTGTCCTTCAGGGCCGACTCGAACTTGCTGACCGAGATGCCAGTTTTAGCGGACAAGATAGCGATGACCTTGCTAACCCGCAGCCCGTCCGGTACGGCAACGGTCTTCTGCACCCGTGACTTCGGGTTGGTGATCAAAGCCCACGCCAGGGCCGCGCCCATGTGCTTGTGCAGCCTGAAGTAGCCGGGCTCGAGCAGCGAACCGCCGCTGGTGCTGGTCTTGGCTGCGGTGCAGAACGCCGATCCGGACGCGACGACCCCGTCGCTGACCAGCGTATTTTCCAGGGACGAGGTGCACGCGAACTCACCAGGCGAAACCCGTACCACGACCGAGCCGGTGCCTGTCGATCCGGTCCAGTCCGCGTGCCGATTGGAGTACCACTTGTAGGCGTAGGCACCGCCGCCGATGACGCCGCCGAGAAACAGGATGAGGATCAGAAGCGCAGCGATGCCCGCACGGCTGCGCTTACGGCGCGGCGGGCGATGCCCGCCCGCATCGTTCTGGGCCCCGAAGCCCCGGAAAAATCCGTTGTGCCGCGGGCTGTCGGGATCGAAGTCGTCCTCAGGGTCGCGGCGCCGCCTCAGACCGGTGTCGTCCACCGACTCCCGCCAGCCGTAACGCCCGCCCTGGTCGTTCGCGCGGCCGAAGTCGGCCTCGCCCCCCGCATACTGCTCACGGGCTTCAGCGCCGATGGCGCCGTGCAAGTCGTGATCGTCTTATCCCCCGCCGTACTGTGCTCCGGCTAGACCGTCGTATCCGCCTTGGTCTACCCCGCGCCGGCCGCCGCGGCTCGCATACGGGTCACCGGTGTCATATCCGGCGGGCCCCCCGCCGTAAGAATCCTGCTCACCGTAACCGGCTCGCCCGCCATAGCCGTCCGGGGTGCTGCTGTACGGACCGCTTGCGCGGCCGCCGCCACGCGCGCCCGCGTCATAGCCATCTGGTCCGGCCTGGTACGGCTCAGGCGCAGCATAGGGATCGCCGAGTCCGTAGCTCGCGTCTCGGTATCCGCCCTCCGGGTAGCCGCCGGGACGCCCGTATTCGCCAGAGTGCCCGTAGCCATCGTGCTGGCCCGAGTAGCCCGGTCCGGCATAACCGGGGTCGGCGTAGCCGCCTTCGGCGTAGCCGCCCTCGGCGTGGCCGGCCTCGGGGTACCCGCCCTCGGCGTAGCCGCCCTCGGGGTAGCCGTGGTGGCCCGATCCGGCGTACCCGGCATCCGGGTACTCCGATTCGCCGCGGCCTCGAGCACCGTACCCAGGGTCGGAATAGCCGCGGTCGGGGTACCCAGGGTCGGAATAGCCGCGGTCGCCGTAACCCGCGCCCGGGTCCTCGACCTCAGGCGGCCACTGCTCCTTGGCCCGGGTGCCCCGCCGGCCGCGGCGGCCGCGGCGATCGTGCCCGTCCGGCGCAGCCTCGCGTCGCCCATCCCGGCCGTCATAGCTGTCGCGGCTCATGTCGTCGCGCCTCCTGCCACCAGCTGCCCCGCAGGCTCGCCGGTAGAACGCTCCGCGTCAAGTGCGCCCTGCAGCAGCAGTGCCGCCGCGGCTTTATCCACTGCAAGTCGCCTGTCCCTGGACCCCACGCCGCTTTGCTGCAGCGCCGCGTGCGCCAGCACCGTCGTGAAGCGCTCGTCCACCAGCCGGACCGGGACGGGCATAAGCCGCGCCGCGAGCGCAGACGCGAATGCCCGGCCGTCGGCGGCTGACTTGCCCTCGCGCCCGGCCAGGCCGACGGCGAGCCCCACGACAACCTCCATGGCCTCATGCTCGGCCGCGAGCCTGACCAGCTCCGCGATGTCGCCCGCGCCGCGGCGGACCGTATCCAGCGGTGACGCCAGCAGGCCGCCGGGATCGGACCTGGCGACCCCGATCCGGACTGTGCCGACGTCGACGCCGAGTCGGACTCCGTGCCTCACATCGGCGTCCAGCCAGCTATCGTCGGCGCCCACCTCATGATCGCCACGACTCAAGATCCGATCGCCCAGAGCCGGTGGCCGAACACGGTAGGTCTCAGCCCGGACACGAACTGGTAGAGGCACGGATTCACCCTACGGCACCTGCGCCCCGTATGTCGGCAATAAGTACACGAACCGCGCCAAAGGCCCCATCGACCGCTTCGTCGGCATGATCGCCCAGCGGCGCGCCGCCGCCTTGAGCGACATCGTCCCGGCCGCCGCCGCGACCGCCGAGCGCGCCAGCGGCGGCGAGCACCAGCGCGCCGGCCCGGAGGCCCTGGGCGCGGCTCGCGTCGTTCACCGCGACCACGACGGTCGGCCGCCCCTCGGTGACGCCGATCGCGGTGACGACGCTGGGCTTGTCGGCCGGGAGCCGGCCGCGAACATCGAGCGCTACCTTGCGAATATCGTCGCCCGAAACGCCGTCTGGCACCCGGTGCGCCACGAACGCGACGCCGGACACATCCGCTGCGCCGCGCGCCAGGTCGGCCGCGCCGCCAAGCAGCTGGACCGACCGGAGCCGGTCAAGCTCGCGCTCTGCGTCCCGGAGCCGCGTGACGACCCCGGAGATGCGCTCGGGCAACTCCTCCCGCCGGGCCTTGAGCTGCTCGGAAAGCTGGCTGACGAGCACGCTCTCACGGGCGAGAAACCTGAACGCGTCGATGCCGACGAGCGCTTCGACCCGGCGCACGCCCGACCCGATCGACGACTCGCCGAGGATCTTGACCAGACCGAGGTTTCCTGACCTGGCCACGTGCGTCCCGCCGCACAGCTCGCGTGAGTACTCGCCGACCTCGACGACGCGTACCTGGCCGCCGTACTTCTCGCCGAACAGCGCGAGCGCGCCCATCGACCTGGCCTCATCGAGCGATGTGTGATACGCGCGCACCTCAAGGTCGTTGATGAGGACCTGGTTAACCTCCTGCTCAGCGTCGGCGAGCACCGAAGGCGGTACCGCACCCAGGGCGGTGAAGTCGAACCGGAACCGCCCTGGTGCATTCTCCGAGCCGGCCTGCGCCGCCGACTCGCCGAGCGCGCCGCGGAAGGCTCGGTGCACAAGATGCGTCGCCGTGTGCGAGCGGGAAATCGCCCGCCGTCGCTCCACGTCGATCTCGGCGTGCACAGGCGCGCCGACGACGATTTCGCCGCTGGTCACCGTGCCGCGGTGGACGATCAAGCCCGGCACGGGCGCCTGAACGTCGGTGACCGCGATGCTCGCCTCGTCCCCCGCCCCGCTCCCGATCGTCACGATGACTCCGTTGTCGGCGAGCTGGCCGCCGCCCTCGGCGTAGAACGGGGTCCGGTCCAGGATGACCTCGACCGCGGTGCCGACGCTGGCCGACGGGACCGAGGCGCCGCCGACTAGCAGGCCCGCGACTGTCGCATCGGTTGCGACCTCGTCATAACCGGTGAACGTAACAGTGCCTGCCTGCTCCAGCACGCGCGCGAAAACGGAGATGTCGGCGTTGCCGGTCTTCTTGACCGCCGCATCGGCCTTGGCTCGCTGCCGCTGCTCGGCCATCAGCCGCCGGAATTCGGTCTCGTCGACCGCCAGCCCCTGCTCGCTCGCCATCTCCAGCGTGAGGTCGATCGGGAAGCCGTACGTGTCGTGGAGCTGGAAGGCCTGCTCGCCGCGAATGGTCTCGGCGCCGCGCCGCCGCGTCTCCTCGACAGCCGCGTCGAAGATCGCGCTGCCGGTGCGCAGCGTCGCCAGGAACGCGGCCTCCTCGGCGTCGATGACCGTGTGGATGTGCGGCGCGTCCCTGACCAATTCCGAGTACTGCTGGCCGAGCGCCTCGATCGCCACTGAGCTCAGCTTGTGCATGAACCGGTCGTCCCCGCCGCCCCGGCTGTGCCCGGAGCCGCCGCGCTGCGCGCCCGACAGCAGCCGCAGCTTCTGCATGCTGCGCCGCAAGATCCGGCGAAGGACGTAACCGCGGCCCTCATTAGACGGGATCACGCCGTCGGCGACGAGCATGACGGCGGTCCGCACGTGGTCGGTCACCACCCGCAGCGCGACGTCGGTCCGCTCGTCAGCGCCATAGGTGCTCTCGGTGAGCTCGGCCGCCCGCTCCAGCACCTTCCACATGGTGTCGATCTCGTAGATGTTGTCGACGCCCTGCAAGAGCGCGGCCATCCGCTCCATGCCCATGCCCGTGTCGATGTTGCGGGACGGCAGGTCACCCGCGACGTCGAAGTCGACCTTCGACCGGACGGCGCCGAGCTGGTACTGCATGAAGACGAGGTTCCAGACCTCCAGGTACCGGTCCTCGTCTGCCTCCGGACCGCCCGCCCGGCCGTACTCAGGACCGCGGTCGTAGTAGATCTCCGAGCACGGCCCGCCTGGCCCCGGGACGCCCATGTGCCAGTAGTTGTCGGCGAGGCCCCGACGCTGGATCCGGCCCTCCGGCACGCCGACGACGTCATGCCAGATCTTGGCCGCCTCGTCGTCTTCATGCAGCACGGTGACCCAGAGCCGGTTCTCGGCGAACCCGAAGCCGCCGTCCGCCTCCGGCCGGGTCAGCAGGTCCCACGCAAACGGGATCGCCTGGTCCTTGAAGTAGCCGCCGAACGAGAAGTTGCCGAGCGTCTGGAAGAACGTGCCGTGCCGCGTCGTCTTGCCGACCTCCTCGATGTCCGGCGTCCGCACGCACTTCTGGCAACTAGTAGCCCGCAAGAACGGCGGCGTCTGCTGGCCGAGAAAATACGGCTTGAACGGCTGCATGCCGGCGTTCACCAGGAGCAGCGTCGGATCGTCGGCGACCAGGCTGGCCGAAGGCACCACAGTGTGCCCACGCTGCTGGAAGTAAGTAAGGAAACGGCGGACGATCTCTGCCGACTCCATCACGGCCATCCTTCACTTTGACAAGCCCGGCCAGAAGTAACCGGGGGCTAGCTGACAGAGGATCAGGGCTCGCGCGGTGCCTGCTGGCTCTCGCCGGACCCTGCTGCCTCCGATGAAAGCGCTGGCTCCGACGAAAGCGCCCGGGAGCTCTGACCTTCGAGCGTACGGCCTCGCGAGGCTCGGTCAGGCTCGTCCCGATGCAGATCCCGGTACTCGGCCATGCCGGCCCGGACATCCCGGACGAACCTGGCGGCGGCGGCGGCGCGGGCAACCTGCGACGACTTCGCTCGCGGGGGCGGCGCTAGCATCTGCGGTCCGGCCGTAGGCCCCGTTCCGGGTAGTGATCGCATGCCTGGCGTGCGCGGGACGACTAGCGCGCTCGCCAGCCGCGTGACGCGGCGGTAGCCGCTTATGCCGAGAACCGCGCCGGCGGCCAGCCAGAATCCGCGGCGGATCATCGGCGACGCACCGCCCGCCCATTCGCAGTTGCCCCGGTGAGGGCGGGCCGCTCCGGCGCTTCGGGCGCCGTCGCGCCGACGGCTGGCTCGGCGACGGCCTGGAGCGTCCGCCGGACAAGCAGCGCGCGGCGCAGCCCGAACATGAACGCCGACATCCCGGTCAGCGGCGCGGTCGCGGCCGACGAGATGCCCCGGGCCAGGCCCGCCAGCGCGGATACGTGCCCGGAGAGGTCGGCCATGTTGGCTGTGACCTGATCCATGCTGGCGGTGATCACGTCGGTCCTGGCCAGCTGCGCGTTCGTGCGGTCGACCGCTTCCTGCGCCTGCTCGATCAGCAGGTCGGCGCGGTCCCGGTACTCCGTCACCATGCGGGCCACGGCCGACACCAGTCGCCCGAATCGCAGCAGCACCACCATCGCGACGCAGGCCAGCACGGCGAAGAACCCCGCGGCGATCAGCGCCGCTAGCTGCCCGCCGCTCATCTGCGCTCGCCCCTCATGTGCGACTGCTCCTCATTCCGCTTGCGCTTCCGCAACTGCACGTGCGGCCCGCGCCTGACCTTATCGCGGAAGCCGGCGCGCCAGCCGGCCGGTGAGCGAACGGTGTCCGTCTTGACCGTTCTTATGCGGGGAACGGGGCCGATTACGCGCGCTGCGGCTTAGCCGTCCGCGGCATCATCGGCAGCAGCCCCGTGGCCGCCGCGGTCTGCATCACTGGCACTGGGTTCGCCGGCACTGTGTTCGGCGGCACCGGGTTCGCCGGCACCGGGTTCGCCCGCACCGGGTTCGCCCGCACCGGGTTCGCCGGCACCGGTTTCGTCGGCACTGTGTTCGCCGGCACCGGTCAGGACCGCCCGGATGCGCTCGGATCGCTCAGCGACGCGCGCCTCGGCGCCGTGCACCGTCGGCTCGTAGTAGCGCTTGCCGACCAGCGTGTCCGGCGGGTACTGCTGCTCGAGCACCCCGGCCGGATCATCGTGCGGGTAACGGTAGCCCTTGCCGTGCCCGAGCCTTGCCGCCCCTGGGTAGCTGGTGTCGCGCAGGTGCTTGGGCACCGGTCCGGCCAGGCCTTGCCGGACGTCCGCGGTAGCCGTCCAGATGGCCTGCGCGACCGCGTTCGACTTGGGTGCTAGCGCGATGTGAATGACTGCTTGCGCGAGGTTCAGCTGCGCCTCGGGCAGGCCGACGAACTCGACAGCCTGCGCGGCGGCGATGGCTGTCTGGAGCGCCATCGGGTCCGCCATGCCGACGTCCTCGCTCGCGTGCACGATCAGCCGCCGAGCGATGTAGCGCGGATCCTCCCCGGCCTCGATCATCCGCGCCAGGTAGTGCACGGCCGCATCGGCATCGCTGCCGCGCATGCTCTTGATGAACGCGCTAATCACGTCGTAGTGCTGGTCGCCGGCCCGGTCATACCGCACCATCGCCCGATCGACGGCCCGTTCGAGCATCTCGACGGTGACCTCGCCGCCGGCCGGCACGCCGAGCGCCGCGGCTTCGAGGTACGTCAGCGCTCGCCGGGCGTCGCCGCCGGCCAGGCGTACCAGGTGATCCTCGACGCCAGGCGCGAGCCCGATCGTGCCCGCTAGGCCACGGTCGTCGGACAGTGCCCGGTCAACGACCACGCGGATATCGTCGTCGGTCAGCGGCCGAAGGGTCAGCAGCAGTGACCGCGAAAGCAACGGCCCGATGACGGAGAACGACGGGTTCTCGGTAGTGGCGCCGATGAACGACACCCAGCGGTTTTCGACAGCCGGCAGCAGCGCGTCCTGCTGTGCCTTGTTGAACCTGTGCACCTCGTCAATGAACAGCACCGTCTGCTCGGCTGTCAGGCCGAGCTGCCCGCGCGCCGTCTCGACCGCGGCGCGAACATCCTTGACGCCGGCCGACACGGCGGACAGCTCGACGAACCGGCGCTTGGTCGCATTCGCGACGACGTAGGCGAGGGTCGTCTTGCCGGTGCCGGGCGGTCCCCACAGCAGCACGGCCATCGGGGCGTCGGTGTCGGCGAGCTTGCGCAGCGGCGAGCCATCTCTGGTTAGGTGGCCCTGCCCCACGACCTCCGCCAACGTGCGCGGTCGCATGCGGACGGCGAGCGGCGCGGCCGCCTGCTCGGCCGCCTCGGCCGAGGCGTCGAACAGGCTCCGGGCCGAGCCCTCATCTGCACGTGGCACGATGTGACAGTACCCGCTGGACTCAGGAAGGCCGGTGACATCTTCGTTGGCCCGCTCCGGTTCTCTGGCCAGCACCGGGCGGCGGGGCGACGATGCTGCGCGCTTGCTGGCGGTGAGCGACTTGCACGTCGGGTTCCACGCGAACCGGGCCATCGCCGAGCGCATCCAGCCAGTCTCGCTGTCGGACTGGCTGATCATCGCTGGTGACGTCGGCGAGCGGGCCGGTGACATCGAATGGGTACTCGGGGTCCTCGGCGAGCGTTTCGCCAAGGTCGTCTGGGTTCCAGGCAATCACGAGCTGTGGACGCACAGGGGCGACCCGGTTCGGCTGCGGGGCGAAGAACGGTACCTGCACCTCGTCGACGTATGCCGTCGACTGGGCGTCATCACGCCGGAGGACCCGTACCCGACCTGGACGGGCGCCGACGAGCCGGTAGTCGTGGCGCCGCTGTTCGTCTTGTATGACTACTCGTTCCGGCCAGCGAGCGCCGCCTCGCCGGCCGACGGGCTGGCACGGGCCCACAGCGACGGCGTCGTGAGCCGGGACGAGCGATGGCTGCATCCCGATCCGTTCCCGAGCCGGGCAGCGTGGTGCGCGGATCGCGTGGCCAAGACCGAGCGGCGGCTGGCGGCGCTGCCTCCCGACCTGCCGACGGTGCTGGTCAACCATTTCCCGCTGGTGCGGGAGCCGACAGCGGTCATGCGGTATCCGGCGTTCGCGCAGTGGTGCGGCACAGTCCGGACGGCCGACTGGCCCACCCGGTACCGGGCGAAGGTCGTCGTGTACGGGCACCTGCACATCCCGCGGACGACGTGGCACGACGGGATCCGGCACGAGGAGGTGTCGCTCGGCTATCCGCGGGAGTGGCAGCGCCGGGCCGCGGCTCCAGTGATCCCGCGCCAGATCCTGCCCGCTGCCCTCGCGGGCGGATCGAGCTAAGGTCCCCGCCGCGCCTCCAACCGAGTCATGCTAGGCAGATGAACCAGGCCATCACCCCGTTCCGTATCGAAGTTCCGGAAGCGGAAGTTGCCGACCTGCGAAGGCGTCTGGCGCAGACGCGCTGGCCGGACGCCGAGACGGTCGACGACTGGTCGCAAGGGACCCCGCTTCGGTATGCGCGCGAGCTGTGCGAGTACTGGCTGGATGGCTACGACTGGCGCGCGTGCGAGGCGAGCCTCAACGAGTTCCCGCAGTTCCGCACCGAGATTGACGGCCTGGACTTCCACTTCCTGCATGTCAGGTCGCCGCGCGAGGACGCATTGCCGCTCGTGCTGACACACGGCTGGCCCGGCTCGATCGTCGAGTTTCGCAAGGTGATCAGGCCGCTGACGGACCCGGCCAGCTATGGCGGGGACCCGGCGGACGCGTTCCACGTCGTGTGCCCGTCGCTGCCTGGCTACGGGTTCAGCGGCAAACCGCAGCGGGCGGGCTGGGGCATCGAGCGCATCGCGGACGCCTGGGACCAGCTGATGACGCGGCTGGGGTACCCGCGCTACAGCGCGCAGGGCGGGGACTGGGGTGCGGGCGTGACCGCGGGCCTCGGCATTCGCCACCCAGATCACGTCGTCGGCATCCACCTCAACATGGTGACCGCGCCGCCGGACCCCGCGACGATGGACGACCTCACCGCGCAGGAACGGGCGTCGCTCGAGTCGCTGGAGTACTACCGGCGGTGGGATTCTGGCTATTCGAAGCAGCAGTCGACCCGGCCGCAGAGCATCGGGTACGGCCTCGTCGACTCGCCAGCCGCGCTGTGCGCGTGGATCGTCGAGAAGTACTGGTCCTGGACCGACTGTGACGGCGACCCGGCCAACGCCCTGTCGCGGGATGAGATGCTGGACAACATCATGATGTACTGGCTGCCCGCCGCCGGGGCGTCGTCAGCGCGCCTGTACTGGGAGAGCTTCGGCCAGGCCCGGCCCGGCGCGGTCCAGGTGCCGGTTGGCTGCTCGATTTTCCCGAGGGAGATCTTCCGGGCGTCGCGGCGGTGGGCCGAACGCCACTTTCCTGACGTCCGGTACTGGCACGAGCTCGACAAGGGCGGCCACTTCGCGGCGTTCGAGCAGCCGGAGCCATTCGTGGGCGAGGTGCGAGCCGCGTTCCGGGCGATCGGTGCCCTCGGCTACCCGGTCGCACGCGCCGCCGGCGGACCGCATTAGGTATCGAGGTGGGCGCCGATCTCAAAAGCCCGTGCAAAGGATTACTCGCCGGCAACGCGCTGTCTCTACGGTTCGCGCATGATCCGGTTCCGGCAGTGGCTGGTTGACCGGCGCGCAGCGCGCCACGAGGCGCTTTGCCGGTGCGGGCACATGGCAGCCACCCACCGGCATTTCCGGCCGGGGCGCGATTGCGGAGCGTGCGCGTGCCTCAAGTTCCGGGCGGCTAGGAGGCGCGCGCCACCGGCTGATACCGCGCAGCCGAACTCGGTGCAGCTGCGGCAGAATGTCCGTATGGATCGGAAGCCAGTCAACGTGAACGAAGCGCTACGGTCGTTCGACGAGGTCTACAGCCCCCGCATTGTCGCGCGCATGAATGACTACGACGTCCGGATCGCGCACGCCGAGGGCGACCACGTCTGGCACGTGCATGCGGACACCGACGAGTTCTTCCTCGTCGTCGACGGCCAGTTCGACATAGCGCTGCGCGACGCCGACGGCGCTGAGTCAGCGGTCAGCCTGCGGCCGGGAGACATCTACGTCGTACCGAAAGGCACCGAGCA